>JAGKWY010000006.1 GCA_021151625.1 Gammaproteobacteria bacterium | reverse complement strand
CACCAACATACTGCTGATTAATGCCGGTAAGAATATTTGTTTCATTGATAGTGCCAACCTTGGGAGAAATTATCTTAAAAATTATTGCCAGTCTTCGGCATTGCCATCATGTAAAAAGGTGACGCCTTTGATTTTGTCCATCTCTTCATAAAGTGGATCAGGCATGGGGTTTTGACGCGCGTCCATATAAGTCATGGCGGGCAGGTGATAAATATCCACATGTTCCATGAGATTGTTGAACATATAAATTTTTTCCAGCGCCGGTAGATCCTGGTAGGTAAACGTCAGGATGCGATTGTCATTAATCTTCAACAATTTGAGTGCAGGCAATTGTTGCAAATCAAATTTTTCCAGGCGATTGCCAAATAAATACAACTCTGCCAATGCAGGCAGTTGCACAAATTTGGTCCGGGTGATTTGGTTTTTGGCGAGGTTGATATGGCGCAGCTCGGGCAAATTGCCCAGGCTTACCTCACTCAGGTTGTTGTTATAGAGCGAGAGCTTTTGCAGTTTGGTTAATTGCTCTATACCCGCAAGCGAAGCAATTTTTTTGGAGTGGCATTCCACACTGGTGATTTGCTCCAGCGCTTGCCATTGTTTTTTATTAATGATGTCTTGCACACAGGCAGTTAGATTTTGATCAGCAAATGTCAGTTCCAACGCCTTGGCATGCTTAACCCAAATGCCAGGCAATACTATTAATATCCACAGGATTTTATTCATAACTAGCCACTTTTTTCCTTGCTAAAAAAAATGCGCAGCCTGTTTGCACAAATGCAAATTCAGGCGGCGCATTATAGAAGCTAAATTGCTGGCTGCTGTTAATTAATTCCCTAAAAAACTCTTTTCCTGTGCGGTCACTCCTTCACAGCTCCATGACCAGGCTTCCTGCCACTATTAACTTGTCCTGGCCCGTCCTGATGCATCCTGCTCCTTGATCCATACGGTTCTCCTTGATTCATCCTGCTCTCCTTAATTCATCCTGAACTTGTCCTGCAAAGTCCTTCGATCTGGCGTCCTGTCGCTCTTGATTCACATCAACATCCCTTCAACCATCCATAGCATTCCCTGATCTTCCATTCCCTACCCATTACAGTCCCTAAAAAATCCCTATATCGTCTTCTCCGTTTTTGCCAGCAATACACAAACCCCTTTGGCGATGATGGTTTCGCTCGGTTCATCCAGAGGTGAACCACCCACATCTTCTTCCGTGAGAATCAGGTGTGACGAGTCTTTGATCAAACGCGACTGCGCCACAGTAATTGGTAATTCCTTGCCATCGGTCGCGGCAAACACACCGAGTGGACGAATTTGGCCATCGCGTTTGGAAATCGCCCAAAGCTGCAGGTTTTTCTCCGCCGCAATTTCAACATCGCCCCATTTCAACCAGAGCTTCGCACCGCCATTGGCGGTTAATACGGTTAACTGTGCGGCACCGGCTTCATTGGTTAATACCGCAACATAATCGGCATTGGGTTGTTGCAGGGCCGAATTGCCATGCGTCAACCACACAAAGGTTGCAAATAAAATGCAGGTTGCGGCGCTGACACTTTGCCAGAACCAGCGCGACCAGAGGCTGCGCGCCTGGGGCTGGGTGCGATTGATACGCGCGGCGATTTTGTCCCAGGTAGCCTCTTCCGGGCGCAACACTTGTTCCTTGTCACTCAGACGCATCAATTCCTCTTCCCAATAACTTACTTGCGCCTGCAAATCGGCATCGCGCTGCAGGCGCTCGGCAAACCGTTTGCGCTCGCTGCCGCGCATTACGCCAGTGACATAATCAAATGCCAGTTGCGGTTCGTTTAGGCCTGTGGCTGTTGTTTGGTTTCCAGGCATAGTCTTAACCTCTCGGCGCCGCGGTGGAGCCAGGACTTAACGGTGTTGGTGTTGGTCGACAACTTCTGCGCGATTTCCTCGCGCGAATAGCCCTGCAAGTAGGCCAGCTCAATACTCCGTTTGATGTTATCGCCCAGGGTGGCCAGACACTGGTGCAGGTGAAAACGTAGCTGGCTAGCACCTAGCGCCTGCTCCGGCTCATCGCCACCGGGAAAGTCTTCCTCTTCTTCCAGAGCGCGGGTGTGTTTACCGGTGCGTGTTTCCTTGTCGAGTCGATCCAACGCGCGGTAGCGGGTGATGCTCGCCATCCAGGTCAGTGGCTTGGCCAGATGCGGCCGATAGCTGGCAGCGTTGTTCCAGATTTGCAGGAAGGCTTCCTGCAATACCTCGTTACTCAGGTCGGTGGATTTCAGAATCCGCCAGGCAACCGCATTCAGGTAGGGGCCGACCTGGTCAAACAGTTGTTTCAGCGCGGCCTGATCGCGCAGGGCGCAGCGGGCAATCAGGTTAATTAACCGATCATCCTGGTTATCGTCAGCGAGCGTCATTGGACACAGGTTTCCTTCAATTTGCGTTTTGTTAATCCTATCTACGGACGTGTTTGGGAAAGGTTGCAGCGATTTTTACTTTTTTACGTGCCATGTCCGGGACACGGCCAAACTGCTCCGCACCATTTTACGCAAGCTGCGCAAACTGGTGCGACGCCTGTTTCGCACCTCTGCAACATAGGCAACGTGGTATTCGGTTGTTGCCACTCAACCACAAGTGTCTGCTACAGAAGTTTCTGTTAACGACATACAGCGTTTCTAATAAAGATAAAAGGTACTCGCTATGTTTACACTCAACCGCTTTACCGGCGTGCTCTTTGCGCTCGCCGCCGCTATCAGTTTTACCAGTCCCACTTTCGCCAAGCCCTACAAGGCCGCCGAGATAGTCTCCAGCCAGACCTATAAATACGGTCGTTACGAAATGCGTATGCAGGTCGCCAAAGGTAGCGGGGTGCTCTCCACTTTCTTCACCTACAAACCCGGTTCCGAGCAGGCGGGAGTGTTCTGGGAGGAAATCGATATCGAAATCTTCGGTAAGAACAATGCCACCCAATGGCAAAGCAATGTGATTATCGGCACCAATCGCCCCACCACCAAAACCGAAGGCGTGCACACCATGCCCTACTCATTGGGCGATGGCTACCACACTTATGTGCTGGAGTGGACGCCCAATTACATCGCCTGGTTTGTAGACGGTGCCGAAGTACGCCGCATCACCGGCGGCCAGTTTGTCACCAGCCTGACCAACCCCCAGGACCTGCGTTTTAACCTCTGGGCCGCCAGTATCGCCGAGTGGGTTGGCCCCTGGAGCGACAGCATCCTGCCGGTGTATCAGTTTGTAAATTACATCGAATACAAACCCTGGGTTGCCGCCACCAATACCTTTGGCACCGGCTGGCGCGATGATTTCAACAGCTTTGACACCGCGCGCTGGAGCAAAGCCAACTGGACCTTCGCCGAAAACCTGGCCGACTTTGACCCCAACAACGTAGTCGTGAAAAACGGCACCCTGGTACTCGCGCTCACCAAAGAAGGCCAAACCGGTTATACCGGCACACCGCCGGTGGATAGCGGTACAACACCAGCCCCGAGCGTATTTATCGAAGCCGAAACCTTTAACGAAGTGGGCGGCAGCGTGACTGTCGCTGGCGGCACAGTGGGTTATATCGATGCAGGTGACTGGTTCAAATACAACAATGTGAATATCCCGCAAGCCGGCACCTATCGCGTGGAATACAAAGTCGCTTCGGCACTCACCACCGCGCAATTTACGCTGGATAAAAATGGCGTTGGCTTGGGCACCATCAGCGTACCCAACACCGGTGGCTGGGGAACCTACTGGGTGATCTATCACGATATTTATTTGCCCGCCGGCGCACAGAATTTAGCGATCTATGCAAATAGCGGTGGTTTCAATATCGACTGGCTCAAACTGACTAAAATTAACTAGGAATTTCTGAACAATAGTGTTTTACAGCCTTTGGGGTTGGGGTAAATGATTAGGGCCCCAATCCCGTTTTTATTTTGTGTATCAACCGAGTGTTAAAGAGGTAACAAGCATGCGCAGTATTTTTGTTGTTCTGCTAGCCCTGGGCGCAAGCCTGGTCACCAGCGTAGCCAGTGCTAAAACTTATAAAGGTGCAGAGATCTATTCAAACCAGAGTTATCTCTACGGCCGTTACGAAATGCGCATGCAGGTCGCTAAAGCAAGTGGTGTCTTATCCACCTTCTTTACTTACAAAAACGGCTCGGAAATTGGCAGTACTTTCTGGGAAGAAATCGATATCGAAATTTTTGGCAAAAATAATGCGACCCAATGGCAGAGCAATGTGATTCTCGGCAGCTCGCGCCCCACCATTCACACCGAACAATTACATACCGCGCCGCAATCACTGGCTGATGCCTACCACACCTATGTGTTGGAGTGGACGCCGGATTATCTCGCCTGGTTTGTGGACGGCGTGGAAGTGCGTCGCATCACCGGTACCAGTACCGTTACCAGCCTCACCAATGCACAGAGCTTGCGTTTTAATATTTGGTCATCTGAATCTGTTGAATGGGTTGGCGCCTGGGACGATTCGGTATTGCCGGTATATCAATTCGTGAATTACATCGACTACAAAACTTACAACGCCACCACAAAAAGTTTTGAAGGTGGCTGGCGCGATGACTTTGATACCTTTGACACCAGCCGCTGGAGCAAAGCCAACTGGAGCTTTGATATGAACCGGGTAGATTTCGCACCGGAAAATGCGCTGGTAAAAAATGGCGTTCTGGTACTCGCGCTCACTAAAGAAAACGCCATGGGTTATGCAGGCACACCACCGACTGATGAACCCGCCAGCAGTTCCAGTGCAAGTTCTGTTGCTGTTTCCAGTACAGCAGCTAGTTCAAGTGCAGCAAGCAGTGCAATGGCCAGTAGCACAACTGCATCTTCAAAAGCAGCCAGCTCTACTGCAACAACAGGGGGTAATTCTGGTGGTGGCGGAGGCGGTGGATTATTTTCGCTCTGGGGATTATTGGCATTGGGTGGATTACTGCTAGCTGGTCGCAGAAAATAATTTGAATCCCCCCTAACCCCCCTTTTTCAAAGGGGGGAACTTGGGTGTGCTAATTTTTAGCCATTTACGTTGTAGCTAGCATTAATCCAAAGTGTAAGTTCGAAGTGCAAATGTAAAACGATTTCTACTAAATTCGAAATGCGAACCAGATTCCCCCCTTTGAAAAAGGGGGGCTAGGGGGGATTAAACATGCAATAATCCCAATCTCACAGTTAAAAGGACTTAACAATGCTCCCCTATAACAGAACTCTTAAACCCTTCTCACGTAAACTCCGCAGCTGCATGACTGATGCAGAACAAATCCTCTGGTTGCGCTTGCGACGTAAACAAATACTGGGGGTTCAGTTTTATCGTCAAAAACCTATTGGTGGTTATATTGCTGACTTCTATTCAGCCGCTGCCATGTTAGTGATTGAATTGGATGGATCACAACATTTATTACCTGAATACCAAGCGCAAGATAAAGAACGAGATAGGGCGATGAAAGCGATGGGATTGCTAGTCATTCGATTTGATAACAGGCAAGTCATCTTTGAAATAGAGCGTGTGGTGGGAAAAATTTTTACTGTGGTTGCTGAAAGGCTTAATCCCCCTAACCCCCCTTTTTCAAAG
The DNA here is from genome assembly GCA_021151625.1 of Gammaproteobacteria bacterium. Taxonomy (GTDB): domain Bacteria; phylum Pseudomonadota; class Gammaproteobacteria; order Pseudomonadales; family Cellvibrionaceae; genus Cellvibrio. The sequence goes on along the minus strand of JAGKWY010000006.1, from coordinate 51,558 downwards.
GGGGGAACTTGGGAGTGCTAATTTTTAGCTGCTTAGGTTGTAGCTAGTCTTAATTCAAGATGTAAGTTCGATGTGCAAATATAAAACGATTTCTACTAAATTCGAAATGCGCACCAGATTCCTCCCTTTGAAAAAGGGGGGCTAGGGGGGATTCAAATTCTGCTTTCTAAAATCCGCCGCCGACATTCCCGTATAACGTTTAAAAAAGCGGTGAAACGATGATTTGCTGTTAAAGCCTGACTCCAGCAAAATATCCAGAATCGTCATGTCGGCGTGATTTTTATCCACTAGCATTTGCTTGGCTTTATTCACACGATATTCATTTACAAACTCAAAAAAATTGGTGTTGAAGTGCTTGTTGATAATGCTGGAAACCTCGCGGTAGTGAATACCCACATGTTTGGCAAACTCTTCAATATTTAAATTCTGCGTTAAATACAGCTGTTGGTCTTCCATAGTGCGGCGAATTCGCTCAATGGCATCGGGCGATATTTCTGCTACAGCAGCAATTTCTTTTTCCGCCGGTTTTTCTTTAGTCACTAATAGCTCATGGGCGTACAACAAGCTGTACACAAAGAGCGCATTAACCAGCAAAAAGGTGATGTAGTTATCGGCAATGCCAAACATATCTGCCAACTGGATGCCCACCGATTGCCCCAACACATGCACCACCAGCGACCAACTCCAGTTCAATGCAAAGCCCAGCGTCAGCAACAATAACCACAGCGGGGCCTGCAAGCTAAAGGTGGAATAAAACTCTTTTAATTGTTGTTTGTACTGTAAGGCCACCCACACAGCTGCCAGTGCATAAATAACTGGCAGAGTTTTCAAACAGTGCCAGAAAAAATTGGTCACCCGCACACGAGCTTCGGAATCGCTGGTAATTAAAAAACGCAAGCGATCTGAATCCAGTTCAGCCGCCGCAATTAATATCATAATCGCGAGCAGCGTTACCCCATGCAGGGCATAAGGCCAACGCCAGTGAAATTGCGCGCGCGTAATTGCCACCACATAAAAATACAGGCACACACTTTTTCCCACTACCGCAGTGGCAAGCACACAAGAAAGGAGGATCTTCGCCGCTGCAGCATCGCTCTGGATGTAATCATTCCACAACAACAAATTACACAATGCAGTTAAACCCACACCCACAAAAAAGCCGCTCAGCAACCAGGAGGCACTGGTTTTTTGTTTGGAGAGCAACCACTGGAAAATAACCAGCAAGACACACACCGCAAGGGTAAGGACGAGGATAAGGTCGTGGATATTAAAAATCGGGGTTTTCATCATCTTATTTTTATAACCAAAAGCAAGTAACTGACCGATCAGTATAGAGCAATGCTCTGGATTCTCCGTCGCTTTTTTCCCCCGGCTAAGTTTTCCTTAAGTTTGGCGCCCTAGGATGGGCACTCTACTCACCAGAAGACTGTGGCCATGATGTTGGAAAAAACCGCATTTCTGAAATATCACTATCAATATCCGCTCTATGGCCTGCTTGCACTATCAGCGCTGATTATTATTTTTAATCTTGATAAAACGCTTGCCGATTATTTCTATCACCTGCAAGGCAATCACTGGCTGTGGAAAAACACCTGGTTGGCAGAAACCCTGATCCATAAAGGTGGGCGCAGCCTTTCCATTTTGCTTGCGCTATTGGTATTGCTGCTGCTAATTGCCAGCGGGGGCTATGCCCCCTGGTCCAGCCTGCGCAAGCCGCTCGCCTATTTACTATTGGCATTGTTGGGCGGCAGCCTGTTAGTAAGCAGCCTTAAAGCTTCTCTCGCTATTTCCTGTCCCTGGGAATTCGACATTTATGGCGGGCACTTGCCCTACGCCAATCTGGTGCAGCAATTATTTCAACGCAATGGTGCGGGTTGTTTTCCCGCTGGCCATGCCAGCGCTGGCTACTGCTGGGTAGCACTTTATTTTTTTGGATTGTATTTCCAATCTCCATTGCGTTGGCTCGGTTTGGGTGGTGCCTTGCTGGCGGGAATTATTTTTGGCATTACCCAGCAAATTCGCGGCGCCCATTTTATTTCTCATGACCTATGGACGCTCGCCATCTGCTGGTTTTATTGCCTCGCCCTTTATCTCGTCTTTTTTGCAAGATCCCGTCACACACAATTCACGCCAATAGCTATTCGAGAACAATGATGGATTTGGAATTTTCGCTGCGAAAGCTAAATAGTCTTTCACTGACTGCGGTTAATGTCCGGTTATCGGAAAAAATTGGCAGCACTGGTCTGGCGATAGTTATTTCATTGCTGCTAATCGCACTCTATAACCTGGCATTTTTTAGTGCGGCGATACAGGTGCTGGATCTATCCCATTTCAGGGGCCTGCTATTTTTGGCAAATATTGCCCTGGTGCTCTGGTTGTTAAATTTTATTTTTATTAGCCTGCTGACCTTGCCGTATATTGGCAAAATCCTGCTCGGTATCTTATTGTTTGTCGCTGCAGGTACGGCGTATTTTATGGATACCTACGGTATAGTGATTCATCGCCTGATGATTCAGAATGTGATGGAAACAGATTTTTCTGAAACGCAGGATCTGGTCAATATAAAACTGATTCTCTATTTTCTGGTACTGGGCCTGCTCCCGGCGTTGCAAATCTTTAGAATGAAGATAGGTTTTCTCAGCCTTAAAAAAGAACTCTGGCGTAAATTAAAATTTACCAGCGCTGCCTTGCTCGCCAGCCTGATTTTAATTATTAGTATGTCGGCCGATTATGCGTCTTTTTTTCGCAATCATAAAAATATCCGTCAAATGGCCAATCCACTCAATGTGGTTTATGCCACCGCCTCTTATTTTTCCAATAGCAGCCACGCAATAACCGTCGTACCTATTGAAAATGATGCAGCAATAAATGCCTTGGGTAAGGCCCAACAAAAGCCCACCTTATTTATTTTGGTGGTGGGTGAAACCGCGCGCGCTGATCATTTCTCCATTAACGGCTACCAGCGGGATACCAACCCGTTGCTCGCGCAACAAAATATTATCAACTTCTCCAAAGTTATTTCCTGCGGCACAGAAACTGCCGTGTCTGTACCCTGCATGTTTTCATCCCTGGGTCATTCAGGTTATTCCGATAACAAAGCCAAAGCGCAAGAAGGTTTGCTGGATGTGATTAAACACGCTGGCATTGATGTGTTATGGCGGGACAATAATTCCAGCTGCAAAGGCACCTGTAATCGAGTCACCTATGAGGACGTGCAACATCTCGCTGTAGATGGGCTGTGCAATAAACACGAATGCTTCGATGAAATACTGTTGCATCAATTAAATGAAAAACTCCAGGCGATGAACACGCGCAACAAGGTGATTGTATTGCATCAAAAGGGCAGTCACGGCCCGGACTATTCACAGCGTTACCCCACCGCTTTTGAAGTGTTTAAACCGGTATGCAAAACCAATCAATTGCAACACTGCACACGCGCTGAAGTTATCAATGCCTATGACAACACCATTCGCTACACCGACTATTTTTTGAATAACGCCATTGAATGGTTAAAACAGCAAACATCCCAATACAATACCGCACTGATTTACTTATCTGACCATGGTGAGTCACTCGGTGAAAATGGCCTCTACTTGCACGGCATGCCCTACGCCATTGCACCAACAGAACAAAAACACGTACCGTTTTTCTTTTGGCTGTCCGATGAGTTTTCCCAGGCAAACAGGATTGATCGCCAATGCTTAAAAGACACTGGTGATAACGATTTCTCGCATGACAATTTATTTCATACGGTGTTGGGTTTACTGAATATTCAAACCCGGATTTATAACCCGGCGCTGGATATGCTGAAGCCTTGTCGCACACTGGCAAAAAGTCAAAACGAACTTAATCATCTGCCATAAAACTAACGTTAGTAATAGTAGGTTTGTACTGCGCGAGAATCCGCACCTAAACCGGTCACAGTAATCGTTCTTTGTTGCTCGTCGATTACCCAAGGTTTGGATTTATAGAGCGATCTATCAGTAAGTGTATTGGGATCAAGCTGTGGATTTCCCATCAATTCAATACTTGCCAGTAACCCACGACGAAAAGCTTCCAGATCTTTAGTGCGGACCACGTAGGATGCATACGGAGGCTCGGCAATATCCATTAATATTTTTCCTCCCGGGTTATATGGCTTTAATATAAAATTTACTAAAGATGGCGACTTTGATGTTTCAAGTTTGTTATAGTTTTCTAAAGCATTTTCAAATTTATCAATTGTCACATCCACACTGGATTGGATCAAACTCAATCTCTCCGCCATTTGGTTCATTGAATCAACCCGTTTATAGATAAGCTCAGCCACCCATATTTCGGCGGGTGTTAAATGGCGACTATAAAAGCCTGCTTCAAAACTCAAATTTGAACTTATCCATTCTCCAACAAAGCAACGCTGCAACGACAGCTCTTCCTCGTTAAATGGCCGCTTAAGTGACAACAATAGATGTTCACGAAATTCTTCGTCGCCAGACTTCAATAACAGCTGATTTGTCCATATTAAATTATTTTTAATGGCTGCTACCGCAATCATTTTTGTAACCATATAATCAGAATTTTTTAGTACTATTCTCCAGAATTTTTGATCTCTATTTAAAAACTCGGCCAATGCCAAATTTTTCAATTCTTTATTAGTAAAGGAACGAACAAATATCAGCTGCTGCGTCACAAGGACTTGTGAATAATCGGGCAGCGGAAAGTTATAGCCCATTATCTCTTCCCGCCAACCTCCATGAGATAGCAATTCAAAATAGCGCTGCATCAATAAAGTTTCGGCGGCGGAGGGCGATGCCAATTCGTCAATCAAGGTTGTTAATAACGCAGCACACTGATCGTTTACGACCTTGCAGCTATCTAATAATTGCTTGATGGGTTTGGGTATTTTTGCTCGAAAATCAAAACTGCCATCGGGGAATAGAAGCGGATCTGCATAGCTATTATTTTTCTGCAATTCCAGCCATGAGAGGCGATCTATACCTGCTTTTTTGGGGGCCAGGCCTTCTGCTGTATTAAAACCTAATAAATACAGATAGCCGTTATCTTCAGGATCTAACTTGATTCTATTAGTCCACGCCTGCTGATATTCAATCATGGTCGCAGAAGGAGGTTGATCCTTTAAATTTAAAACAATAAACATCAGGCAATAAACAAACAGGATCAACCATACCCATAGCACTGCATGCCCAAGTAGTCTCAAATTAGCCATCATATAATTTAGTAGTTCATCTATTGATTTAAACCTATGCTAGCGCGCAGACTTATGACTCTTCAAGTGTTACCGAGTCCTTGCTTAAATATACGAAACTTTATATGTTTGGAAAGCAATATATACAGAGTGCTAGAAATTGCCGGATTTTACACCTGCCTCCTTTGCAAAAACCCTTTCCGATCCCATCCGTGCATGCATTGCATTATCAGCCACACGCGAAAAAGAAAACTAATTATCTATTAAAAATATGAACAGTTCCCTTGCACTAAAACAATACTCCCTCATCACCGGCAACTACTGGGCGTTCACGCTCACCGACGGCGCCTTGCGCATGTTGGTGGTTTTGCATTTTCATCAACTGGGCTACAGCCCTTTGCAAATTGCCGCGCTGTTTTTGTTTTATGAATTGTTTGGTGTAGTCACCAATTTATTAGGTGGTTACCTGGGCGCACGCATTGGCTTAAATCGCACCATGAATATTGGTCTGGGCTTGCAAGTCGTTGCCCTGGCAATGCTGGCAGTGCCCACACACTGGTTAAGTGTACCTTTGGTTATGGCCGCACAAGCGCTGTCCGGTATCGCCAAAGATTTAAATAAAATGAGCGCGAAAAGTGCGATCAAGCAATTAGTCTCCGCCGAACAACAGGGCAGGTTATTTAAATGGGTGGCGTTACTAACCGGTTCTAAAAATGCACTGAAAGGTGTGGGATTTTTTCTCGGCGGCGCACTGCTGGCGTTGGTCGGCTTTAAAGCCTCGGTGTTATTAATGGCCGTTGTTCTTGCATGTACTTGGCTGGCAAGCCTAGTATTACTGCAGCAAGATTTGGGTAAAGCCAAAAACAAACCAAAATTTCGCGAATTATTTTCCAAAAGCAGGGCTATTAATAGTTTATCGGCCGCGCGGCTATTTTTATTTGGCGCGCGCGATATCTGGTTTGTAGTTGCACTGCCAGTTTTTTTGTCCAGCCAATTGCAATGGAATTTTTGGCAGACCGGCGGCTTTTTAGCAAGCTGGGTGATTGGCTACGGGATTATTCAATCTTTCGCACCGCTCTTGCTCGGCACAAGTGCCGGAAAAATTCCCGGTCGCAACGCCGCCTTCCTTTGGGCCGGCGCGCTTGCACTGGTCACCTTGCTGCTTGCGCAGATACTAAACACTTCACTGGCTATCGCCCCCTTTATCACCCCCATATTAATTGGTGGCCTGATTATTTTCGGTATTGTGTTTGCGATTAATTCCGCACTGCACAGTTTTTTAATTGTCAGTTACGCCCGCGCCGATGGTGTGTCACTCGATGTCGGTTTTTACTATATGGCCAATGCACTGGGGCGGTTGATCGGCACTTTGTTATCTGGCTATCTGTATCAGCAGGGTGGTTTATCCTTGTGCCTGTGGATCTCCGCCGGGTTTATCACCCTCACTGCAATTATTTCCTTTGGTCTACCCAAGCAGCAGTGAACTTTGCAGCGCCATTGCCAACTAATCAGCAACGGGCGTATTCTGATGCTCATTCCCCAGCATTTTTTATTTCACCGCCGGAGCTGTTCTGTGCGTTCATTAATCGCCTTGCTAACACTGGTTTTTGTGTGCAACCACACAGGGTTGTACCAGTGGCTGCTGGACGATTGTTGCCTGGGTATGGATGACTGCGCGCCGAGTATGCATTGCGCCAGTACTAATTGTCCCGGCTGTGTGAAAACGCCGTTGATGATGGCAATGCCTGCGAGCACAGTGCCGGTGTTGCTCATAGTGATGTTGGTTTTCTCCCTCAGTTATCGCCCGGGTTTCCCTCGCCTGATCTGGCGCCCGCCGCAATAAGCATCCCGTTTTGGAAAATATCAATTCTATTTTTTCTTGAGGATGCATTATGAAAGCATTAGCTAAATATGCGCTTATGGCGCTGCTTTGCCTGGGTTCTGTTGCAGTGATGGCAGAAGTTGTTCCTTGTTGTTTGGAATTACTCTGCTGTACTGAAAAAGCACCTTGTTGCGATTAATGGCTTTTAGGTAAGCTGCTCCCCGAGCCGCGCCCTGCGGTTCGGGGAATATTAGTGGGCAGGAATATCTTGCGCCTGCAAGTTTCTACGCTTATGCACCAACGTCAGCACATACACGGTTTCTTGCTGGATGTAATAGAGAATACGCCAGGAGTAAAGGCTGATTTCACGTAAATTATCATCATTAAGTTCAGCGACTTTTTTACCCATTTGCGGATGCTGAAGAGAATCCTCGGCCTTGTTGACCAACGCTTGGGCAACTCTTTTTGCATTGAGTGGTGCATCCTTGGCGATGTGCTGGTAAATGGCTTTTAAGTCAGCGCGAGCACGGGGAGTCCATTTAATCATTAGGGTTTCACCAGTTTTCCATGTCCTTCAACAGTAGCTCGCTATCAATCCCCTGGCCTTCGGCGGCCTCTTGCATACCTTGACGAATTTGGTTGATCACATAAAGGCGATACATTATTTCTTCTATATCAGCGTTGTCCGGTAACCGTTGAATCGCATCCAGGGCTTCTTGTTTCAGTGTTTGGGTTTGCATTTTTTACACCTCAAGGTGATGTCGCTACTGCAGTAAAAAGATTGTGGCACGTGACACACAGGCCTTCAACCGAAGGTTTGCTGATTGTTGTTTCGCCAGTTATGCTTCACCCATGTACTTGTCGGTTTAACTTAATGCCCAAACTTTCTCATCAATTTGCCTTTCTGGCTTTCGCACTCTGGTTGCTCGGCAACTGGTTGGGTGCGCATGGCCATTTTTGCTTTGATGGCCAGGAGCCGCCGGTATCGGTGCATATGCATATGCTGGGCGATCACCCGGAGCACCATGCCGATGAGGAACACCAGGATGCCGATGTCGATTTGTTGCAATCCGCCATCGCCAAATTGACCAAGCTGGATCAGGGGTTGATGTTGTTGGCTGTGGTAGCGCTGCTACTGGTGCTGCAACCCAAATCGGCCCTGGTTAGTCGCTATTCCCCTGTTATTCCCACCCGTATTCCCTTTACTCGCCCACCTTTGCGCGCACCGCCCTTCGCTGCCTGATTATTCTTTGTGTGAATAGTTTTTCGCTGAACTGCCCGCGCAGTTCTGATTAATCACTTTGCGCCCAACAAGCGCAATAACGGCAGGATTTGTGATGAAAATGTTTTTATCTGCACTGGTATTACTGACCAGTGCGGCTACCTGTGTGTCTGCGCAGACAGCCAACCCGCAACAGCCCCAAGGGGAGATCGACCTGCAGCAGGCAATACGCCTTAGCCTGCAACAAAACCCACAACTCACCAGCTATAAGTTTCGCCACGCAGCACTCGCGGGCGAGCAGAGCACTGCCGACCTGCGCCCGGAAACCCGTATCCAGTTGGAAGCGGAAAACCTGGCCGGCACCGGCAATTACTCTGGGGCAGATGCGGCAGAATTAACCCTTTCCTTCGCCTCCATCCTCGAACTGGGCGGCCAGCGCGACAGCCGCCTGGCGGTAACCACGGCGCGCCAGCAGCAGTTGGAAAGTGAAAGGCGGGTGGCGGTATTGGATCTGGTTGCAGCGGTAAATTATCGTTTTATCGCCCTGTTGGCTGCACAAGAGCAGGTGCAATTAGAAGAAGAAGCCCAGCGACTGGCGCAGGGCTTGGTGGATAGCCTGATCAAACGCGTGCAGGCCGGCAGTACCCCGCAAGCAGAGTTGATGCGCGCCCGCGCCGCCTTGGCGCGCACGGAAATCGCGCTGGAAAAATCCCGTCAGCAAGTCCATGAACAGGGTTTACAACTCAGCGCTTACTGGGGCGATTCCACCCCGGATTTCACCCGCGCGCGCGGCGATTTGTTTGCCCTCACTAACGCCGTAGAGTTTGGCCCGCAAAGCCTCGCCAGTTGGCAGACCCGCCTCACACAAAACCCGGATTTGGCGTTGCTGGGCGATGCAACCCGCCTGCGCGCTGCTGAAGTGCGCAAGGCCGAGGCGGAAGGCAAATTGGCGCTGGGCTGGAATGCCGGGGTGCGCCAGCTGCAAGAGACCAGCGATACCGCAGTAGTGGTCGGCCTGAATATGCCGCTCGCCAGTGGCAAACGGGCGAGCGGGGCGCTGCAAACTGCGCGCGCCGAGCAAGATGCCGCCCAATTAGCCGAAGATAACGCCAAATTGCAGCTGGAAACCCGCTTACACAAAACCTTTATTGCCCACCAGCAAGCCCGGAATGAGGTGCAAAGCCTGCGCGGGCGCATTTTGCCGCTAATGCAGGAGGCCAGCCGCGCTACCGCCAGTGCCTTTGAGCAGGGGCGCTACAGCTCACTCGAACTGGCCATGGCCCAACGCGAACTGCTGGATACCCGCGCCGAACTTATCAGCGCCGCCCTGTGCGCCCATGAAACCCGTATTGAACTGGAGCGGTTGACTGCATCCGCGCAATCAATTGCCACACAAGCAACCGACTCTGAGGTGACCCCATGAATTTCCCTATTAATTTAGCCAAGACGACAGTTGTAAAAACCCTACTACTGGCCCTCAGCCTGAGTGTCGCTGCACCTTTGTTAGCCCATAGCGATCACGAACACGGTCACGACGAACACGAAGATGAAAATCGCAATCATGTCGCCATCTCCCATGACTTGGCCGGCAAAAGTGGCTTGACCACTGCGATAGCCGCAGAAGGTGTATTACAGGAACGCATCAAACTCTACGGCAATATAGTCGCCGACCCGCTGCGCCTGAGCCATATACAGGCACGCTACCCCGGCTTAATCCGCTCGGTGAAACCCACCATCGGCACCCGCGTTAAAGCGGGCGAGCAACTGGCGACCGTGGAATCCAACGAGAGCCTGCGCGAATACCCGCTGCTATCACCCATTGACGGAACCGTCGTGGAGCGCCATGCGAATGCCGGTGAATTCACGGCAGACCGCGTGCTGTTTAGCATCCTCGATGAGCGGGTGCTGGAACTGCACCTGCAAGCTTTTCCCGCCGATGCCGCCAGGGTCAAAAACGGCCAGGCAATAGTCATTAGCGCTGATGGCCAGAAAGCCAGCACCAGAATTGAGTACATCACCCCGCGCCACGGCGAAACACCAACATTGGAAGTTCACGCCCCGGTGGATAACAGCGCCGGCAATTGGGTGCCCAATCAAGCAGTGGAGGGCTGGGTGAGTATTGCGGATACGCAGGTTGCTCTGCGGGTAGAAAATCGTGCACTGCAAGAAGTGAAGGGCCAAACCGGCGTGTTTGTGCAGGAGGGCGATCCCTCTACTGGCGTTAACACTTACGAATTCCACGCGCTGGAACTCGGCCGCAGCGATGGCACTTATTCCGAAGTGGTTGAGGGCCTGGAAGCCGGTGCCAGTTATGTGGTGGAAAACGCCTATGTCCTCAAAGCCGACCTGGAGAAATCCGGGGCGAGCCACGATCACTAAGAGGCCAGCACTATGATTGATTCGATTTTACGCACCGCCATTGCGCGGCGCTGGCTGGTGCTCGCGGCGGTCAGTTTTCTTATCGGATTGGGGATCTGGAATTACCAGCGGCTGCCGATAGATGCGGTGCCCGACATCACCAACGTACAAGTGCAAATCAACACCGAAGCGCCCGGCTATTCGCCGCTGGAAACCGAACAGCGCATCACCTACCCGGTGGAAACCGCGCTCGCCGGTTTACCCAAACTGCACTACACCCGTTCGATTTCCCGTTACGGCTTATCGCAAGTTACCGTAGTGTTTGACGAAGGTACCGATATTTATTTTGCGCGCAATTTAATTAGCGAGCGCATCGCGCAAATTAAATCCACTCTGCCGGAAAATATTTCACCGACCATGGGGCCCATCGCCACCGGTCTCGGCGAAATTTTTATGTACACGGTGGAAGCAAAGGATGCTGAAAAATTTGATGCTATGGCGTTAAGGGAACTGCAAGACTGGGTCATTCGCCCGCAGTTGATGCAAGTCAAAGGCGTAGTGGAAATTAATGCGATTGGTGGTTACACGCGGCAATATCACATCACGCCTGACCCGGTAAAATTATTGCAATGGCAGTTGAGTTTTGAAGACATTATCAAGGCGCTCAATGCCAACAACAATAATCGCGGTGCGGGTTATATAGAACGCAACGGCCAACAATTATTGGTGCGCACACCGGGGCAGCTGGACAACATCAGTGCTATTGAAAATGTGATTGTACGCAATCAAACCGGAGTCAAAGTGCGCATTAGCGATCTCGCGCAGGTGGCGATTGGCAAAGAGCTGCGCACCGGTGCGGCAACGCAAAACGGTGCAGAAACTGTGTTGGGTACGGCGATGATGTTGATGGGTGAAAACTCACGCACAGTCGCGCGCGCCCTGGCAATTAAACTGGAGGAAATTAATCGCTCGCTGCCAGAAGGTGTAACAGCCACTGCAGTTTATGATCGCACCCAGCTGGTAGATAAAACCATCGATACCGTGCAGAAAAATTTGCTCGAAGGTGCGCTGCTGGTAATAGCGGTATTATTTTTATTGCTCGGCAATTTGCGCGCGGCATTAATTACGGCGGCCGTAATTCCCATCGCTATGTTGATGACCATTACCGGCATGGTGGAGGCCGGAGTCTCCGCCAATCTGATGAGTTTGGGCGCACTGGATTTTGGTTTGGTTGTCGATGGTGCGGTGATTATTGTCGAAAACTGTATTCGCCGTTTGGGCGAGGCGCAGCGAGAAACAGGCCTCAGTTTAAAAGAACGCTTGCAACTCGCCTATGAAGCCACCAACGAAGTAATTCGCCCAAGCTTATTCGGCGTCGGCATTATTACGCTGGTGTACTTGCCGATTTTCACACTCACCGGTGTGGAAGGAAAAATGTTCCACCCCATGGCCATTACCGTAGTTATCGCGCTCACTGCCGCGCTAATTTTATCGCTCACCTTTGTGCCGGCGGCCATCGCACTTTTAATGAATGGCACTTTTTTTGGGACAGGGAAAGTGGCCGAGCATGAAAACCGCGCAATGCGCTGGTTAAAAGCGCGCTACCAGCCACTGTTAATTGCAGCGTTACATTTCAAAGCAATTATCCTCGCTAGTGCACTGGTGTTGGTTTTCGGATGTGTGTGGTTGGCAACGCGTTTGGGTTCGGAATTTATTCCGCAACTCGATGAAGGTGATATCGCCCTGCACGCACTGCGTATTCCCGGCACCGGGCTGGATCAAGCCGTGCAATTGCAAAATCTGTTGGAAAATCGCATCAAGGAATTTCCGGAAGTGGAAAAAGTCTTCGCCAAAATCGGTACTGCCGATGTGGCAACAGACCCAATGCCGCCATCAGTAGCCGATAATTTTGTGATTCTAAAACCGCGCGACCAGTGGCCAGACCCCAAGCGCCCAAAACAGGATTTGGTGGACGCGATTGAAGACGCAGTGCGCGAATTACCCGGCAACAATTACGAATTCACCCAGCCGATTCAAATGCGTTTTAACGAATTGATTTCCGGTGTGCGTTCGGATTTGGGCATTAAAGTGGTGGGCGATGATCTCGAGCAGCTGCAAAAATCCGCCGCAGAAATTCTGGAAGTGTTGGAAAAAATTCCCGGTGCTGCCGATGCACGCATGGAGCAGGTCACCGGCTTGCCCGTACTCACCATTACCCCCAAACGCCGGCAACTGGCGGCTTACGGTTTAACAGTCAATGAAGTGCAGGATTTTATTGCCGCAGCCATCGCCGGTGAAAGTGCAGGTTTGATTTACGAAGGCGACCGCCGCTTTGAAATTGTAGTGCGCCTGCCGGAAAATTTACGCACCGATTTGCTTGCACTGGAACGTTTGCCCGTTCCTATCGCTGGTGAACCCAATTTTATTCCGCTTAATGAAATTGCGCGCATCGAATTAACACCGGCGCCGAATCAAATCAGCCGCGAAAATGGCAAGCGCCAAATTATCGTTACCGCCAATGTGCGCGGGCGCGACCTGGGTTCATTTGTGCGCGATGTACAAACGCAAATCAACGCGCAAGTAAAATTACCCAGCGGTTACTGGCTGGATTACGGTGGCACCTTTGAGCAACTCGAATCGGCAAGCAAACGTTTGGCAATCGTAGTACCGCTCACACTATTAATAGTAATCGCACTACTGGTAATGGCTTTCGGTTCATTAAAAGATGCGCTGATTATTTTTACCGGTGTCCCCCTCGCACTCACCGGCGGCGTACTCGCCCTCTGGCTGCGCGACATGCCTTTATCCATGTCCGCCGGCGTCGGCTTTATTGCACTCTCGGGAATTGCAGTATTAAATGGATTGGTGATGCTCGCGTTTATCCGCCAGCTCTACCACGAATCCGGCCATTTAATTAACGCAATTATCGAAGGCGCATTAACGCGTTTACGCCCGGTATTAATGACCGCCCTGGTCGCAAGCTTAGGTTTTGTGCCTATGGCATTTAATGTAGGGATTGGAGCAGAAGTGCAACGACCATTAGCAACAGTGGTGATTGGCGGAATTATTTCCTCCACCTTGCTAACCTTAGTGGTACTACCGATTCTTTATGCGTTGGTGCATCGTAAAGCTAATCCACAATAAAAAGCCCTTGCCAAGACACTGGCCGTGGTTATAATTGCTTCACGACTCATCCTTAGCAGGTATCATTCAGTTGGTATCGGTATAGGACGGAAAAACCGCCTCCGGGCGGTTTTTTCATATTCAGGGAATGGAAAATCGATGAAAACTGTTTGCTATGTTGATGGATTTAATCTTTATTACGGCTGTTTGAAAGCTACCAGTTATAAATGGCTGGATCTCTATAAGTTATTTGCCAGGATTATTAACGAGAACAATCCTGACGCCGATTTACTACACATCAAATTCTTTACTGCTCCAATAAAAACCCGACTAGCCTCCCATGGTGATGCCGCAGGTGCAGCACAAAATACTTATCACCGCGCACTTTCTCATTTATACCCGCAACACATTTCTATTCATGAAGGTTATTTCAGCCTCGAAGAAGGCTCATTTCTGGAATACTGCAACCCACCAGATAAAAACCGCCGCGTTAAAATATGGCGTTTGGAAGAAAAACAATCTGACGTGAACATCGCACTGGAAGCTTATCGTGATGCAACACATGCCCTTATGGAACAAGCTATTTTTATTACCAACGATACAGATCAGGAACCAACGCTGAAAGCATTACGCAATGACTATCCCGCGTTGCGAATTGGCGTAATACTACCAATCAAAGAACCAGTTCCAGGTGTATCCACACGGGCAAGGCCAGGCAATAATCGCTTGAGCTTGTATGCCGACTGGACTAGAAACCACATTCGAACCGAAGAATTACGTCAGGCGCTGCTGCCTGACATAATTCCAACTCCAAAAAAAGCGATTAAAAAGCCTGCGTATTGGTGATAGTCTTTAAAGACATAAAGACGGAGAACACCATGGGCGCCAGCTGCTGCAACCACGATCATGAGCCTTCTAATTCCCCCGATCCAAAATACCGCCGTATTTTATGGATTGCACTGATCATTAATGCACTGATGTTTGTGATCGAAATTATTTTCAGTCAGCGTGCCAATTCGGTGTCGCTGCTGGCTGACTCGATTGACTTCCTGGGTGATGCCGCCAATTACGGAATCAGCTTGTGGGTGTTGGCGATGAGTGTGCAGGTGCGGGCAAAAGCATCGCTGTTGAAAGCGGCATCTATGGGATTATTTGGTGTGGGCGTGTTAGCCCATGCGATCTGGAATGCAGTTACCGGTGTAGTGCCCGATGCACAAACCATGAGCCTGATTGGTTTGCTCGCACTCGCTGCAAATTTAAGTGTGGCATTTTTGTTGTACGCTTATCGCAATGGCGATAGCAATATGCGCAGCGTCTGGTTGTGTACGCGTAATGATGCGCTCGGCAATATCGCCGTGGTACTCGCTGCAATTGGCGTATTCGGCACAGGTACTAATTGGCCAGACTTAATTGTCGCCGCCATTATGGCAACGCTGGCGTTAACGGCGGCGGTGCAAGTGATTAAACAAGCACAGCATGAACTTAAGCATCATTAAAGAAGACTTAAAAAATGCGCGCAACTCGAATAAATAAGTTTACTAACGAATTCATAAAGAAAACCTAAATGAGCCTAACCACCAGCCTTTCTCTGTTTATCGCCATGTTAATTCTCGCCGTGATTCCCGGCCCCGGAATATTTGCGGTAGTCGCCCGTTCTATTTCGTCGGGATTATCCCAAGGCTTAGTCACTGTGGTTGGCATTGTGTTTGGTGATTATGTATTTATTTTGCTCTCGCTCTACGGCTTGTCTGCACTGGCCCAATCCATGGGCGATTTGTTTTTAATAATTAAATACGCAGGTGCCGCTTATTTGTGTTGGCTGGGTTGGCAAATGCTAAAAGCCAAACCAATGAGTACAGAATTGCCAGAAGTCACTGCGCTTTCCACGTTGGGTCATTTTACGACCGGATTGCTGACTACTCTAAGCAATCCCAAGGCGATTTTATTTTATGTGAGTTTCTTTCCCGCATTTATTGATATGCAATCTGTGTCGTTACTGGATGCAGGAATCATTATGCTCATTGCCAGTATCGCCGTCGGCGGTGTGATGGCCGCTTATGCCTATGCCGCCAGTAAGGCGCGCAAATTATTTAACAATACCAAAGCAACCCGCGCACTGAATGTTACCGCTGGTGGAATTATGCTGGGTAGCGGTACCTTACTAGCCATTAAAAATTAGCAGCTGGCTACTGAAGTTTTTCACTCGCTGTTCCTATAATCAATCCGCAATATTTGTTCAGCATACTCATGGCTCATTTTCAAAGGAGCTATGGGTATGAACAAATATTTACTCGGTTTAAGTGCTTTTTGTTTCTGTACAAATGTTTTTGGCGTCACCATTAATAATAATGAAACACGCAGCAATTTAAGTGGTGCTGCAAATTCAGAAACCCGATTTGAGTTGGCAGTTCCAGCCAATGCATCCAATCTCTCTATTGCAACTTCGGGCGGCACTGGCGACCTGGATCTTTATGTACGTCAAGGCACAGCACCAACTACCAGTAGTTACACCTGCCGCCCCTACGCCAGCGGCAATACTGAAAACTGTAGTTTTGCTACGCCGGCTGCCGGCACCTGGCATATTTTGTTGCAGGGTTATTCCAGTTACAGTGGTGCAACTTTAAAAGTAAGTTACACAGTGAATGGCACTTCAACCGGTGGCGCAACCTGGTCAGGGTTTGATGCTTACTATGCGAGTGCCATTGGTTTAACCGGCACTAATTTAAAAAATTCGCTCGCGACAATTTCTGCGCGCAACCACACACGCATGAGTTATTCACAAGTCTGGGAAGCATTAAAATACACCGATGAAGATCCCAACAATTCCAGCAATGTAATTTTAATTTACACCGGTCGCTCGCAAGCCAAAACCTTTAACTCCAGTGGCAATAGCAATCCGGATGCCTGGAACCGCGAACACACCTGGCCCAAGAGCCACGGCTTCCCCGATGAAAGCGATTGGGCTTATACCGACATCCATCACCTGCGCCCTGAAGATGCCTCGGTAAATTCAACACGCGGCAATAAGGATTTTGATAACGGTGGCTCCAGTATTGGTGAAGCGCCAGGTAACTACACCGACTCGGATAGTTTTGAACCGCGCAATGCAGTGAAGGGCGACCTTGCGCGCATGATGTTTTATATGGATGTGCGCTATAACAGTAACGACAGCACCGGAACCGAAAATCTGGTATTGGTAAATACTACCGGTACCAGCGGCGCTAATCTGGGGAAAATTTGCACCTTGCTCGCCTGGCACAACCAGGACCCGGTCAGTCAGGAAGAAATCAATCGCCACGCGCGCATTGTGACTCGCCAGGGCAATCGCAATCCCTTTGTGGATTACCCGGCCTGGGCCAATCAACTCTGGGGCAGTTCTTGTAACTAATTCTGGTCCTGATCCCGCAACCGGTTAGCACATATCAATAACAATTTTCTCACTCCCTTAAGGCGGCCACTGCGAGCCGCCCTTTTTTTATTTATAATTTGTGTTACAACCGTGTTTACTACTCACTATTAATTAAAACCATGTCCGATATTTTCCAAGCTACTGCCCAACAGGAATACCAGCGTTCTGCCGCTCAATTAAAGGGCAGTAAAGATGCCAATGGCGCGCTGAAAAAATCCTACGAGCGCTACGATAATCTGATCGCCAAATCTTTTGACGAATCCACCACCAAGCCCGCCTGCAAAGCCGGTTGCGCATTTTGTTGTTACTACAAAGTGGAAGCGCGCGCTCATGAAGTCCTGCTGGTTAAGGAGTACATAAGTAAACAGTTTAGCGCTGAAAAAACTGCGGCAGTGCTAGAGCGAGTCGCGGCCAATGCCGCCATTATTCGTACACTAACACCCGAACAACACCTCACCACCAATTTACAATGCGCACTGCTGGAGAATAACCAATGCAGCGTTTACCCCGTGCGCCCCTTTCGCTGCCGCAATTTCCATTCAACCGATGCACAAGCCTGCGAAGCTTCATTTAACGATCCCGCCAATATGGAAATCGCGACCGGCATGATTGAAGATGTAGCCATCCTCGCCGACGCCCACACCCAGGGCTTCGAAGCCGCCACCGAACAAACCGGGCGCGATAATCGCATCTACGATTTTACCACCGCACTGCTGGAAGCTTTTACCGATGAACAATCCCTCAAACGCTACCAACGCGGCAAAAAAACCTTTCAGCAAGCGATAGAAATTAATTCCTAGCAAATGCGGTAATGGGATGTAATTTATGCTGGCGTTGAATGTGGCTATGGTCTTTAATTGGGATCTTAACGTTGGTAGGTCGTATATTTCAAAATGTATTGAACCGCGAATCTACGAGTTGGTTTATAGCCCTAACCTGTTGATGGTTAGATATGTTGCGGGAATATGAAGCAGATTGGTTTCGTAAATTACGGTCTAGGGCGTTTAATAAATTGTTATGTATCACATTGGGAGTGACTTTTGAGCAAAGTATTTATTTCACATAGCCATAAAGACAAAGGACTTCATGAAGCATTGCGAGATGCTCTTATTGAGATAGGTCATGATGTGATAGGTGTGGACTCTTTGTCAGTTGGCTCAAATATATCAAAAGATCTGAATAAATTACTTCATTCTGCCGATGCAGTTATCGCAATCCTTACAGAGGAGTCCCTAAACTCAAGGCATGTCATAAACGAAATCACAGTTGCGCTCGCTCAAATAGATGCAGTGGATAACAAGCTCTTTCTTCCTGTTGTAGTTGGAGAAAATATCGAAATTCCAGATTATCTATTGGATCGATTTGTTGAAATGGTTCCAAACTTCATGGACCGCTACTTGAGTAAGGTCGTTTCAAGTATTCACCGGGCTATAGTAACACTGGAAGAAAAAAGGCGTGTTAAGACTGAGCAAGCAGAAAAATTAGAAACTAGTAAGACGGAGTTTATTCGAGAAGCAGAAGAGAGGCTTAATGCAAAAGAAGCGTCCCTAAAGCTAAGTGCAAATTTTTGGTATGGCTTCGGATATGCTGCTTTAATTTTGGGTGTTGTTGCAACTTTCTACATTATTAAAGAGGGCATAGGGAAAGAAATGAGTACTGCCGCTATAGTGTTCTTATCTATTAAAGGAATTATAGGTATAGGGCTTCTTGTAGCTTCATCTAAATATGCTTTTACACTTGGCAAGTCCTATATGAACGAGTCTTTAAAGAATTCGGATCGTTTACATGCTATTTCATTTGGCAAGTTTTACTTGCAGGCGTACGGTGATGTTGTCACACCTGATGATGTTAAAGAAGTATTTCAGCATTGGAATATTTCCCAAGATTCCTCGTTTAAATATATAGGCACTAAAAATTTCGACCCTAGAATTTTAGAGTCAGCAATTGAAATAGCATCGGCTCTCACAAAATCTGATAAATCCAGTAAGAAAAATACATAACAAGCGACTAAGTGCGCTGGACAGTTTTTAAGTGTTTGAATACGAACACTATGCTCATAGTTTGAATTAGGAAAACTATATGTTGTGGATAATATTGTTAGTGTTTGGTGTGCCATTGTTTATAGTGATCCAGAAACTCCGATCTGACAAAAAGCAACGCGAACGTAGGTTAGCCAAAATACAAAAAAGGCTCGAAGAAAAGGCCAAGGAATCTTCAAAATAGTAACCTTAGTTTTTTTAGATTTGGCAGGAATGCGATTGTGCGCTTGGGATATTCGATAAACAATCAGAAAATAATTGATCATGTCTAGATTATTGATACTTTTCCTCCTTCTATTCCCGCTGCTTTCATTAGCAAATCCATCGCCGTCCTTTAGTTGCGAGAAAGCCTATTCAGAAATAGAAAAAGCTATTTGTGCCAACACGGAGTTAAGTGCTTTGGACTCCCAAATGGCCACCGCATATAAAGCATTTATTTCCAAACTTCCAGCCGACCAAAAATCAACCGCATTAAGATTGCAGAGACTATGGATCAAAAATCGACACAAAAGTTGTTCTGCGCATCAGCCTTTGGTTAATTGCCTGCAGGAAAACTATAAAAATTGGCTAGCTGCCATAAACAACCAGGTATTATTTGTTGTTGTTCCACTACAAGTGGATGTGTTATTGCAAGATCCCTTGTCAGAAACTACTCAATGGAAGCTAGAGAAAATTTCCGCTTTAGAGGAAGCAGAGAAAGAATTCGAACTTAGCGAGTA
Source organism: Gammaproteobacteria bacterium (assembly GCA_021151625.1). GTDB lineage: Bacteria > Pseudomonadota > Gammaproteobacteria > Pseudomonadales > Cellvibrionaceae > Cellvibrio. Next base: position 31,681 of record JAGKWY010000006.1, on the reverse strand, counting down.
CTTCCAACTATATTTAATCAATAATGGAAACAAACTGGCTTTAGAAAAAGGTAGCCTGGAAAAATACTCATCTGTAGATTATGAATCAAACCTTCCGACGCACCTTTACTATTACTTGACAATTACAGGCGTACGGTACCAGGCATACCTTATGACAAAAGAAGGCAGCGGCGGGCGATGCTACTCGGAGCTAGTCAAAACATTAAAATTCGTTGGGAAGAAACCTAAAAATTCCTACGGAGAAGTTCTCTTGTTGGAAGGAGATTATGCATGCGATACCTACGAAAGATCTGTTCGAAATTGGAAGCCAAATATAAAGGGTGAATTAGAATTTTACTTTGTTAATTTTACTTCCTTCTATCAACAGACACCTTTCATAGAGCTCATTCAAACTGTAGTAAACGCAGAAACTGAATCTGTAAAAAAGGAAGTTTTTCTGGATAGATCTACTACCAGCTTTGAGGGTGAGCCATACAACAAAATAATAGCCAGCCTTAAAAAATCGGTGGAGGATCTATCGCCCGCTTTAGCGAAAAGTGATATGGATGCTGAAGATAGCCAACTTCAGCCTACACCAGTACCGCCGCCTGAAGGTGCCGCATGCACTGAAGCAATTCCAAATTATTACGCCTACATCGCGTTGAAAGAATCATTAATGAATCATTTCATTGGATTTAAGCAGTTGCAGTTCATGGGATTCAATGTGTTAAAAAAAGAAGATGTTGAGATCGGTAAGCCTTATAAACCACTGATCGAGAGAACATTGCTATATTTACAAAAAATAAAGGAAACGCCTGAATGGCAAACAAAATTATTTGCGGCGGCCTCCAAGTTTCCAGAGATTCAAGCCACAGCAAGTTATTTTTTTGAGTTTGATATGCCACTCGAATCCAATCCATTTGCAGACGCCGGTTTTTATACTGATGGATCATGTTATGCAGAGGCGCGTTCACCATTACATCATGCCAGCCTTGAAGAGTGGATCTATTTATTTTGGACCAGACGGGTTAAAGACGACAGTGTAGATGTTACCCAAAAATTACTAGAAAGATCGCTGTTATTAATGAATTAAAAACGTTGACAAAGGATCACCTCATGACCACCAACAACCAACTGCAAGGCATAGACGTTTCCCATTACCAGGGCGCGGTGGATTGGGTAAAAGTAAAAGCGGCGGGAATTGCATTTGCGTATGCGAAAGCTACCGATGGTAATACTTACACTGATCCGCAATTCCACACCAACTGGCAGGGCATGCAAGCTGCTGGTATTGCGCGCGGTGCTTACCATTTTTATGAAACCAACGATGACCCTGTTACCCAAGCCAATAATTTTATTAATGCGGTGGGATCACTTGCCGCGAATGATTTAGCGCCGGTGGTGGATATAGAAATTTTTAAAGGTAATTACGGCAGCAACAGCGTTGCCGCTAATTTGCAAATCTGGTTGGATACGGTGGAAAAAGCGTTGGGTCGCACACCGATGATTTACACCGGCCCTTCGTTCTGGAATCAAACAATAAATTCAGATTTTTCCAAATATCCACTCTGGGTTGCGGAATATGGTGTGACTGCACCAAAAATTCCATTTGGCTGGACTACATGGAATTTTTGGCAGTACTCACAAAATGGGAGTGTAGATGGCGTTACGGGGAACGTGGATTTGGATGTTTACTGCAGCAATTTAATATGACTGCGCGTCTTTAACTATCTTCCAGATTATCATAAATTTCAGATATTTTTGCGTAGATGGAAACAGCCCTGTCACCCAAGGATGTTATGTAGCGTTGGGGAAGATTTTGACCCGTTTTCAAAAATGCGATCAATGCTTCTAACGTTTTATCGCCGATTCCTGAAATTTCTCCTAATTCTTTAATTGAATCTGGCGATTCCTCATGAATCCACTTTAAATTTTCAACCAAGTCTGCATCAAGTTCAGAACTCAATTTTGATTTGCTTGTAGAGACTTCTGGAGAGTAGTTAAACTTACTATCTTTTGCCGCATCGGTTCCTCCCATATCAACCTCTAAACCATTCCCAGTTGAACTTTTAACACTACCCTTTTGAGAAACAATGGTTTTTTGCAAGCTTTCATTTGCTTTTCCACCAGATGCTGTTAATGGATAGGCCGTGCAATTAAATTTGGCATTCACTCTATTTGCTGATTTTGATCCGGTTAAGCTTGACGAATCTATAGTTGCTTCTACTTTGTAGTAAACCCAGAATCCCTTGTTATTTACCCAATCTTTTACTGTCGCCTCTACTTCATCATGATGCTTTTTATTGGCAATGGCAGTAATCGGGAATAAATTTTCTGCGATACCTGGGCCGCCAATATTGTCATTTAACAAATGACCTTTGATATATTTATTTTCCCCACTATTTTCAGGGTTTGTTTCCAACTTGCTCATTAGTGTCTTTTGTGCAGATGAGTTTGGTGGCCCACCTTGAGGATGATTCGGGCCGATTGGATTTGCTTCCATTTTTGTACCAACGACATCGCCCCCCAATGAGCCCGTAGTATAAGTAACATCCATCGTTCTATCGCCTGGAGGTTGAGTACCACTACTTATTAATTTTTTTGAACTGTTTATCGTTGCTTTTGGATTTATTTCAATTTCGACTTCACCAGCATCATTAAATCCAATTTTCTTTAATCTGTATCGATTTTGGATAACAGGGAAATGAACTTCAACATCTCTCGTAGTTTCCGCATCAGAAATTATTTTTTCTACCTCCAGAGTTGCGCTATCTACGTCAGCCTGCATCTGTTCTTTTGATCGTTGTTGCTCTTGTTCTGGTTGGGTGTTCTTTTGTATGGGATTAGCATAGAACCCGGAATTCATAATTTGTTGCTGCTTAAGTTGCACAGCCGTAGACGTTCGTTGATCCACAAATGAAGCTATCGCTGAGGCGCCAGCGGCTTCTCTTTTTGGATTCGTATCCTGCCTTGAAGGTCTTCTGCTGTAACTCACTTTGCTCTCCACAACTATCGTATTGACATTAGAAAGTAAAACCCATTTCCTGAAGCATCACTGATTGGGATGGACGTCGACCTTGTATTTTCATCAAGTAATTATCGACCACATGGAGAATTTCTGAGGATATTATTTTTTTTACGTCAGGACCAACACCATTCCATTGTGATCTCAGGCTATCCATAGACTCATTTGCTTTTTTCACCGCTAGCGTATAAGTGGATGAGTAGCGATCTGACGGTAAATTTTTTAACTCACTCTGCAAGTTTGTAATCAACGCAGATAGTTTTGTAGTAGCCTTCGCGAATTCACCGGGGTAGCGTGTATTATTGTGAATGAAATAATTGTTTTCACGGCTTCCGTCTGTGTGCTCCCATCCTTTGGTCGGTCCCGGGGCTTTGTAATCATCTCGCCAGGTATTGTTATTAGCACCATACTCCACTTCAACAAATCCTTTTCTTTCTTGTGGTTTTTTTCTGCCATAACGCATTTCGTTTTTTATTTTTTTAGTTTTCGAGTGGATGTTTTTTTGTATTTTTTTACCTTTATACGCCGATGCGCCTTCTGTGACCGTTGCAAGGCATTCAAATACCCCATCGGCGTCTGCATCTCCTGCGTTTTCTTTCTTAGCAGTTACCAAGTAATCAATTTCACAGCCAGCTGTTAACCAATGCTTTACGGGATACTCAACCTCAAATTTGTGATCATTATTTGCACCTTTTGTTATCGGGAATAAATTATTGTAATGCGCAACCCCACCCAGATCGTGATTCAATAAGTGGCCTCTCACCCAATCTGAGTCAGTTGAAGACTGAAGTTCTTTGAATAAACTGGAATAGGCATTTGAACCGCCAGTATCACTACCTTCCCGGGGGTCTAATGGATTCAGGTGGGCAGTCATTTTTGAACCAACGGAACCAGTTTTTCCGTTAAATTTAAACTCTTGTAAATTCCCATAGTTAATTGCAGTTGGAGCTAACTGACAAATCGCCTTTAATTGAATAGCCTGCGATGATTGAGCGGAACGTATTTTTTGTTGTTGTGCGATTTGCGTTTCGGTAGACAAACGCTGATCAGAAAATGTCACAACAGGTGACTTCTTATTAGATGCCTGCGGTGTAGCTATATCTCGCCCGGGTTGCTTTTCGCTGTAGCCCATCACCTGCTCCTTAACGCGGAAACACAGATATTTTTTAGGAAGGTTTAAACCACCAATATCCACCAGCTGAACTCTTGCTCACCAAGGAATTAAAGCTGTCTTCATGAGATCTCCATTTTTGCGACATGGTATCGCCGCCTTGAGAATCTACGAAGGTTTCGTATTGCTGCTTTTCCAGCTCCGTCATATTTCTGGTGTTGCCTTGATTAATGCTGGGTGTTTGCGGGAATACCCAATCAGTGTCGGTTCCTGATCCACCATTTTGTCGACCGAGTTTATGCCCTGCATCCCAATAGCTTCCTGATTTGTAACTCAACGTTGATTGGGGATTTTCGATTTTGTTGGCAGTTATTGAAGTGGGCGATATACCAATTTCATGATATGCAAAGTTTATTGAGCTTGGTTTTTTCGTTGAAGGATCATTGACATGAGCCCGAGTCGTTGAATTAGTGCCGGATCCCTTACCCAAATCGCCTTTATGAACTTCGAATCGTTCCCAGCCACTCACCGTCGTTTTAGTCACACGTTGCAATACGGCTGCTGCACTAGAATTAGTTCCATTATGCATTAGTTGTTGCTGCCGCAATTGAAGTGCCGCAAATGGTCGCTGATCCGGAATAGTTTGCGCCGCAGCACCGATAACTCCCTGCTGATTTGCGCAAGCCTGCTTCGATGAATAACTCATTTTCCAGCTCCTATTGATTTTGCCTATCCAGCAATTCCTTCTTGGTTAATTCGCCAACTTTTGTTTTTGGAGTCTTTGCCCATTTGGGCTTTTTAGGCCTTTTTTGCCGATCAGCCGGATTGCCAGTATAGGTTTCATAAGCCTCGTTGTAGGCACCAACATCATTTAAATCGGATTCAATAGTGACCGGCCCGAATAACAGCGAACCCAATGCTTCTGTGTTCGGATCCCATTCACGAATTTCGCAATCAAATTCAGCTTTGGGATCATTGATATCCGGATTTGCATCAACCTCAACTCGATAATAGATTGGTTTTCCATGACTCCACACATATTCCTTCGCCTTATTTTCAACGTAGCCTAAATGATCGCTATTCGCCGCTTTGGTAATGGGATACAAGTTATAATTCATCGCACTCCCACCCAAATTATCATTCCATAAGTGTCCCTTAACCAATCCACCACCAGTAATTCCCCACTGGTTTCTGATTGCAGACATCATGTCATCTTGCGATGTATTGAGGTTTGCACTTTGTCCCTGCTGCATATTGTTGGGATCCAGGCCTACCTCCATAAATTTACCAACATTAATACTCCCGGTTCCAAAGTTATAATCCTGGTCTTGCCAGGACAACAACTTTGTTTGCAACTGAATTGCGGTGTTAGGGTGCGAACTATTTCTGGCAATCTCTTGCAGTTTTAGCTGGGCAGTTAACTCCGCACGACTATCAATAAATCCCATCGTCGCGCTTTCAGAGGCTTTTTTCTGCATGCAAGCGTTGCCATTTATAGTTTCTGGATTTTCTTTACACGTAGATTTTGGTTTATACATAGTTTTTAAACCAGGCCTTTGAAACACTCATCAGTTTCAGCTAATGCAGATCCACCCGCATTCGCAGATACCTTCACGGGTATCTCCTTGATATTTTTTTTGTGTTCTGCATTTCCTTTAATCGCAGCATCTACAGTACTCTTATCAATAATTTTTTGCGCATCTTCATCTGTCATTTCTGTAGTATTGACGTCATAACTTAACTTCGTACCTACCGCTTTGCCTACTAACGCAGAATTAAATTTTTGTTCAACATCGGTTTCCCATTTTCCTGCCTCGAATGTTTTGTCCCACGGCCTTACATTGCTTGAATCCCCTTGTCCACCTAACCGGTTAGGTATCATATGTGCGCTCATTGCAGAGCCTTTTGCCAAACCCAACGCGGTCAAAGAATCATTAACACCACGTGCGATAGAGGAATCTGCATCCCCACCTTTTACGGCACCAAGTTTTCGACGCACTACTCCCCAGTCGTTCAGGTCAGCAGATGTAATTACCTCACCCACTGTTACTTCCTTTTTATACGCCTTTAATTGTACGCTGGCCGCCTTAGCCCCCATCACATCCGCTTCATTTTCCAAGCCAGCATCATCATTCACCGGTACACCAGCTTTCATTTGCATGGTGGGTTGTACACGCCCCTGTTTTTGTTGCACAACATGCCAGGCTTCGTGGGGGAGATGTTGTTCTTGTCCCGGAGCGACATGGATGTCGGTGCCCTGTGCGTAAGCGTGCGCATTTAATTGTGCGGGTCTATCCGAGTTGTAGTGGACTTTTACATCGTCCATGGAATAACCAGATAGATTTTCGATACCGGATTTTAAATTGTCCGGCATACCGGTGTTATTGGATTTTTGTTCGCGCTGTACAGGAGTCGCTGATTCAAATTTTCCTTGCAGTGGTTCTTCCTCTTCAGCAGCGCGCTGAAGAGGTTCAAACTTTCCCTGAATGGGTTCCTCTTCTTCCATACCGGTGAGCTGCGCTGTAGCGAACTTACCTTGCAATGGCTCTTCCTCTTCAGCGCGCTGCGCTACAAATTTTCCCTGCAGTGGCTCTTCTTCCATACCGGCAAGTTGCGCTGTTGCGAATTTGCCTTGCAAAGGTTCTTCCTCTTCGACTCGCTGTGCGACAAATTTTCCTTGCAATGGTTCTTCTTCCATACCTGCTAATTGCGCGGTCTGCATCAACTGCTGCTGCTTTAATTGCACGCCGGTGGAGGCGCGCTGGTCGCTAAATAATTGAGCGCTGGGTTTGGCCGCCGCTTCCTGGGCAGATTTTTGTTCGCTGGCAGCCTGGCGAGTGGTGAAGGCCATGGTGTTCTCCCGGGGTTTCCCTGGTGATGTGATTAATTGTAAAAACGTTCAGGTTAATAATCTGTTGTTTGTTCAACGCACGGTTTAATGACGGAATGCCCAGACGGTGCAGATAAATAGTGCGCCCGATATGGCCGGCCAATAAATCAGTTTAGGCAATAAATTGTCATGGAACTGAATAAATGCGAATTTCACTTTTAACGACAACAAAACCGCATTCAGAGTTATCAATAAAATAAGTACATAGGTGATCAAATAAAAATATTCCAGATACACCACAGCATTGGCTGCCAGTTCATTGCGCATTTGCACGTGCGAAATTAATGCTACAAAGAAGAGCGCCGAGCAGGAGGCAACCACTCCCGCCGCATTAAAACCAAAAAAGTCCTTCTTCTCTTCGTCGGTGGACATGGTAATGACTATGGCATAGAGCATAAGCACTACCACAAACAGTGGGAAGAGATGCGCGAGGAAAGGATTGATAAAGTTGCGCATGATTTCCACATTGAAATACAACTCGGGCACCACACCACCGGGCGCACTGCTCGCAACACCCAGGCGCGTGTTGTATTGATTTTCGCGCACTTCAAAATAGGAGCGAAACAGCGACCAGCCAGAGAGCACAAAATCTTTTTCAATACCGGGCAGGGAACGGGTATTCAAACTGTTGTAGGCTTTTAGATCGGGCACCAGCACTATGTTATCGCCAATTTTTTCATGCCAGAGCCTGATCCACACCGATTGACGATCCAGTGGAAAACGATCCGGATTAAAATTTTCGCGCAGGGTAGTTTCAAAATACCAACCTTTTAAGGTCTCGCCATTTATCGTTTTTTCATAGGCTAGATTGATATTGGTTTCAATAGCCTCCGGAAAAACCGTGCCGATTTCATAATCGGAATTCTGCCCCTGCTGGTAGCGGTGCCATACATAGCCGGTAATATTCACATTGCTGGCACTGAGAAATTCAATCGATTGAATAAACAATCCCACTGGAACATAAACCGGCGCATCATTGTGCGCAACCAGCGCGCGCGTAGCATTGTCGCGCTCAAATTTTTGAATAATTGCCTTGTTGGCCAGGATGGTGGATTTGGTTGGAGTAATAGCGCCGTATTCCAATATCCAGATGCAGACTACGCCGGCAAATAAAATGATGGTGTAAATGCCGGTATCAACCCAGAGTTGCATTTTACTGGTGCGCTTGCGACCCAAACGTACACAGCTAAATAACAACATCACCAATACCACTAACAAAATCACCCAATCAATTCGATCATTAGTGGTTAGCTCGGGTAGCTGGCCCGCGCCTTCATCGTCATTCACCAGCTCGGCAATGGTGGTTTTGGAAATAACACTGTGCAGCTGCCACTGGCTGGCCGCGATGGGGTAGTTGTGCTGCCAGGCAGGTTCGCCCGTTAATGCATTAGTGGTGCTTTGCGTTTCGCTATACGAGGGCACGGCTTGCGCAAATTGCAGAATAATTTCGGCAATACCTTTGAAGCTGTGGTACAGCTCTTTACCCTGCGCGGATTCCAGACTGAGATAGTTGTTATCTTTGATATCGTATTTTTCGATTTGATCATGCAGCCAATCCAGATCAGTATCCACAAATACCAAACCGATTTTTTGTTGCTGCGCATTGTAAACCGGTGCCGTGTAACGAATCACATACTGGCCCAGGGCCGCTTCATAAAATGGTTCCAGCCATTGACCTTCGCGCTGTTGCGCATGGGTGTACCAAGCCTCCGGATTAGTGCGTACATCTTCGTCTTGATTGGCGAGATAATCGTAAAAGCTATCCAGCCGCTCTATGTTTGCCGCCTGAGTTTTCTGGCGAATAAAGGGCGCGTAGAGGCGAAAGGGTGTACCCGATGTTTCCGCATCAAAGGCAACACCCAGGGCGGTAAAACCGGTGTGCCGCAGGTAATTTGCACGCAGGGTATTTTCTATATCGCATGGGCTGCAACTGGCCGCGCTAATTTGTGTAGCAAGCTGATCCGCGATGACTGAAATCTGTTGAATTTTTTGCGATAGATCCTCGGCCAAAGCAAGGGTCTGCTGCTCCGCCCATTGCCGCGATTTTTTTTGCTGTTGCTGATACTCATTAAATAAAAAGTATGCCTGCACCAGGGTAAATAGCAGCAGCGCACCGGTGATCAGCAGCAATCCGAAATAGGCAATGCGCGATTTATTATTTAACACTCGCTGCTACTCCCGCTTGTTCATGGTTGTACAACTGTGCCAACCAAACGTTATTCATCATCTGTTGATCCCCCGGGTTGCCGGGCAATTGCAATTCCAGGCGGGCGAGGCTTGCGCGTAAACTTTCACCGGTCACAGTACCGTCAATTGCTGCTACCGCCTCTAGCAATAATTGTGTTTCCAAATAGCCCTCGCGAAACACTTCATTGGCTTGTGGTCCAGCAGCGCTTGTATCAGAAGCTGCACTCAACTCGGGTACTACCTGCGATGAACTAAGTTGAAAATCGCCTTCCGACAATTTGCTCTGCAATGCGGTCGGGCTGATAAATGACAAGCAATAAAAACGTGTCGCGGGCGATAACCGCTGCGCAAAGCGAATAAATTCGGCAGAAGGTTCCAGTGAACCGGCGAGAATCACTGCCCTGGGCTTTATTTCGGCCGCAATAAATTCCTGCACGGCAGCGCCGGTTTTTAAACTGTTGCGCTCGTAGCGCATTTGAAAAATATCCTCCTGACATTCACCACAAATGTTTTGCAGCGCTTTGCGCAGGGATGCCAAACCGGCATTGCCAAAAGAGTCATTCTGTAAAAATAAGCCAATCGATTTGATCGGAATACCGCGCGCAACTATATCAGCTACCACAGCTTCCATTTCCTGGTCATAGCTGGGCCGATAATTAAATACAAAAGGTGCCGGCGGGCTGAGGCGTAATAGATTCGCCCCGGTATAAGCGCCGTAAAAAACCACGCGCTTTTCGTTGGCAATTCGCCAGCTTTTTTCCGCCGTGGGTGTACCCACATTGCCGACAATAGCGACTACCTGATGCTCATCGATTAAGGTTTGCGTATTGCGCGCGGCCACAGCAGGGTCATAGTTATCATCCAGCACAATCAATTCAAACCGGATACCTTGCCTGCGCCAGACGTCTGTGCAATTAGCTTCGTCGATACGCGCCTGAACACCCTGCGACATAGACAAACCCAAATATTGATTGGGCCCACTCAGGGCCGTGCTCATTCCCAATTTTATCGTTTTGCTCGTGGCAGGAAATTTTTCCGCGCAATTTAGTTCCGCTGCACTTGCACTATTGGCAGCCAGAAAAATACTGCACGCCCAACTAACCCTCAAGGCCAGCGGCCAAAAACTTGATCTTTTCCTTATCGAGTTCACATCAAGTCCTCTCATTGTCGTAGATATCTTCATCCACTTCTTCGCTGGCTGCTTCGGCAGTTTCGCCAGCGGGTGAAGATGCCAATTTTTGGTACTGCAATAAATTGCGATTGGGTTTTTGTTGCTGCAGCGCTTGCACCGCATCCACACCCGCTGAAATTGCCAGGCCCAACAACAGCAAACATAAGAGGCTGGACAAATTTAATAGCGTAAAGGTTGAATCCATGAGCAACAGATAACCCCAGAGCGCAATCGGCGGCAGGATAATTGCCACTACTGTGAGCGGATGTTGCAACCAGCCCAGCAGCATCGGCAGGTCTTTGCAGCGGTGCGGGAATAAATAGAACAGGGTGATTAGATAAATAAAGGCGAACACCAGCCACAAATTCAATAAGTAAATTAATTGCCAGCGATAGGCGCACAGGGTTTCATTCCAGAAGGATTCGGTATAACCCGGAGAAAAGTGCTTGCCGATATAATCATTAAATTCGCTGTAATCTTTACCATCGCTGCTGTTTTCATATTGCACTATGGGCCAGAAAGCGCCAGCGCCAAAACTTTCATGCACGTAGGCCAAACGCTTTTTGCGTTCATCCACACTTTGGCCCTTGTGCTCGGAGGTGATATCCATTTGCGAATAATCGCTAAACATCAGCGGCGCAATAATATTGCGGTCAATACCGGTGGTCACCGCATAGATTTCATCAAGTGACGTGTAGTAAGGGTCTTCCATAATCAACACCAGCATGGTGCGCACCCGATCCTGCACTTCCACTATGGACAGATTTTTTTCCGCCCACTCATCCACATTGGTTAGCGTATCCAGGTGCTCGCGGCTAAAGGTGCCTTCTTCACTCAGGAAGCTGGATTTGGTCAGCATAATGTTGACGTAAGTGATGTCTTTCGCCGCATGAAAACTATTGCGCTCATCATCTGTTTGGCGCAACTTGTCTTTCAAGCTATTAAAGAATTCATCAAATTTTTGTTTGGCTGCCGCCGTTTTTGGATAGTTTTTGAAATAGAGGGTTACACCATCGCCATTGAGTGGTTGATTGGCCAGGCCCAGGCTTAACAGCGGACGCAAACGCGATTCAGCATCGGTTAGCGGCGTGCCCAGTAAATTAATAATATCGACCTGCAGGTTGCTGAAAAATATTTGCAGCGCAGCATCATTTTCCAGTTCCGGGGCGGCAGAAAATTCCTTTTCCAGAATCCAATCCACTTTGCTGCCGTAGCGGCGCGCTTCGCGAATAAAGGCTTTGGCTGACGCGCTATTGTCTTTCAACAAATCGCTACCAGCGCTATTAATTTGTTGCAGCTTGCCGCTATTGCCAATCGTTAAGCCAAAATAGGCAGTGCGCGAGAAGGTACTGAAATCAAATGCCAATGGAGTTTCTGTGGTTTTCCAGTAGGGAAAAATGCCGTAAGCCATGGTCTGGATTTCATCCGGCACACAGCCACAGTCCTTGCTCGCACCCGACCAGCTGATCGGCTGGTGTTTATAATCGGGCATTGGCTCTGAATAGAGTTTATTGATAGTGGCCTTTAAATTTTTATCGTAGTAATCGTCAAGTTTGCGATAAAAATTTTCGGTACAGTATTTATCAGTCAGGTCACCCGGCTGGATAACGCTTTTTAAATACTGTTTGATTTCAGCAATGTTAGGTTTATCGAGCGATTTATCCACCGCATTGGATTTATCCTGTTTGCAAATATCTGCCGCTTTGAGGATTTTATTTTTGGCCGCCATGTGCAACAGCTGGCCTTCCGGATACTCACGGTCTTGCAGGTCTTGCAACAACTCAATGATCGGTGCCGCTATGGGCCCCTGCGCGAGTGGCAATTGGCTCGCATTAATATTTGCAGCAACCCAATAGTCCTGGCGCGCCAGAAGTTGAACTTGCAACACTAGCCGCTCTGCATTAACCAGTTCCTGTACTGCTGCGCTGGAGGTTGCCTGACTTTCAGCGGAAGAATCAGCAGCCGAAGTTGGCGGAGTGATTGGCGTGGTGTTTGAAGGATTTGTATTCTTGTTCACACTGGCTACCGCTGTATTAATTGCCTTGCTGAGCGACGCTAAATCAGCAAAAGTTTTTTGCGGCAGGGCTTGTAGCGCAGCAAACAGCGCATCGCTAATGCCTTGCTGGTTGAGCGTATTCAATACCGGGTCGCTAATCTCATAGCGGGTTTTGGTTTGGAATTGCGCGAGCAGGGCATCGCCCAATTGTTTATTTTCCTGCTCGGGCAAGCCCGCCAATAGTTTGCCAATTTCCGCTTGCGCGTCAGCCTTGTTAGCGAATTCTTTGCCTTGCAAACTTGCAATGGCTTTGGCAGCAATTTTTGCCGAGGATGAGGCCTCGGCCATTGCCGCAAAATCATCTTCGCGCAATACATAAAGCATATAGGGTTGTATAGGTTCCGCGGCGGGTTGCTCTTCCGGTGCTTTTTGTTCACCCTCCAGATAGCAGCGCACCAGCGCTTGCAACTGTTCATCGCTGCCGTGGGCCAGGGTTTCCTGTACATCCAGATCACAGGCGCTGTGATGGCTCGCGCTCCACTGTGCAAAAGGTTTGCTGATTAATGTGGCGGCATCGTCATTAAATGCGGTGGAGAATTTTGCTACTTGGTCGGCACGCGCAGGAAATGCAGCCACTACATCCGCATTAATATCCAGCGCAAAACTTTTACAAAAACGCTGCATCCAGGACCAGGTAATAGGTCCGAGTATGCCGTCATTTAACGGCTTGCCTTTTAAACCGGCATCGTGTTTCCAATCTGCATCCTGGTGATACAGCTGGTACATATCTGCCTGCACTTTTGCGATCACCGGCTTGGGATATTTTTTATAATCCATTTCGTAGCCGAGGCATTTATCCTTATTGACGCGCGCGCCTTCCGGTAAGGGTTGATTGGATAAATTTGCGCTGCTGTCTGTTTGCGCACCGGCACTTGTAGCCAGTAAGAGCACAAAGGCAAATAACACTTGCGCCATCGGCTTGATTATTGTTTTGGATGAAGAAACATTCATCATGGTCAATTAGAGCGTACGCCCCTCCTTGAGAAGTTCTTTATTAATGCCTTGTACCAAATCGGCATGCTGGATTTTGTTGCGCTGCTGGCGCGTTGCACGTATGGCGGCGTAGCGGGCTACGTTGGTAAAGGAACCGCCGGACAATTCATATTTCTCTGCCAACTGTTGCAGGTTGACGTCATCGGCCAGAAAATTACTGTTGGGGAATAAATTTTTCAGCAAGCGTAAGCGCTCGACTTCATCGGGCAATGGAAAATAAATAATAGATTGGAAACGGCGCGCAAAAGCTTCATCGATGTTGGCTTTGATATTGCTCGCCAAAATTACCACACCGGGAAAATCTTCTATGCGCTGTAGCAGATAGGAAATTTCCTGGTTGGCGTGGCGGTCATTGGAGTTGCTGGTTTGGGTGCGTTTGCCAAACAGCGAATCGGCCTCGTCGAAAAACAAAATCCAGTTTTTGTTTTGCGCCTGGTCAAACACACCAGCGAGGTTTTTTTCCGTCTCACCGATGTATTTGGACACCACCATGGATAGATCGATGCGATAGACATCCACACCTACGCTCGCACCCAACAAGGTAGCGGTGAGCGTTTTACCTGTGCCCGGCGGCCCGAAAAATAAACTGCGGTAACCGGGCTTGACCGCACGCGTTAATTCCCAGCGGTTAATTAATTCTTTGCCCTGTTTGAGCCAGGTGTGCAGGTGATCGATTTCTTCCATTACATCCTGCGACAACACCAGATCATTCCAACTGAGCGGGCTGGTAATTAATTTCGCGGGAAATTCCATACTGTAATCGGGTTTGTGCACTTGCCCGTGGGTGCAACGGTGCAGGGTTTCTGCGCTCACGGAAATAGTGGCATTTAAAAAAGGTTCGCCGGCGGCCTGGTGCTCGAGCTTAAGCAAACCCTGTTTTAAAAAGTAATGATGCTCATCAAATAATTGCAGCGCGGCAAAGCGCCGTTCCAATTCTTGCCCGGCCAATAAAAACACAGCTGTCTCAGCACTGGGTAAAAAGCCGCTGTGGGCTTTGCCGCGCCAACCACCAAATTCGGTATAGGCACGGCCAGTGATTTGGCTCTGGGTGAAAAAAATATCCAGCGCTTGCGGGCGCACATGGGGAATCAAACACAAAATAAATACCAGGCGCTCGTCAAACCCCATGTCATAGCGGCGCACCAGTTGCGCATACTCGGAATTATCCTGCGCTAAATCCGGTGCAGCCAGGCTGCGAATATCTGCCGTGGCGGCCTGGATTTCCGGCGAGCCGAAATAGTGGGTAAAACGCAAATTGAGCACTTCCGCGAACCAATTGAGTTCACGTTCCAGTGTCACTGCGTTTTGTTGACTAACCGTATTTACCATTATGTTTATTCACTGTGTGTAGATTTTCATTTCGCTTGCAGTTTTATTTCATCAATTCGATCAGGATTGCTCGCGCCAGGACACGCGCAGGGGTCGGTCCATCCAGGCGTGTTTAACCATGGAGATACTCCAGGGCAAGCGATCCAGCAACATATCGAAGGTGCGCTCCTGCACCTTTAATCGCCAGTAATCTTCATCCAATATCAACCAGCCCTGACGTTGCATAAAGGTTTCGCGCAACCCCGCGACCGAGGTTGAACCCAATGCTTTCCAGTGCTGGATCATGCTTTGCAGCATTTGTTCAATCACTTGTTTTTCCTGTTCGGTCACTTCAATGCCGGCGCTAATGGGCATGCTGGTGCTAATACCGCACAATATTTTGTTCAGGGTTAATTCGTATTCCGGGGTTTCGCTTTGGCCGGTCACCATGTATTGCAACAAATGCGCTGCGCGATCGGCCGCGCCCGGATGGATAAATTTTCCGTCTTCCAATAAATTAAACATGGAAAATAAACGCGGTAAAAATGGCGACGCCAACACCATACCCACGTTATTCAAATGCACACCCGCTTCAAAATTTAACGCGGGCTCTTCGCTGGTGTTGCCATCGCTGAGCGACATACTCGGACGCGCCGCCGCCACCGGTTTTAATAACGCGAGGCGACGCTCCGCCAATTGCAGCAGACGCTGGCTATCGCTATAGCCAAGCGCGTGCGCTAATTGTTCACAGCAGGTTTGCAAAAGTTGCGCGGCATCCATAGGGTTGGCCGGCCCAAACAAACGCGCAAACACAAATTCCCAGCGCGCCTGTTTTAGCAACAGCGGATCGGCGTTGGGCACCAGCAACGCCAGAGCTTCACTGGCGAGTTTTACAATTGGGTCCAGCGCCGCAAAAGGCGCCGCCTGTAAGCGCTGCACAATTTGATGCAACAAATGGCCGGGCACTTGCTGGATTAATCGTTGCGCACACACTGGCTCGCGCAAAACACGCAGCCATTCCTGCGCTTGTGCCTGGGTAAAATGTTGCAACAATAAATTGACGTGCTGCTGCAGTTGCTGCATCTGTTGCGTGGTTAAGGCTGCTGATTCGCGCAGCAATTGCTCCAGGCTGAATTCCGGTGTGCGCAAAGTATCTCCATGTCCTGATGGCTCTGTATTCGCATTTGAGTTGGAGTAACTATCACTCTGCTCAGGAAAAATAATTTCCTGCTCATTCGCTGGAATTATTTTCTCTTGATTGCCTTGTTCTTGATTAATAGGCGGTTGACCAAGCAGGTGGAATTGCTCAGGAGAATTATCTTCTTGCGCTATCAGGTAGCGCTCATCCTTATCAATTGTATTTACCTGATTCAGGTTCTGATCAGCGGCTGTGCGGCTGATAAACACTTCCATGTCCAATGGCAGATCTGCAAAGAGCGCATGGATCACCTGCTGGTAAAAATAATTGGGGTCAATAGCATCGCTGGCGTTGCGACGAATCGTCTCACGCAAATCCGCGTGATGGGTTGAATCACCAGCTTGCGTCTGTAGCGATTGTTCGAGCAGACGCTGCCAATAATAAAGGCTCATGCGTAACCCAAAAGGATCAATTCTACCAGCGCGCAATTCCCGGACTAGTTGCGCGAGGCGCTGCCGAGTCTGCTGTTCAGAATCCAGGTCTGCATCCGCAGTTGGCAATTCTGCTAGCAACGGTTCCGCCTCTGGTTGATTGTTATCAATCGTTTTTGCTTGCTGAGGCCGCTGTGTTTGATGATGAACGTCTGCTTGCTTACCGGATTCTGATTGCTCAAAAGGTTGTGTTTGATGAGCGGCTGGTGATTGAGTGCGCGCCGCATTTTTATTAGCCGCCTGATTTTGCTGTGCTTCAGTGTCAGTTCCCGCTGCTGCTTCAGTAGTGCTATTAGTTGCTGCACTATTATTTGCTGCAGTATTACTTACTGCATTGTTGCGGTTCGCCGCGGCAATCGCATCCAGGTCAATCAGCTCATCATCGACCAAACTCAACAACACCTGACGGAAAAATTTCGCCCTGTCTATGCGCGCGCTGGTCTGCTCATCAAGCGCCAATAAAAAGTACTGGCGAAATTCAGGTGAAAAATTCGGGCTCTGTTTTACAAAGCTATCAATCAGGCGCGCCATCAAGGCTTCATGAGCGGGTAATTGTGTGCGCAATTGTGGATTGTTTTTTAACTGCATACACCAATCAAACAATTCCTGCGCGGATTGTTTCAGTAGTACATCAACCGGCACTGGATTGGCCGACAATGAATCGACCACTCGTGATTTCACAGCTGTCGATTCAAGCATTGAAGAATTATTTGCCAGCGTATTAACGGGCGGCAACTCTGCCGCTGGTAGACCGGTGGGCAATAGTTCATCACTTGCTAGTTCAACCGATGATGCAGTTGCTGAGGTTTTTTCTAAACCTTTTGTAGCAGTTAACGCCACTGAATCCACTGGCGCACTTGCTGCGCTAGAGTCCAGCAGGCTGCGCCATAAAAAACCAAGGGCAGCAGCCGGTAGCTGATATTGTTGTGCATAACGACCGATTAATTGCTGTAATAATTCACCTGCCGCTATGCTTGGTACTGCAACGTTTGTTGCTGACGTGTTTGATACTAAATTGTTTGATGTTGTGTTTGGTGCAGAAATAGTTACTGGCGATGAAGAAGACCCAAACAGAATTGCTGAAATAATCGTATAGGCTTCGCGCAGCCAGGCTTCTGTTGTTGTTGCTTGCGCCTTGCCGGGCAGTGTTTGCAAACTAAGTGCTTCGCGATGCAAATGCGTAGCGGCATTAACTATTTTTGCCAACCAGCTTTGATAAGCGGGTGCGATGAGCTCCAGCAACTGTTGCAGCATTGGCAGAGCCAGGACTGGCAGCAGTTGTCGACGAATATTTGCATTGGCCCAGTAACTGCGTATGGCGTTGGCAATTTGAGTCTGCGAAGCAGCCATAATTTGCGGCCAAAGTTTTTCCAGTTCGCCTGCCTCAGGCTGTGCAAAAAACGCATGGATTTTTTTCAGCAGCGCCTCAGTTTTTGGTACTTGAGTACTTAACGGATCGCTATTAAACGGATCTGTATTTAACAGATCTTCATGTAACGATGAGGAAGCTAGTGACTCTGGTAATTCGGTAACTAATAAATCGCTGACTACTGAGTCATCGAGCTCGTTGTTTAATTCGAGCTTGTTTAATTCAAAATTGGTTAATGCGGGCTTGTCTGATGCAGGATGTTCTTCGACTAAACCTTGCGCCTGCTCTGCAAGTGCGGTTAAGTCTGATCCAGTCATCGAAGAATTGTGCACTTCTCCCTGTAACACCTGTTGCCATTGTCGATGTAATTCGCGCGCGGGAATATCGCGCTGGGCAGCGAGATGAAATACCAATTCACTCAGGAATTTTTCGCGCGATGCAATTGCAATAGGTTCAGCGCTATCATCCATTGGCGCGCTAAAAATCAAGCGGGCAACGATTTCGTAAATTTTTCGCAGCCATTCGCTCGCACTAACTGCCGCACGATCTGCGCCTGTTTCATCGGCAAGGTGCGCCGATTCCAGCTGCTCGATAACCGCCAGATAATTGTGCGTGTGCCGGGTAAAGCTTTGCAGTAGCGGTGTCAGATCCGGAGCCAATAATTGCAAAATGTCGTTAAGCAGGTCCAGCGGCAGTTTTAATACCAATTGCTGGCGCAGCTCAGCATTCACCAGATAATGTTTTAAGCCGGCAATTAATAATTGCTTGTGCTGCGCCTGCCATTGCCGCCAGTTATTTTCCAGCAGTGCAACATCGCCGCGAATTAAAGCCTGTGCCAGCTGTTGCTGCACTGTCGACAATGATGGCGCGGTCGATGCCCTTTGTTCTGGCAGAAATTGTGCTTCTGGGGCAATTTGCGATTCTGAAAAAGCTTGCTGTTCTGAAAAAGCCTGCTGAGCTAGCAAAGCCTGCTGTTCTGACGAAATCTGTTGTTCTAAAAAAGTCCGCTGTTCTAAAAAGCCTCGCTCAACAGCTACTGCCTGCGCAGCTGATAACTGTTGCTGTGTTGCACTGAATTGCGCTGCCGATGCAGCCGCAGAATCTTCTGCCCGCCACTGCGGATTGGTATACACCAATTCACCCAAATGCGTTTGCAATTGCAACCAGCTGGCAGGCGCACTGGAACCGGCAAAGGATGTTTTCACCCAGGACGCCTGTTGTACTAACTGAATAAATGCACTGGCTTCTACAGACTCTACCTGCTGCCAGCTTTGCAGTAAGGATTGCAACCACACTTGTTGTGGTGCATCCGGTTGCGCCAGAGCAATTTGCAAAATAAATTGCCAGAGCGTCTGCACACTGCGGGTAGAAGTTCCTGCGGCGGATGTCTGCCAAATATCCAGCAACGCCAGTGCCATATCCACCTGTTGCGGCGCCAACTGACGCAACAACTCGGCTCTATGGCGCTCGGAAAATTGTTTAACCAGACGCGCAATTAATTGGCTGCGATTGGGCAGGGCACGCAGGCGCGCCGCTATATGTTGCTCCGCCAACAGCGATTCCAATAATTGCTGATGCAGGCTGGACGATTTTTTCAACGCAGAATTCGAATGGGTTTGCAATTGTTGGGCAGTGAGTTGCCCGGTGCGTAAATAATCCAGCAGGAGTGTTAAGGCTGCGCCGGCTTCTGTCACCCGATTAACCAGCAAGTTCTCGCGCTGCTCACTCTGCAGCGGCAGGCTTTTGGTTTTAATCAGGTGTGTTAATTTCTGAATTAATTGTTCGCGAATAATTTGGCGATAATCGCTTGCCGGCAGATGGCCAAAATCAAATACCAGTTGTTCAAAGCGAATGATTTGTTCGCCCGGCGCATAAAATGAAAATAATTCATCCAGCGCCGGCAGCAATTCGCTGTTCAACCAATTCGCCAGGCTGGCCCGTTCGCGTTGCTCCAGCTGCTTGCTGCCAAACACCAGCTCCACTGCAATGTCGTCAATGCAGTGACTGGTTTGGCGAAAGGCGGTGCTGGGCAGTTGCCGGGCGTGCATGGCTAAATCCAGTAGGAAGACGATGGCTGGTGTTCCTCCAGCCATTGCCGTACACAAGTTGCCGCCTGATCCAAAGGCGCGCTACTGGAAGGTTGATCTCCCTGCAGGTGTTCCTGCTCATAAGTATGTAGAGCTGCCAGCCAGGGCTTATAGATTTTTTCAAAGTCCTGCATCTCCTCCAGGTTCAACCAATAGACCTGGGGAAATAAATGCGCGGGCAAAAAGTTGGCAATGGTTTTTTCTGCAAACTGGCGAAACGCCGGGTTGGCAAAACGCGCAGTCCATTTGGGAAAAATAAAACTCACGCGGCAGTGATAAAAAGCATCGCCCGGGCGCACATAGTCTTCCACCCGTTCATCTTTGGGCGCTGTGCGCGGGCGCAACAGCAAATGCTCCAGCAAATAAAAACCTTCGCTGTTGGTATTCAGGTCGGTGATTATTTTTTTGAATTTATGTACATAATCGCGCGCCTGTTTGCGCTCGGGAAACTCTTTGAGCAAGGTCCAGAGTTTTTTCGGCCGTGAATAAAAATACACGCGCGTCGCCTGCTCACTGGAGTCCAGGCAATAGGCATTGATATTGGTGCCTTCACGGATCATCGCCGGGCTCAGGCTCAGCGCTTTACTGGCCGGGGTATAATTCCAGCGGCGAATTTTTTGCTGCTCTCTATCATTCAACTGGGGCACACCGCTTACACCTTCAGCCGGCGGCGCACCGCTTTTACACAGCTGCTCGTCGCCCAGTAGCTGGATATTATGCAGCGCAAAGCTTTCGCCCAGTGCCACTAAACTATCCAATTGCTGGATGCCCAATAAAATATTTATTTTCTTATGCAGGCTGCTGATATTGGCCGATTGCCAATGCACCAGCCCGGTATCAAAGGCGCCGCTGCGATTCTGGCTGATATCCGCCAGGTGCAGGAGCATGCGAATTTTATTATCTATCGCCCAGTATTGCGGTTGCTCCTGGTGGTAGTAATTAAAATGCAGCAGCGCTTCCTGGGAAAATTCTTCGCCGTAGAGCGCGAGCAACGTATCCAGCGCGCGACTTTTGCGATCAAACGCCGGGTCATAGTGCCCTTGAATAGTTTCAATCGCACCCAGGTTGGTGGCGGCATCTTTATAGAGTGCCGTGAAATTGGGAATCGCGTGATTATCCAGATATTGCGCAAAATAACTGTGGTTAGGTACTTCGCCCAGGCTAAATAGTTGCTGCCAGTTTTGCAGCAAGGCCATCATATTCGCGAGCAGTTGTTCAAAGGGATACAAATAGGCTTTGAGTTGTTGTGCCGCCTGCTTGCGCACGGGAGTTTCACTCGCCGGTATGCCCGCCGAGTTTATGCCGTAGACATTGGGAAAGTGGTGTTGGATGGAATAATAGTCCGAATGTTGTTTTTTGCGGCCCTGGGGCAGCGCAACAAACTGCGCAGTATCGGTTTTGTTATTGCGAAAGGCGCGATACTCAAATTCCAGTTTCTGCAAAGCGCGGCGCGTTTCATCCATTAACTGCACCAGGATTTCATCGCGCCCTTTCACTACATCTTTAGCGTCGGTGGTTTTGCCCGGATTAAAATCAATTTTCAGCCAGCTCTGCTGGGTTAACTCCTGCGGAAATTTCAGGAAAAAGGATTGCTCCATAAGCGCATCGCCATCCAGAGTTATGCCTTCCGCATTCACCAGTTCCAGGTGATAAACTTTTTTAACGCCCTCAATGGCCGAAATAATTCCGGTGAGTTCATCCAGTGCTTTGCCGGGATGACTTTCATTCAAACCTTCGCTGGCGATATAACCATGGTGCGTCAGTGGGCCGGTAAAAATACTGTCCAGGCTGTCGTGCAGCGCGAGAGTTTCGTAGCGCTCCACACGCACGTTGGAAGAAATTTTGCGTGCAACCTGAAAAAACACGTCGGCATAAATATCGGCGCTGGCACGCGTGCCTTTGGTTTCAATTACGCCTCTTAAAAAACAGGCGCTACTGCGCTCAATGCGGATGCGATAAATATCTTCGCCCAGATTGCGATTTTGCTGGAACACGCGCAACACTTTGGTGCGAATTGCCGCGCGGTATTCGTCGGTGTATTCCGGGCCTATTAGTGGCTGCAATAATTTGAGTGAAATATCGTAGAGGCAAGCACCGTAATTGCCCGGCTCATCCACGGTAGTTACGCGCAGCGCATCAATTTCCGGCACTTCATCCAGAATGCGTTTGCAATAATCTTCGGCGGTTACTGGCCGGGTGGGAAAAATTTCTTGCGGTTTATAAAGCGCATACTGATGCAAATCGATTTGGCCGCGTTCATTGGCAAGGTAATCGGCAATGGGCGATTTTGCCTGAAACGCCAATTCCGTTAACCCGTAACATAATTGCTCCAGCGCGGTAACGCCCGGATCATGCAAGTTGTAATCGGTCCAGATATCACCGGCAAGCTGCTGCGCGTGTTCAATGCCCTGGCTGCGCAAGCTGGCAAAATCCAGCTCGTCGGCGCCAGGCACCAGACGCTTGATGCTCTGTTTCTTAAGGAGATCCGGCAGGCTCATGACACCCTTTCCTGCTGCGTATCATCAACAGCATCCGGCGCTGCAACGTCACTGCTTGCAAACAACTGGCTATGCAATTGCTGGTGCAAACTCTGGATCAAGCCACTCACGCGATTGTAGGGCAACTCACCCAGCGCCTTAATGCATAAACTGAAATCGGTTTTGCTGAGCACAAATAATTGCGCGCGATTTTTTTCCACCGCAGGTTGGTAAAATTGTTGCGCCTGCACATTGAGCGCACCAATAACTTCAAATACTTTTTTAAATGGCTGCTCCATCAGCGCTTCCAACACCAGGCTGCTTTGCTCCAGTGTTAAATAAATTTGCAGCTCCGCGGTGGGTAAGTGATGCATGGCGTTTACTCCGGGGCGCGATTGCTGTTGAGCATTAAGGGATCAAACCACTGGCGCGTGAGATGGTAGTGAACCCAGATATCCTTGCCATAGGAACATTGGCTGCGCAGTTGCAACTTGTAATGGAATTGCCCCAACTCCGACACTGCTTGCCAGCGCAATTCCAGACGATTGCATTTGTTGCCAAAAAACGCGTGCTGGGTTTCGATGCTGCCTTTGCCATTAAACGCATTCATGGCGCGCGCATGGATTAATGCGTATTTGCCGTCGGCGTCCTGGCCGCCAACCCCGGCAACTATTTCAAATACTTCACAGCCAGTGAGCGGGCTGGTGATGTCGTACCATTCGCCGTCGGCTGGCACCGGAAATTCGCCCGCTTTGCCCATGCGTCCGCTCGCGGCCACTGTGCCTTCCACATCCAGCGTGTATTGCGGATTTTCTTTGTTAATGCCCACGGCCACGCGCAGCGAATTATTATTTTCCTGAGTGCCATGGCTATACAAACTCAACACATGGGGCGCGCTAGGCGTGCCTATATGCAACTGGTTATCACCATTGCCCAATTCCATAAACCACTGCGGACTTTCCACGGCGATATTTTTATAAAAGCTCAGCAGGCGGCCTGAGCCCATCAACTGCGAAATTTTTAATCCGTCGCGACTGGTTTTATCAAAACCTTCCTCGAGGATATTCACCATGGAATCAATTAAATTGGAAAAGTCCTGTTCCGACGGCATTTTGCCGCGTCTGAATTTATTTTTAAGCGCGTTTCTATCGAGCTTTTCCATAATGCAATCCGTCAGTTACTCAGGTTTGTTGGCAACAAGCTGTGTGGCTATTCAGAAATAATAAAGGTACTACCCACTTCCAGTTCATCCACCCCGGTGCGCTCCGCTTTAATCTGGTTGTGCAAATCTGTCGTCAACAAATAGTGTTGGGCGATAGGCACAGCCGTGCTCCAGTAATAGGTGGGTTTAAAGGTGTGGTTAATTTCGCCCGGCTGCGCGTTAGCCGCCGTATCGTTCAGCAAAAATAAACCATCGCTGCGCGGGGCAATACGCAGCAAAGAAAAATCGGTCACGTGATCTATGTAATCCAGGTTCTGGATAAAGGATTTAATTTCCTGCTCGCTCAGGCTCCAGCCAAAGTGCACATAATTGCCTTCCGTTGCCCAGGGCGATAAATAATCGCACAGCGCCTGGTTCAATAAATTCTGGTGGCGCCCGGCGTGCAGGCCTTTGCGGAAATGCACCGCGCAGCGCACCTGGATTTGTTCATAGAGTGGATTTTCCACCGCAATTTTTACCGCTTCAGGCGCAAGTGATTGCACAAATTCGCGGATCGCTAAAATGCTGTGGCCATCAAAGTAGGGCTGATAGTTGTGGGTATCATTGGGGTCCAGATGGGGCGCCACAATAATTAAAATATGACCGGGGCAAATCGGTTCTGCTGCATCGGCGCGCAGGTTGGCAAAGCATTTTACTTTGTAAACTTGCGGGAAGGCTTCCAGGATCAGCATTTCGTAATCGAGCGGCGTCAATGCACGATTCTTATGGCGCAAGCGCTCACTGATGCGACGGCGCAAATGCGCTTCACTTTCCGCCGGCACACCGCCAAAGGAATTGCTGATTTGCATTACGCCATTGATACCAGCAATAGTTTGGCGCGGGCGTTTAATACTATCGGCCGCCAACTGCATGGGTTGCGCAGCAGGTGGATGATCACCCGCGACCCAGCTGGCTTTTACGGCTTGTGCATAAATCGAAAACACTTCGCTGAAATGCGCGAGGCAATAGTCAGCAGTGATTTTTAGCCAAAACAATTCGCCGGGCATAATGGTATTGCCACGTGTCATTTTTTCCGGCATCAATAAGGTCACTATGCCCGAGGTCATAAAACCCTGGGTGGAATCGCTCAGGATGTTGCGTACATCCATGGGTCGCCACTGGTTTTCACTCAGGTAGTGCCAGCTAATTAAATCACTGGCTGAACGCAGTAAGCTTTTATTGTCCTGATTCAGGCTGGCCAGTTGCGCATCATCAATCGGCAGCGAATTATTTTTTAAATGAAACAGCAAACTCAATTGCTGGATATCACTGGCATCTATGCCAATAAACAGCGAACCGGCTTGCGCATACTGCGGTAAAAAGTACAAGCGTGCATGACGCAGCGGAGAAATCATTTCCCAACCAAGCGGATGCAAATGAAAATATTGTTCCTTACTTATTGGATTTTCAGCGCGGCTGGTATCCGCCAGGGTAATTACTGACTGGGCGGAATAATTCAGGCGAATACTGTTAATTTCCGGCGTATAAGGTGGATTGGGTACGGGCCGCGCAAAACGCGGGTGTTTTACGCGCGTATTGTGCGTTAACACTTCGGCCAACAGGGTGGTGTATTCGCGCTGGCCAAATGCGCCTATAGGCCCCTGCAAGGTAAATTTAAACAGGCCGTTGCGCAGTAACGGTGAGTAGACAAAGCTGCGCTGTTTTTCTGTCACCACATCCTGGCTGCCAAACGGAATCGCACTGGTCGCAGAGAGATTGTGCTCTGCCTTTAAATAGACGCTGCCATTTTTTAGCTGCTGTGAAAATAGTGGAAAGGTTTGCGGCGCTGACTGCCAACGACCATCAGCCAACACACTGGCATTAACGACAAACTGATTATTGTCGCGCGCCAGTAAATAGCCTTCATACCAGCGCGAAAATCCATTCACTACACCGGGTAAACCGCTCCATTCAATATCCAGATTCCAATCGAGCAATTGTTTGCTGCGCGTCTCTTCGTGACCGACAATAAAATAGGACCCAATTTCCGGCATGGGACCAAAGGGCTGGAAGGGCGAGAGCGGTGAAAGCTGGCCAATATTGTTATGCAACAACAAATCGCTACAGCCGCTCACATCCACACGAATGCGCACTTCGCGCAACACCAGTTGCCGAACTATGTCGTAGGGATACTGCAAATAATTTTCGCGCAGTGTGCAGCGCAGTACCGGCAAATTACTGGTGAGTTGATCGCCATGGATCGCCGCATTGTACGCGGCGATGGCCGGTGCATTTTCCGGCAAACAAAATTCCAGGCGCACACTGTTGGCTTTTACCTGCGCATCAGTCGCTTGGTAGGCAGGTTTGTATTCTGGAATTTCCAACCAGCCATCTGCGGTGGTTAAACTGAGTTGAAACATTTTGCTGAAGTAGGCAAAAAATTTCGCCTTGTCATCGGCAATGGAATCTTTGATGTTGGGCAGGTGACGCAAAATATTGGCGAGCTTGCTCCAGGGCTGCGCGCGCAAACTTTCAAAGACCAGATCGACCGTAATTTGCCGCTGGCCTTCGCGCAGCAACAATACCTGGCTCGCCACCGCAAACCCGAGACGCGCCGCCTGCGCTGTATCACCCGTGCGGCCATCGCCGCTGATATCCACGCGCGGTGCGCCAAAAAACGGTTGGGCGATAAATTTATCGCGCTGTTTTTTATCGGCGTAGGGCTCGGCATTAATTTGATTCAACCAGCCACCATCGGCCAGCTTGACCAGATTGCGTTTGGTCAGCGCGGGCGCTTTGCTGTCATCCGCTGCGGCCAGTTCGGCGTTACTCGCCAGCAACTCTTTGGAGTTCACAATCGTTTTAGAACGCAGATCCAGATTGACGCGTGGAAAAAATAAACTGTACAGGGATTTAACTTCGGCATCGGTCACCAGGGTGTCTTCATCGCTGGTGTAAACAATATCGCGACTGGCGCTGTCGATTCCGGCAAAAAACTCTGTGCCTTTGGGTAGCGGAATATAGCGCTCGCGCATACCCGGGCCCATCACCAGATAAACGGAATCCGGTTGCACCGGGCGCGCCCTGGCTTGCAGTACCTGGTTAAAATAAAAGTCGATAAAGTTGAGTGTGAACTGATTAACCCGGTGTTGCAGTTGTTGATACAAACGCGCAAACACTACGCGCAATGCCAGCGCCGGGTCGTGGTTCTGGCTGTGCATGGAGGGCGCTAAATGCGTGCGCGCACCGGCTTGCGCCATGTTTACCGCTTTGAGCAGGGAGGCGTAAATGGAGCGCAGTGCCATTTCATCCAGCCCTTGTTTTGGCTCGGCCCATTGCCCCGCTTCGGCAACCATCAAACGCACAAAGGGTTCCGATAAATTGCGCGATTGTTTAATGCGCTCGGGCATGGCGCCATAGATGCGCACAAATTCGCGCGCTAAGCCGCGAATCACACTTTCCAACAAACCCTGCATGGCTTCACCAGCAGGACTTTGTGCATGACGCAACTGATTCCACCAGCGATCAATTAAACAGGCAAGGCCAGAGACAGACGCGGGATTGTTGGCTTCGGTCACTACCCATTCCAGTTCGCCCAATTCCTGTTGCAGGCGCGCTTTAAATTGCTGCTCAAGTTGGTGGGTATTTACCGCCAGAATTTGATAGCGGCGCTGCTGACTCATGCCATCGCGGACATGCAGCTGCAGGGCAGGCTTGGTGGCGTGCGGTGTTTCTGCCATCAATAGCCTCTATGTGCCTGGATAAAATGTGCCTGGGTAAATGTCATGATGTGGCTGTTTGTGTTCCTTTCGTGTTCCTTGATAAAAATTTCTGGTAATGCATTTCTGCCAATATATTTCTAGTAATACAAAGTTGCTCGCGCCAAATATTTTCTAAACCGAAACGTTACTGGCTTCGTAAATATAAAACGGGTAAACCAGGTTGTAGCGGTTGTTGGTGGAGCGCACCCGGTAGACAATATTCAGCTGCACCTTTCCTTCCAGATAATCGTCATTGTTAATGTCGATATTTTCCACAGTGACGCGCGGCTCAAAAAATAAAATCGCTTTCTCCACCAGATCGCGCATCACTGCAAAACTGCTTTCATCGAGATTGTCGAATACATGGGCTTTCAAACCGCAACCATAAGCCGGTTGCATCACACGCTCGCCAGGTGTGGTGGATAATAAAATCCACAAACTCTCATAAATATCCTGCTCGGCCGACACAGTGACCAAACCATTGCTGGTAAACGCCGGCGGAAAACTCCAGCCAGTTCCGAGAAACGATTTTGAGTGCATGATTAACCACCAATCATTACAGTCGGCCATCCCAACACAATATTGCCGCCGTGCGCCGTAGTATCACCCATGCGCGCGGCGGGTCGGCCGCCGATCAATACAGTAGCAGAGCCTTTTACAATCGAATCCGGTGGGCCAACGCACACACACAAATCGCCCACCACTGCCGCCGGCAGATTACCAATCAATACATTGGGCACACAGGGGCCACTTATTGGCCCGCCCACATGAGGCACCGGCCCGGTGAACATAGGGCAGGCGTGCATATCAGTAATTCGCGCCGCTGGTGGCATAATTTTTTTCCGCTAAAAATAATTTAGTTAATCATCACCAACGCACCCTTGATGGTGGTTTGGCCCGCTGCTGATACCTCTGCGGTTGCGCTGCCTTTTGCGGTAAAGCCGATATTGGCCGTGGCAGTAATATTTAAACCGGTTTGCGTGATATCCATTTTCGATGTGGCCTCAATATTGCCCGTAGCATTGAGTGCAATTTTTCCCTTGGCCGTCAAGGTAATATCCTTGGGACTGTCGAGCGTGATGCCCGCTGAATCCAGCGTAACTTTGTTGCTGTTTTGATCCTGCAATAAAATCGATTTGCCATCATCGCTAATCACAATCTGATTTTTCGCCGGCGTGATAATGGTGATGATTTTTTTCTCTTCATTGAATTCCACTTTCATTTGGGTGCGTGTCACCAGCGCCTTGGTATTGTTGGCGGCTTCCGGGACATAGGGAGGTTTCTTTGCGCTGGAATACAAACTGCCGAGGATCACCGGATGCGATGGGTCACCGTTAAAAAAGCCCAGCACCACTTCATCGCCAATTTCCGGAATAAAAAACGCACCGAAGCTATTAGAGGAATAAAAATTCGCAAGACGCGCCCAGAAGCCGTCTGTTGCTGCACTCATTTCCGGAATGGAAACCTGAATGCGGTATTGTGCCTCCGGGTCGGCATCGAGTTTCAATACAGTGCCCACATGCAGCCCGTTAATGCCAGCATTTAAGCCAGCGGCCAGTGGTGCTTCCAATTCGTTGGTTTCGCTAAACCAATTGGGCGACATGCCAAATTCAGTGCGCGTAATCCAATTGCCATCGGCGACACGGTGATGCACACCGCTGACAAATGCACTGCCGTTAAAGCGATCGCCCACACCGGCCAATTCAATAATCACACCGGGTTTTGCCAGGGCGCTGCCTTGAAAACTCACATGCCCGCGAATACGCGCCAGGCCGGATTTTAATTGCTGCGCCTTGGCCCAACTGGTGAGCAAACTGCTGTCTTGCGGGATGGTGCTTTGCAAACGGAAATCGCTCACCGCCAACACACTCGCCAGTGTGGCAGAAGTGATATTGCCCTGTTCATTCAGCGCTGTCGGTGTAGCGGTTTGTTGCAGTAATGCCTGACTGGCGAGATCCCAACCATTGCTGGTGACATTGCTGTATTGATGGCGTGCATCCAGCTCGGCATTGAAGTCGATTAAATCTATACCATAGGTGACAGTTAGCACAGCAGCAGCACTCACCAGCGGCGGTGCAACAGTCACCGCGCCCGCATCGAGCGTGACCAGCATGCCGTTGGCTTCAGCGCGCGCGAGCATAAAATCCCAATCGCTGCTGTAAAATTGCACCAGCTCTTTGTGTTGAAATGTTGTGGCAGTTACTGTGGCAGTAAGGCCGGCGCTGCTGATCAAACTGGAAATAATGTCGCTGTCCAGCTTGTCAACGTAGTTAGCATTTTTGCGCCCGACCGTCATGGCCAGCGCTTTGTCTTTGCATTCCACCACCAGGCGCGCATCATTCTTGCCAGAAATTTTTACCGAGTGCTTGATGATGATGCCGGAAAAAATATCGGTAACTGTCTGGTCGTAACCCAGCTGGATTTTGATTGTTGCGCCCGGCACAAAGGTGGCGCTGTCGCTGTTGGGAAATTTTGCCTCGGGCATATCGCCATCATTCAACACCAGGGTCGCGGTGTTAATGCGATTAACCCAGGCGCTGATATCAATCGAAATAATTTCAATACTGGTGGAGAGCGCCGTGCCATTCACCAAAATATTAAAGCTGACTACGCCGCTGGCATTGGTTAAAGGAGATTCAGGCATGATTACACCAGCGGCGGAAAACGCAGCAACTGGCCAGGTACCAGTGCGCGAAAATTGTGGAGATGATTAAATTCAGCAACGGCCAGGTAATAGCTGCTGTCTTTGTAAATGCGATGGCACAGCAGTGGCAAAGTATCGCCCGCTTTTACTTCTACCAGATGGGTGAGATCAGGCGATTCCATACTCGCCGAGCGAAATACTTCTTCGTTGGTAGTAAAGGCAGAAAATTTCAGTGTGATGCGCGCGCGCAACGGCTCGCCGCTGGGTTTAAACAAAGTGTATTTAACGTCGAGCGATTCCAGGCGCGCTTTAAATAACATCGGCCCCCAGGATACTTCTACCACCGGCGGTTCATGCTCGGTGCCGTCATACTTGTAGGCCACTTTGCGCAGGAGCGCGACCTGCTGCAACACACTGGTGCTGGTGCCGGGCACGACACCGGTGCCGTCCAACACCATCTCTTTGAATTCAACTCGATCGGGTTTGGTGCGCGCGTATTTTTTTTCGCCGCCCGCGCCGCCCTGGGCTTTGTTGTCGGCGTATTCTATGTAAGAGAAATGCGTATATTCTTCGGGGTTGATCAGCGCTTCAAAGGGCGTATCGCCATTGACTGTGGCAATACCATTGCTCACATCACAGGGCGAAATTTTTAATTTGGTTTTGGTGCCGGATAACACTGACATGGTTAACGCTGTCCTTTATCGTTCAGCATTTCCTGAATTAAACGGCGACACTCCTCAAGCACTTCGTACTTGATCGCTTCGGTAGAAACCTGGGCGCGGGAGCTATCTTCCTGATGGGTATCATCCGCAACGCTGGATTTAATCAGTAACTGTTTAATTTCTATGGCCATGATGGTGTACTTGAATTTATATCAAACGCCGGGACGTGTTATAGCTGAGCGTTATTTTTTCAATGGCAACTTCATTTTTGGTGGAGTTAAAACTTTCCACTTCCCATTTAATCGGAAAAGCATTTTCAAATACCCAGGCACGCAGTGGTATTGCATCTTCATTCAGCAAATAAACACTCACTGGCTGGGTGATAATGCGCGAGTTCAAACCGCCTTCAAATATCGATTTGCACCAGAGCACCAGGGGTGACGTCATAGTGGCGATGCCGCGTTTTAATT
Organism: Gammaproteobacteria bacterium; assembly: GCA_021151625.1. Taxonomy (GTDB): domain Bacteria; phylum Pseudomonadota; class Gammaproteobacteria; order Pseudomonadales; family Cellvibrionaceae; genus Cellvibrio. The sequence continues at coordinate 721 of JAGKWY010000006.1, read as the reverse complement.
CCAGGTTGCTGTGTTTTACCCCTTTCGGTAATTTGTGCACAAACCCGTTTTCGCCGCCCTCGGTCACTTCCTCAACGCCCATTTCACTGCTAATGCCGGAAACGTCTTGAAAAGAGGTATCCGGGCCCACAATGGCCAAGCCGATAATTACCTTGAAATAAAACGCAGAAGGCGGATAAAAACCGCCTTCTATGTTTGCTGAAACAGACATACTAATTACTGCTCTTAACCGTTAGCGATGGTTAAACCCTCGTGCACGATTTCAATGCTCTCAATCGCCACTTCGTTACCTTCCGCTTTTAAATCGGTGGAAGAAATTTTGGTGGGCCAGGCATTTTTGAGTGTCCATACCATGGTGGGCGCACTGGATTCATCCAGCAGGCTGATGGTGACGGGTACACGCTTGATGGTGTTGAGTTTGATCTGATTGAGCCAATCCCAGAATTTGTTATCGCCCTTGAACACACCTTTTTTCATGGTGACGTTGCCGAACTTCATCATGCCCGGCATTTTTACTACCGAGAATACTTTGCTGTCACCTGAACGATATTTGATTTCTTCGGATTGAATATCCAGTCCGCTCACTTCCTGGAAGGACATTACATTGCTGTCCCACTTAACTTCAAAGTGGAACTTGGGGAGTGGCCATATGTTGGCTGATTGTGTTGAGCCGTCTTCTGCCATGATTATCTCTGCCTTAATTAATCAATGGTTAACATTT
>JAGKWY010000098.1 GCA_021151625.1 Gammaproteobacteria bacterium | reverse complement strand
GTGCTGGATTCGAACCAGCGACCAATTGGTTAAAAGCCAACTGCTCTACCGACTGAGCTAACGACCCTAAATGCGAGGCGCGTATAATAATGTTTTGAAAGGAAAAAACAAGCATTTTTTCAATATTCATGCACAATAGCCGCTCGAGAAAGAACAATTGATTATTAAAGAATCTTTTTGTTAGCTTTATCGACAGCTGGCCCTTTGCAAGGGCCGCTCATGCAGGCGCAGGGATAAAAAAGGACAAGCACCTTGAGGGAATCTGCGTAAGGAAAAACTTTCACGACACAGGCACCAAACTAACCTATTCTTTAAAACAGCCGTTAAATCGTCTAAAGATATTTCCGAGGACGATAGAAATGATCTAAGGGCAACCCCGAATTTTTTAGGTCACAGGCATAAACAAAGATATAACCAGGTCCTGGTCGACAACGAGACAGATGCATGCTTTCTGCTTCATCCGCTGAAGGAGTTGCGCAAACCAAGCCCTCCTGGCTTGCGCGGTTAATACTGGTGTTTCTGGCCTACAGCCTTACTGGCTGGCTCGGGCTCTGCGTCCCGTTTGAAAATGACAAGGTCACTCTATTCTGGCTGCCGAGTGGCATTGCCATTGCGGCACTCTACCGCTGGTCGCTAAATCTATGGCCCGGAGTATTTCTGGCTGCATTGGCGCTGAATCTTTACACCGGCGCATCCCTGTTAACCAACCTCTCAATTGCAACCACCAGTACACTCGCGCCAGTCATTAGCGTCCTGCTATTGCGCTGGGCCAAATGCAACATCACCTACCTCCATCGCGCCAACACCCTTTGCTTCTTAACACTTGGCTCCATGGGAATGCTGGTTTCAGCTATTGGTGGTGGGCTGGCGTTAAGCGCACACCAGCATCAATCGTTGGAAACCACCGCATTTATTGTGCTGGTATGGTGGATGGGGGACAGCCTGGGCGTATTTCTCGCCACGCCGCTATTAGCCAATATCAATCAGGCTCACATCAATAAAATTCGTACACGCTCGCTCGATTTTATAATTGTGTTTGCAATTAGCCTGATTGTTGGTGTGCTGTGCTTTCCACTCAATAATTACGCCGACAATATTCACCTGCCGATTGTATTTACCAGCTTTGTCTGCGTTGCCTGGGCAGCACTCAGCTTTGGCTTATTGGGTTCCGCCCTAACCACTATGGGATTTAGCTTTCTTGCCATCTGGTCCAGTGTTCACCACCTGGGTCCATTTGCATTGCCCGATTGGCAATTAAGTTACTGGGTGATCTGGATTTATTCCGCCAGCATGACCTTACTGGGGTTAATGATCACCGCCGCACACACTGAAATCGCCTCCACCACCTCCCAACTGGGCGAATCCAATCAAGAGCAGGAACAACAAAAGCAATATTTGGAAGCAGTCCTTCATGCCATTCCGGATTTGCTGTTCGAAATTGATCGCGAAGGGCAAGTTATTTCGTTTAATGGCGGCAATGAGCATCACGCCTTATCCGCCCCCACGATACTCGGCAAAAACTTATCTGAAACCCTGTCGTCCAGCTCGGTTTCAGTGTGGATAAGTGCACTGGGCGAAGCTGATAGCTGGGGCATATCCCAAGGCAAAAGCATTATGATTGAACAGGATGACCAGATTTTCTGGTATGAACTTTCAATCGCCAAGCGCGCGGGCACACACCGCGATGACGACCGCTTTATTTGCCTTGCGCGCGATATCACCAAACGTGTTCACACCCATCAAACCGATCTCGCCAACGAACAGCGCTTTCGCAATATTTTTGAAACCACGCGCAACATTGCTGTACAAGGTTACAACCGCTTCCACGAAGTTATTTTCTGGAATAAAGCTAGCGAGGATCTTTACGGTTTTACCGCTGCTGAGGCTATGGGTAAAAAGCTGGAAGACTTAATCATCCCGGAATTTATGCGTGAAATGGTGCATCAGGGCATAGAAAACTGGCACGAGAAAGATGAGGCAATTCCATCCGGCGAATTGGCGCTACTCGGTAAAGATGGAAAAGAGGTCTGGGTCTATTCCAATCATGTCCTCATTGATACACCCGACCATAAAGAAATGTACTGCCTGGATATAGACCTGGGGCCACAACGGCAGGCCCTTTTGCGCGTTGAGCAGGAACTCATAGAGCGCAAACAAGTAGAAATTGCCTTGCGCCACAGCGAACAGCGCCTGGAAAGTGCGCAGCTTATGGCACGCATTGCCCATTGGAGCTGGGATCCGCACTCAGATAGCTACAGCTTCAGCCCGTCGATGCAGGAATTGTTTGCATTACCTGCCGATAAATTGCGTGGAAAAATGAGTGATTTTATCGCGCAATTTATTCACACAGACGAACACGACAATTTGCAGCAGCGACTGCATGACAGCGTCATCCTGCAAAAACCTATTGCACTGGAGTTATGCCTGGAAGTTGCCAATCAAAAATTCTGGCTACAACTGCAGGGTGACTGCATAAACAGCTCTGACAATATGCTGCTGCAGGGAACCGTGCAAGATATTACCGAGCGAAAAGGGCTCGATCTGGCATTGGCAGCCGCAGCTGCCGATGCAGCTTCAGCACCCGATTTCTTTATCACAATCTTAAAGGCACTGTCCGATGCCATAGGTGCTGAGCACGTACTCATCAGCCTGATAAACCCAAGCTCGCCCGATCAAGCAACCACTCATACTTATTTGAAAAGCGGTGTATTGCAGGATAATTTCACTTACTCACTACTTAACACTCCCTGCGAGGATGTAGTGGACGAAAACTTATGCTTTGTCACCTCCAACGCACGCGAACTTTATCCCAACGATGAAATGTTTCAGCTGCACAATATTGAAAGCTACATGGGCGTAGGCATTCGCAATGCAGAGGGAAACCCGGTAGGTATTTTGATCGCCATGGCGGAAACACCCATGCCTGTTTCACCGCAAATCAATTCACTGTTATTAATTTTTGCCGATCGCATCGGCGGTGAATTACGTCGCGCGCAAGATCAGGAAAAAATCTATAACCTGGCATTTTTTGATCCATTAACTCGTCTGCCCAACCGCCGCATGCTACAAGACCGCTTAAAACTGCTTACGGCACAAAGCGCACGTGTCAATCAGCATGGTGCTTTGCTGTTCATCGATATAGATCACTTCAAACTACTTAATGACACACGCGGTCACCACATCGGCGACCAACTGCTGGTACAGGTCGCCGAGCGTATCAGCAGCGTTATTCGCTCCACCGATTTAGCCGCGCGCTTGGGTGGCGATGAATTTGTGGTGGTATTTGATAACCTGGGAGAAGAAGCCGAAACAGCGGCGCTGGAAGCCAAAAAACGTGCAGAAGAATTACATGATTTAATTAATCTGCCTTACCCACTAATGCAATCGGTTTATCATTGTACTATCAGTATCGGCGTTAATTTATTTAAAGGGCAAACTCGCAGTATTGACGACTTGTTGCGCCACGCTGACGTAGCCATGTATCAAGCCAAAGATAGTGGTCGCAATGCAATTCGTTTCTTTGACCCCAATATGCAATCGCGCCTGGAAAAACGCGCCGCTATTGAAGCGGATTTGCGCACAGCCTACGAGTCTCACCAGCAATTGATCCCCTACTATCAAGTACAAATTGATAATCAGAATAAAGCAATTGGTGCAGAATTATTATTGCGCTGGATACACCCGCAAAACGGCATGGTTTCGCCTGCTGACTTTATTCCAGTTGCCGAGCAAACCGGATTGATCGTCAATATTGGCCGCCAGGTAATACGTCAGGCGTGCGAGCAATTACAGCAATGGAGCCATCACCCCGCGTTTGCCCAGCTCAGCATTGCCGTCAATGTCAGCCCGATTCAGTTCAACCAGCTCTATTTCGTTGAAGATGTCTTGCAGATTGTAAAAACCAGCGGTATCAACCCGCGCTTGTTAAAACTTGAATTAACAGAAAGCTCGTTACTGAAAAACGTTGATCAAAGCATTGAAAAAATGCAGCAGCTGCAAAATGAAGGGATAGGTTTTTCCATGGACGATTTCGGTATTGGCTACTCATCCCTCTCCTATTTGAAACGCCTGCCTCTGGGGCAATTAAAAATCGACCAGACCTTTGTGCGCGATATTGCCATTGACCCCAACGATGCCGTTATTGCGTGCACTATCATTGCAATGGCCAAGAATATGAATTTGCAAGTAATTGCAGAAGGCGTGGAAACCGAAGAACAGAAAAATTTCCTGGAACAAAATGGTTGCACTATGTTCCAGGGATATTTCTTTGGCAAACCTATGCCAGTTGCAGAATTCGAACAGCAATTAATTGCACGCAATTATTGCTGATGATCGAGCTAAGTGTGGTAGAGAATTTAGCGTGGCAAAGAGCTAGATGCGATAAAAAGCTACGCGTGACAGATAGTTAAGTGCGATAAAAAGTTAAGCGCGGTAGCGAGTCGGATCAGCAACACCAGCTTGCACAAAACCAATTTTACGCAAACGACAGCTATCGCACTTACCGCAGGCCTCGCCTTGATCATTTGCCTGATAGCAGGAAACCGTCAAGCTGTAATCCACCCCCAACGCAATACCCTGCTGGATAATTTCCGCTTTGGTTAATTTAATCAGCGGTGTACGAATATGTAATTTATTGCCTTCAGCACCCGCACGCGTGGCGAGGTTTGCCATGGTTTCGTAAGCCGCAATATATTCCGGGCGGCAATCCGGGTAGCCAGAAAAATCCACCGCATTTACGCCAATAAAAATATCATCACTACCCAATACTTCCGCCCAACCCAATGCAATGGATAAGAAAATAGTGTTGCGCGCAGGGACATAGGTAATGGGAATGCCACCTGTTTCTTCTTCCGGAACAGCAATAGATTCATCAGTTAGTGCAGAGCCGCCGATAGCGCGCAAATCCAGTTTAATAACTTTGTAGTCAACACTACCCAGGGCTTTTGCAGTGCGCTCTGCCGCGAGCAACTCCGAACGATGGCGCTGGCCATAATCAAAACTCATGGAGTAGCATTCATAACCCTGGCTGCGCGCTATGGCGAGCACGGTTGTTGAATCCAAACCACCGGATACAAGTACTACGGCTTTTTTTTGTGACATAACTATTACCTGCGAGAAAAACAATCAATGGCCGGGAGTGTCATTCCACAAAATTTTGTGCAATTGCAATTGAAAACGCACTGGCAAATTATCGGCGAGAATCCACTCTGCCAATTGCAGTGGCGTGATTTGACCAAAGCTGGGTGAAAACAACACTTCTGCTACTTTGGCATTGAGTTGGTATTCATCCAATTTAAACCGCGCCCATTCGTAATCTGCACGATCGCAAATAACGAATTTGATTTGATCCTGAGCGCTGAGCAAGGGAATATTTTCCCAGCGATTGCGCCCCACTTCACCCGATCCCGGTGTTTTTAAATCCATCACCTTGACCACGCGCGGATCAACATCATCAACAGGCAATGCGCCGCTGGTTTCCAGGGACACTGAGTAGCCTGCATCGCACAGCAAACTGAGTAACGTCAGGCATTCGCGTTGCGCCAGAGGCTCACCCCCGGTCACACAGATATATTTGGGCTTATAAGCCGCTACACGGGCGAGTATTTCGTCGAGCAGCAGACGCTCGCCGCCGTAGAAAGCATATTCGGAATCGCAATAACCGCAACGCAGCGGGCAGCCAGTCAAACGTACGAAGACCGTAGGTAGGCCCACAGTATTGGATTCGCCTTGCAGCGAATAGAAAATTTCGGTGATTTTGAGGCTGGCTTGGGTCATAACTACAACGCGGGAAAACAACAGGCGATTAAAGGATGCGCAGTTTACCTAAAGGTAGCCTGCGATGCGAGGCGCGCCATTTTATAAATTTTTGATCTACCCTTTGCCTGACTGGTATGCTGGCAGGCCGCGCCGCTTTTGGTTGCGCCCGATTTTCCCCTTGTCTTTGGCTTAACAGGTCATTTGGGCTCCATGATCAAACCCACGAAAACCCGCCGTCAGCTACATCAGGAACTGGAGGAGCAAATCCGCCAGTATCTGGACAATGGCGGCCACGTAAATGAAGTACCGCGTGGGTTAAGTGGTCGCATGGATGCCAGTGGCCCCCTGGTGGCACTCTTCGAAGGTGTCAGCCATGAAGACCGCACCCCCTTGCCCGATGTTGTTGCCGCCATAGAAGCGCGTAAAAAACCTGCCCCTTTGCTCAAACCCAAAAGACCCAAGCCGCGTAAAAAAGTGATTCTCGATGATTTTGGTCAGCCTCTACGCTGGGAATGGGTTGAAGAATAGCCCTGACACCAATCCCTAAGTACTACCCCACCCCACTACAGGCTCCTCAAACCAGCTACTACATTCACTCTCCGTGATATCTACTGGTTAGTTAAAGTTTATTTTTACGTCAAACAATAATTTCATACACCACTTTTTGCACGAAATCACACAATCCCCACGATTACAGCAATATCACTTATAACTAAACATTCAAAAAAATAATTAAAAAACAATAAATATTAAAAAAGGATATAAAAAATTATGACATCATTCTGATCAATAAAAAAACAGTCTAATAATCGCTTCTTTTTGTAACGAAAAGATATTTTGGCGCCTATATACTGCGCAGCGTTCAAAAAACGAACAATTAGCATTTGATCTTTAACTACACGAGCCTCCAATTGATGAAACACCTGCTACTTGCAAGCGTTTTAACAAGCCTGTTTAACCTGCCAGTTATGGCAGATGATTTAACCTATGAGGACCTGCTTTCCACTGAAGGTCAGTATCTGCAAACAGAACAACTGGAGCTCGCTCAGGACAACTTGCTGCCAACCGACAAACATCCCGACAGCGAAGCCTCACTGGATCTGGCTTATACCGACCAGTATGAGCGCGCTCTTTTTAGCTTGGGGGAAGTGGATGTAGAGCGGAAAATTACTGTAAATGGTGGCGGCAAAACCCTGCGCGCTGACGCCTTTGAGTTGGGGTTTCATATTGCGGTCAACTACACCCCCTGATCCCCTTCTCGCCGAATGACCATAAACAAAAACGCCACCTGCTTGGGTGGCGTTTTTGTTTGGGATAAATGCAGGCTGAAAAATAAAAGGCCGAAGTTACAACCAGTCTTTGCGCTTAAAGTACCAGTAGGGCAAAACCGCCGACAGCAACATTAACAGCACAGCGACTACAAACCCGTACTTCCAGTCTGAGTGGGGGATATATTCAAAGTTCATCCCGTAGGCGCTGGCTACCACGGTGGGTGGCAGGAACACCATGGCGGCGATGGAGAAAATTTTGATGATCTGGTTTTGTTCGATATTGATAAAACCCTGGGTAGAGTCCATCAGGAAGTTGATCTTGTCGAACAGGAAAGCGGTGTGCGACATCAGGGTATCCACATCGCGCTTGATCTCCCGCGCCGTTTCCTGCAACTCAAAGGATTCACGCAGGTGACGCTGCAAGAAGGAAATGGAGCGCTGGGTATCCATCAAACACAGGCGGATTTTCCCGTTGCTGTCCTCCAGTTTGGCCAACTGGTCAATCGCATCTTCCAGTTCTGCCTCTTCGTCTTCCAGTACCATGTGGCTAACTTCTTCCAGCTTGCGATGAATGTCTTCGAGCACGTCCGCGAGGTTTTCCACCTTCTGCTCAAACATGGTCACCAACAAATCCTGTGGGGAAGTAACGTTAACTTGTCCTGCACGCACGCGCATCCGCAGCAAACGAAAATCGGCCAGATCGCCGTCGCGCACGGTGATTAAACGCTTGTCTTGCAAGATAAACGCAACAGTTGCAGTACTGTGACGACCGGAATCGCCCGGAGCCAGGAACAGGGAATGCACATGTATACCCACGCCGTCCTGGAAGTAGCGGGCCGAGAATTCAATCTCTTCCACATCATCGGACTCGGGCAATTCGGCACGCAGAAAGGTGTTTAACTCTTCACGCTCTTCGTCAGAAGGTTCACGGGCATCAATCCAGAGAGCGTTATTCAGCGCAAGGCGGGTGTTTTCATCCGGCTGCTTGTCTTCACGCAGCGCGTTGCCTTGTACTTTAAACATTCTCAACATGGGTGCCCTTCTCCTCTGGTAACAAGCCAGCTCATGGGAACAAGCCGGCGGCGAAAGCTGGCAGGTTTATAGCACAAGCTGTTAAAACTTAAAGTATTTTATTAGGTTTTCACCCTAAAGCGATATGCGGATTATGAAGCCAGACAAAAAAACCTGCTTCTGCTAAGGTTGTGCAGTCTTCCCCAGAGCCTTCACTATGCAAATTCATCAGGTATCCGCCGCGTTGGATAACAAGCTCGCGCAACTGGATAAAAAACTTAAACAACTCGAGCAAGAGCAAATAGACACCCCGCGCGACGGGTTAGATCAGGATATTGCTGCATTACAAAAGATAAGAGCCAAATTGGTCAAATCCAAAGCTATCGCCTGGCGCGCCCATGAACTGCAAGACCAAAACGATGAAGCCAAACGCGCACGTCAACGGCTAATGGGCCTCACACTCTGTGCAATCAGCCTGATTGGAGCCGGCATACTGGTGTTTCTTGTAGTGAGTAATGGGTAGCGAGTAACTCGTAGTGATGAGAAGTAGCGAGATAACAAGAATAAAATCGGAAGAAAATATCTAGAGAGAACACTTATTAGAAGCGACTTCCAGCCCTGGCAGGCCAGAAGTCGCAACGGGATTAGCCAGCAACAGCCGCATCAATCAGGGGCTTCAACTCACCCTTCTCGTGCATTTCAGTCACTATGTCACAACCGCCAATCAACTCACCTTTTACCCACAATTGCGGGAAGGTTGGCCAGTTGGCAAACTTTGGCAGCTCGGTGCGAATATCCGGGTTAGTCAAAATATCCACATACGCAAAACGCTGGCCGCAAGCCATCAGGGCCTGGGAAGCACGCATGGAGAAGCCACATTGGGGGGCGCTGGGAGAACCTTTCATATAAAGGATCACAGCGTTTTCACTGATTTGTTGCTTAATCGTTTCTAAGGTGTCCATTTATCTACCTCGATAATGTGCGGGGACTGAATTCGCTGGAGCAGCCAGGCACAGGGCCAGGCAGGTGTAACAAGGCGATAAACGAGGTTATAACCCAGTAATTTGCTCAAGTATTGCCATTTTACCCCAGTCACCGGGGTGCGGCCAATCTCCCCGGGTTTGCCAAACGGGCGATTTTGCATATTCTGTCCACAGGCTTACCCATTTCCCGCTGTTAAAAAGGTTATTTGCCCCTGTGAAATTTAATCTACGTGTTCAGGTATTTTTAGTATTTGCCCTGTTTGCCGTGTTGTTAACCGGCGGGCTTTTTTTATATTCCCGCCTCAGTTTTGAGCTGGGGTTTAATCGCTACATTGAGCAAAAAGAAACCTCGCGCAATGCGAACTTGATTAACGCGCTCGAGCGTCAATATCGCATGGCGGGCAATTGGGATGCGTTTAAAAAAAATCGCAACTACTGGGAATTGTTTGTGTGGCAATACACCGCCAATTTGCGCGAGCGAGGTGAGCGCCCTATTCCATTCCCGCTACCGCCCGAATTAAACAACAGCAGCCCTGACGATGATGAACCCAATCGATTTTTCTTCCACCGCGACACCAAAGGTAAACGCGAAGGTGGGCGCGAGCGCGACCCCAAAGACCCGGAAGATTTTTTACGGCACCAGCCCTACAAACGTTTTATTTTGCTCAACGATAACGAAAAAGTAATCGCCGGAAAAAAATGGCGCAACGAAACCTATTTGTACAGTGATCTGGTAGTCACTATTGATGGAAAAGAAAAATGTATTGGCTACCTGGGTGTACCTATGAACCCGGCATTGCGCGACCTGCGCGATAACGAATTTGCCAAACGCCAACAAACGCATTTTTTAATTACCGCCATGGTTGCGTTGGTTATTGCATTGGGTTGCGCGATTCCCTTGTCATATTTACTTACCCAACGGGTAAAACGCCTGGCAACTCATGTGCAGCGGTTAAGCAGCGGCGACTATCAACAGCGCCTTGCAACAAAAGGACAAGATGAAATTTCTACACTGGCAGAACATCTTAATCACCTCGCTCACACCCTGGAGCAAACTGAGCAGGCACGCAAGCGTTGGGTTGCAGACATTTCCCATGAGTTGCGCACACCGCTCGCGGTGTTAAAAGCCGATTTGGAAGCATTGGAAGATGGCGTGCGCAAGTTTGATGCAAAAGCTATCACCCGCTTGCAAAAACATGCAGCACGCCTTGCCAGCCTGATCAATGATTTGTACCAGTTGTCGCTCACCGATATTGGCGCTATGAGCTATCGCAAGCAGGAGTGCGATTTTAGCGAAATACTCGAAGAAACCAGTAATTCCCTGCATGACAAACTTACCCAGGCAGGATTAACCTTGACGCAAAATATCAGCAAAGAACCACTACTGATTTTTGCCGATGCAGAGCGCTTGCAACAATTGCTGCTCAATTTATTTAACAACAGCATTAACTACACAGAGGCACCCGGCAGCATCAAGGTGTCCCTTTATAAAGAAATGCATTCCGCCGTATTTACTATTGAAGACTCTGCGCCCGGCGTAGATCCGGAATTGCATGAAAAATTATTTGAGCGACTCTACCGCGCAGAATCCTCACGCAGCCGTGAAACTGGTGGCGCCGGATTGGGTCTGAGTATTTGCCGCAACATCGTCGACGCTCATGCGGGCAACATCAGCATCAGCAGCAGCGAACTCGGCGGTTTAAAAGTGACAGTGACATTGCCATTACAGGTATCAGCATGAATATTTTAATTGTGGAAGATGAAATTGATCTGGGCGAAATTTTGCAGGACTACCTGACCAGTGAAAACTTTTCAGCAACTCTGGTGAGCGATGGCGAACTGGCGTTGCAAAAAATTCTCACCGAAAAATGGGATTTGGTGCTACTGGATTTAATGTTGCCCAAGCGCGATGGTTTAAGTATTTGCCAGGAAGTGCGTAAGGTTTCGCAAGTACCCATTATTATGACCACTGCCAAGGTAGAAGAAATTGATCGTTTACTTGGCCTGGAGCTGGGTGCGGATGATTATATTTGCAAACCATTTAGCCCGCGCGAAGTAATCGCGCGCGTTAAAGCCGTATTGCGCCGCACCAGCAAAACTGAAACATCCGATGAAGAAGGTTTGCGCCTGGATAAAGAGCGCCAATATGCCTGCGTGGGTGATCAGTGCGTTGAATTAACCAGTATCGAATTTCGCATTTTGGAAACCTTGTTACTCAATAAGCAGCGGGTAATTAATGGTTCAATTTCAGGCTTCCACACTTTTTCCATAGTTGCTCACCAATCCTTTCACAATTGCTTGCGCATTCTTTTTCCATACTTGAGTCAGAGGGTTTATCAACACACTTATCCATGCGTGCTGATACCTATAACCATTACGGAGAGAAACCCATGCACCCTTCATCAACTGAATTAAAAACTGTATCAACCGATTCCAGAGTCACACCAGGCATTGATCTCAAACGTCGGCAAACACTGGGGGCATTAGGCGCGCTCAGTGTCATAGGCGCCGGCGGGCTACTGGGTTGTGGCGGCGGCTCATCGGGTAGCAATTCTGCCGGCACCAGCAGTGCCACCACTACCACCAGCTCAACAACCGCTACTAGCAGTACGGCCACTACATCCAGCGCCACGACCACCAGTTCCTCCGGTGTGTGCACATTAATTCCCACCGAAACCATTGGCCCTTTTCCGCTTTCAACCTTGCTCGATAACTCTGCTGTACTGCGCGAAAATATTGCCGAAGATAAAACCGGTACGCCTCTGCAAGTGAAGATCAAACTGGTCAACGTTAATGACAGCTGCAAACCGGTTTCCGGTTACGTATATATCTGGCATTGCGATAAAGATGGCTTGTATTCCGGTTATTCACAAAACAATAACGCCGGGCAAGCTGGTAAAACCTATTGCCGCGGCGTGCAATACACAGACACCAGCGGTGTTGCCCATTTCACCACTATTTATCCCGGCTGGTACGCCGGGCGTATCACACATATTCACTTCCAGATTTTTTTAACCAACTACGGCAGCAGCGCGCGTTCCACCGCTATCTCGCAAATGGCTTTTCCAGCTGCAACCACCAAAGCCGTATATGAAACGTCGCTCTACACCAAAGGCCAAAATACCTCAGTGACAAGCTTCGCTGCAGACAATGTATTTAGCGATGGAGTGGAATATCAATTAGCGACTATCAGCGGCAATGTGACTGATGGATTAATCGCCGAATTGGAAGTGGGGATTGCAGTCTAGTTACAAAAGCCGGTTAACCTATAGATGCAAAAACGCCGCACACAAGCTGCTCTTGTGAATGCGGCGTTTTTTTAGAAGAATAATTTAAAACTCAAGTGCGAAACCCACGCAGCAAACCATCAAGCTTGCGCGCTTCTTTTTCCAGATGTTCACGCGAGCGGCTCACCTGTTCACCGGCATCGTGATTGCGTCGCGCCTGCTGCAAAATGGTATTCATGCTGCCGGTAATTTGTTGCATGGACGTTTTTTCTTCTTCGGTAGCGCGTGCAATTTCAGTATTCATTTTCTGGATTTGATCAACCGCCACTACAATATTGGAAAATGCATGGGAGGTATCAGAAATGCGCTCTTTAATCACCAGCGCTTTTTGCTGTGCATCGCCCATGACATCTACCGCTTTGCTAGAGCCGTTGGTTAGGTTGGCAATAATCGTTTCAATTGCCTTGGTAGACTCCTGGGTGCGCGAAGCCAGGCTGCGCACTTCATCGGCCACCACCGCAAATCCGCGCCCGCTTTCACCGGCGCGCGCCGCTTCTATCGCCGCATTAAGCGCAAGTAAATTAGTTTGTTCGGCAATACTGCGAATTACCTCCAACATCGAGCCTATATTGCGGCTATCGGCCACCAGGTCAGAAATCACTTGCGATGCCTTGTCCACTTCTTTGACCACTTCATCAACACCTTGCTGCGCTGACGCCACTACATTATTTCCAGCTCCCGTCGTGGTTGTTGCCTGAATAGACGCATCACTGGCCTGCACTGCTGCATCAACCACTTTATCCAACATGGAGGATATTTGATCCACAGCGTTAACCACATGGGATATTTCTGCAAATTGCACATCAATACCCTTGGCGGTTTGGTCAATCGACTGGGTAATTTCAACACTGGCATTAGTGAGCGATTGATTGCTTTGTTGTGCCTGGCCAATCAGGTTTTGCAACTTTTCCACAAAGCGATTAAACGCGTAAGACAACCGCCCCACCTCGGTATGCTGGTTTTCGCCACTCAGGCGCGCGGTTAAATCACCCGAGCCGGATGCCAATTCACTCAGGTTATCGGTAACACGCGAAATGGGTTGCATAATCACTTTGTTGGCAAACAGAAAAATAACGATTGCCAAAATAATGCTTACCGCAAACGCGCTGAGCAATTTTATTTTTGCGGCAGTTTGCAGCTCAGCCACATTGCCGGTTTCACTTTCCACCTTGCCATCCGCTTCCTCTTCCATTTCACCAATAAATGCCAATAACTGATCCATCAGATTATTCAATTGTTGATATTCCGCTGTGGCTTCGCTGCCCGCTTGCAACTTACCAAGCAAAGCACTGCGCGTTTGATGATATTGCTCCAGCAATTGATTCAAACGACTAATGGTGGCAGCCTCCATTAATCCCGATGCTTTCATGCGCCCTAATGCATCCTCCTCCATTGCAATGGCATCATCATATTGTGGTTTAACCTCAGCAAAGTTTTTTTCCCGATAATATAATTTTTGCAAGACGATAATTTGTGCTTCCAGACCTATTTGCCCCTCCATTGCACCATCAGCCGCATTCCAGGCAGGTCCGGAAATATAATTTAACAAACCGCCCAGCTTTTGCGTGGAACTCAAACCGACAAAAGTGTTAATTCCAATCAGGGCAACAAACCCGACAATCACCCAGATAATTGATTGCTTGATACTCATTGCATCCTCGCCTGTTTACCAATTGGCTTACTGGTTAATAAAAGTTTTTAAAATTCAATATACACACGAGCACCCAGTGCAATTGCATCATCCAGGGTTTTATCCATGGATGGATTCTGGATGTAATACAAACTGGCCTGCGCACTTAAATGATCGATAACCGGTGCAAAATAGCTGAGCTCCCAGGCTGTTTCTGCGCGCTCCAAATCGGCGTGAGTAGCAAGGTAAGGATCACCATTGCGTGCATGGGCTACCGCTAAACCAACGTTATCATCCTCAATCCAAAAACCATTAAAGGTAATACCCGTACCAGCGTAGTATTCCAGCTGATTGTATAAATCGTCCGCGCGACCCAATTGCAAAAATACACCCGCCACATCGTTAATATTTTTTTCGGCAATGATATACACCCCGGTGTTGTCATCATTCATTTCACCATCAACCGGATTTTCAACTTCAGCGGTGTGCTGCCAGGCACCAATGGCAATTTTGTCCTGGCTTTCATTGGCCCAGCCCCACTCCACCGCGCTGAATAAACCATCGCCTTCGTTAAATTGAATATGGGTACCGCGCGGATTATCCGGATCGCCTGGCACACCGTCATAGATGGCAGCTAATAAATATTGGTTTTCACCTTGATAGGTAATATGTAGTGCTGTAGCAGTAGTAGAAAAAATAGAAGGCCCAACTTGTGATGTATCTGGCCCTATACCAAACGATGGGTGGCTATACAGGCTGGCAAATTCCAATGAATAGAAGGTAGAGTTGTAATCCTGCAGACCGAATAACACTTTGATGCTGTCATCGGCAAAATGATGTTGATACCAGAATTCATAAATTTTTAGCGACTCGTCAGTCGCAATATTAGAAACACCTTGCACATCGCCAGTGTATTCAGCCGGGTCTTTGCCGGTATCACCCAATACATAAATAAACCATTCACCGTCGCTCCACCAATTGGCCGCCTCAGTATCTATCGCAAGAGTAATATCAAGATTGGCCAGCTCGCGCGATCCCTCTTTAACGCCCCCATCCAGATTGGTCACTGACTCCAGCGTTAATGCTCCTGCCCATTGGTATGCTGCTGGTTGCTCCTCCGCCCATGCGACAGAAAGCCAAGCGGACAAGCTGGGAACTAATAGCAGGAAAAGCATTTTTTTCATGGTGACAATCCCTCAAGCCCCGATTGGCTAACACAACCAATGCAGCTTTAAGCATAGCCCTATAACCATGCTATGCAATTTCGCGCCAGAGGAGGCAGTGCGCCACCAATAGTAGACTCTTGCTTCTACCAACCGGATGGGACAAATACGAGAACTTAAGCGTCCTGCAATTTTCTGGCTATACTTCTGAACTACTCCCCTCTTTTGCTTTGCTCGCTTGCATTTTCCTGGACAACTTCTTGGGAAGGTAGCTACCACATGGACCTAGCGCAAACGCATCACGTTACTCCCACACCACGCTTACGGCTGCGTTTGGTGTATGGTTTTTTGGCAATCATTACCCTGCTATTTTTATTGGGTGTTGTTGCGCTGAGTATTTTCTGGGATGTCTATGAGTTACGCCAAAACTTTGAGCGCAAGACCGAGGGATACCACACTTATCTGCGCGACAAGTTCACCAAGAATGAAGCACTGCTAACCGGCTTTGGGGCGTTTATCCAGGGCAGTGAACATATCAGTATGAGTGCCGCCAATACCTATTCCATGGCGATGATCAAGCGCTACCCGCAAGTCACTATGTTCCAAATCGCGCAGTATGTCCGCGCAGAAAATATCGGTCAGTTCCAACGCTTTCTCTTGGAACAGGGCGTGGCACAACCGGAAATAATGAATGAGTTAGGGCAGCGCACCCCCGCACCGGAATACCTGCATAGCAAGACCAATGCCCTGCCAGTGATTTTTATGGCACCGCTCGCGGAAGGACAAGGCGTGCTGGGGCTGGATTTAAAAACCATCGATTTTGTGAATCGGGCGCTGCCAACGACTAGCGGGTTACAAGAAAACGCGCTCTACTTATCTGATCCCTTCGAATTATTTGATGGTGAACAAGCGCTGGTGATGGCCAGTTATATTAAAAAAACACCGGAAGATTTTGTCGCGATCCTGGTAGTAAAAATTGCTGACCTTATTCCACCAGAGCTTACCAATACGCCCAACCTGGATATCAATATTCATATAATTAACGACGGCCAACCACAACAACTCTTGTATCAAAAACAAGATCCACACGAGAAGAAATTATTTTCGCTGTATCACTTTGAAAGCAACAGCTCTTTTTCAATTGCCAATTATGAAATCAACGCACAATTAATTAAAACGGTACGCTGGAGCGAAATCAATTGGCTCAAATCCGCTGGCATCCTGGTGTTCACTGCCTGTGTGGTGATGTTTATTTTAATTATGCACAGACTGCATGCATTGCTGGAAGTCAGGCAAGAAGAGCAACGCAAAAAATTGTTTGAACAAGCCAATCACGATGCACTGACCGGGCTAAACAATCGCGCAGCCTTTGAAATGCAAGCGCGCAGCCTGTTGCAGGAAATGCAGCATACACGGGTGCAGGCCGCCTGTTATTTTATCGACCTAAACGGATTCAAACAGGTGAATGACATACACGGCCATCACGCCGGTGATTCAGTGCTGGTCGCCGCCGCACAAGCACTACACGCAATCTTGCGTCCCTCTGATATAGCCGCGCGCCTGGGCGGGGACGAATTTGTGATTCTGGTGCCGGGCATTAAGGATATGGAATCGTTATTATTAGTATTAAACAAGTTACGTCTCGCACTTAACACTATGCATATAAAAGGAATTCCAGCAGGTGCTATCTCTGCCAGCATAGGCTTTGCCTATACCGCTATCCATGGCTTTGATTACAAAACCCTGATGAGCACCGCCGATAGCTCCATGTATGGCGACAAACAAAATCACTACCGTAATCAAACGCAATCAGCCTGATTAAACCCAACCCAGAATTTACCCAATTAGTTTTCCGGCTTCTGCTGCATGGCCAGTTTACGCTTGGTCAATGCGGTTGCCTCATGTTCCAGCGGATTATCTGGCCAGGGGTGACGTGGATAGCGACCGCGCATTTCTTTGCGCACCTCGGGATAAGCCTGCTGCCAAAACGATTGCAAATTGGTGGTAATCGCCAGGGGACTACCATTGGGTGAAAGCAAATGTATTTGCAGTGGAATTTTTCCATTGGCTAATTGCAATTGCTCACAGCCAAAAAATTCCTGCAGTTTTGCTGCAACCTGTGCCCCACCATCGTTGGTAAATTCCACAGTTACACTGCGCCCGCTAGGCAATTCAATTTTTTCCGGCAACAATTTTGCTATGGCCGTGCACTGCTCGTAACCAATATAAAACTCCAGCGCCTGTTGCCAGGGTAAATTTTCCAGGCGGATGGTTTCTGTTAAAAAGGGGGCCAGCCATTTATCCAGATGATTACACAATGATTCATCATCCAGCGCTGGCAAATCGCATAACTGGAGTCCAGCCAACAAACGCGCGCGCTCCAATAATCGGCTGGCGTTATCACTCCAGTGAAAATGGGTACGACCTTTTTCTTGCCACAGTTGCTGAATATGATTGTGCAATTGCTGTTGCACCTGCGCAGCATCAAGCGGTGTGAATTGCTCATCGACCAATACACCGCCCATACGCCACTGGTTGTGCAACTGCCAGCGTTGCTGTTTAAATTCCAACGCAGTTTGTTGCTGGCTCAATTGCCGCTGCAAATCGGCACTGGGCTGTACAGCAATACCAACCCCGGAGTGACTTTTTGGCTTGGTATTTATAATGGGCAGCACCGCCCATTGGCTAGTCAGTGATGACTCAACACTGATGCCTGAATTCAAACGATACTTCCCCGATTCCTGGCGATAACCAATGCGGTCACTAAACGCACGTGCCAATGCCTGGGAATTTACTTCGCCCGAACTTGTGGAAACACTTAATACTTTTAGCCAGCGTTTTTGTTGCTGTTGCCATTGGCGATTGCGCGCTAACTCGCGCGCCGCATTTTCCAATAAGTCATCCACATCCTGTTCAGCCGCCAATTCAAAGTGCAAAGCTAAGGCCAATAACAGCGATGCCTCACTCATAGTTTTTTCATGTAGCAACATAAATGCCGCAATGCGTGGATGAGTGCCCAATTCGCTCACACGCTGGCCGCGCTCAGTCACGGCACCCTGTGCATCCAGCAATTGCATTTGCTGCAATTGTTGCTGCGCAAATTGCAAAGCCAATCCATTGGGTTTTTCCAGCCAGGGTAAGGATTGCGCTGGGCTGCCCCAGTGGGCAATGCGCAATACCAAGGGCAAATAATCGGTTGCACGAATTTCCGGTAAATCCGCAGCGGCAAGAGCTTGATCCTGCGACCAGAGGCGAATGCAATGACCCGCTCGCACACGCCCTGCACGACCGCGACGCTGCTCAGCGCTCGCCATACTGATGCGCGCCGTGCGCAAACGCGAAACGCCAGTGCGCTGCTCGTAATCAACCCGACGAGCCAGGCCCGAATCAACAACGAGCGTTACATCCGCAATTGTTAAGGATGTTTCTGCAATATTGGTGGACAGAATAATGCGCGGGCCCTGCGCCGGGTCTAATGCCTGATGCTGTTCCTGTGCAGGAACACGGCTGTGCAAACGAAATATTTTTTGTGCGGGAAATGCGCGTGCGATGGCTTGTGCGCAGTCTTCAATCTCGCGCCAGCCGGGTAAAAAAATTAATGCAGTCTGCGCTTGCCAATCGGCATGGTTACGCAACACACGCAATAAATGCTCGTCGATTTTTTCCGGATACTGATTGGGCAATTGCCTGGCTGGCTGATAGTCCACGCCAACAGGAAAGCAGCGCCCGGGCGCAAATAAACGATTGGCAATTTGTTGCTGCAAAGCAGGGTCAGGTGTAGCGCTCATCAATATTAAGTGCAAATCATCGCGCAGGATTTGCACTTCCTGCAAAAATGCCCAGGCAAGATCCTGATTGACACTGCGCTCGTGAATTTCATCGAGCATCACACAGGCAACACCATCAAGCGTGGGGTTTTGCAATAAATGTTGTAGCAGCACCCCCGGTGTCATTAATACCAAGCGTGTTTGCTTGCCCATACGCGAATCATAGGGGACTTGATAGCCCACAGTCTCCCCCACTTTCCCTTGCAGCAATTCCGCCAATCTTTCCGCCAGAGCTTGCACCGCCAACACTCGCGGCTGAATTAACCAGACCTGCCGGTCGGCAACTGCATCTGCCAATACCCAGAGTGGCGCCAGGGTAGATTTACCTGCACCGGGCTCTGCTTCCAGTAGCAATGGAGTTTGTTGTAGCGCTGCAAAAAAATCATTGCGCAACTGAGTCAGCGGCAATGCGGGAAGTGAATCCAGATCAATCACAAAAAATACTCTGCAAAAAAATTATTTACTCTCATCAGCTAAAATGCACGCGTGAGTTTTGTCCCGCCTGAAAAATTACGCCCCAGCGCCGGTTCAAATGCACGTCCATTGGTTTGATTAACCACCACCGAGCCAACATAATTTTCATCGCTCAGGTTGGCGAGTTTTAACCACCAGTTAACTGACCAGGCTTGCACCGCAATATCCCCTTGCAAACCTAAATCGATAGTGTAAAAGCCGGGGGCAGCAATTTGATTATTATCAGCTGTAAAAATGCGCGAGCGCTGTTGCGCAAACAAATTTACTTGCAGCAACTCATCGTGCAGGGGGCGCCATTCTACGCCAAGTTGATACTGCTCGCGTGCTACACCCGGCAATTGTTTGCCCGACCATTGCCCTGCCGAATAGTCCGCATTCATGGATTGAGCACTGGCCTGCCAACGCCATGCATCACTTAAAATCCAGCGCGCAAAAAATTCTACCCCTTCGCGCTCGGTCTCTGCGGCGTTGCGAAAACTGGTGCGTCCACCAACGGATTGATCAACTACCAACTCATTATCTGTTTCAATCATAAAATGCGTTAAAGAGAGCTGTAGCGCTTCGCTGGCCTGATAACCCAAGCCCCATTGCTGTTGATGATTAATTGCCGCCTCTAGTTGGGTATTTAAACCTGAGCCATTTGCTCTGTAGGCCATTTCAGTCAGCGTTGGCGTTTCATAACCGCGCCCACTGCTGGCAAATAATTCCCAGCGATCACTCAATTCATAACTGCCGCCTACAACCCAGGACTGCTCGCGGTAATCGCGCGCGCCCGAATCATCTGGATTACCCGGCACAATAAAATAATCGTCCGTATCAACGTCCAACCAACTGCGTCTTGCACCAACGTAAACACTAAATTGTGCAGCAGGCTGAAGCTGGAGTAATGAATAAATATCGCGGCTATTGACCTCACCCAATTCATTGCGCCGCAAATCACCGGCAACCCCCTGGTTATTCACGTAACCGCGTCGGCGATCTTGCATTTGCGCCGCTTCAATTCCCACACTGACATCCAGCGGCAAACTCCATAGGTTTACTGATTGGGAGACTGTCGCGCTGGCACCCACAAAATCGCGTGCTAAATCCACCACGCCGCCACTGCCGGAAATGGCATCGCCCGAAAATCCCAAATATTGATTGATCTCGCGCTCACCTTGCCATACAGCCGCCTGCCAACGGTTCGCCCCCTGCTGTTCGCGCAGACTGATGGATGTTTGCTGGTGCTTGACGCTTTTGCGCGTATTAAAAGTTTCGGCGAGTGGATTTTTTTGCCAGGGGTCTGCTTGCCATTGCGCCTGGGTTAATCCCAACGGATCTTGCAACAGGGGATCATCACTTTGCTCATGCTTTATGGTCAGGTCGATATTATTTGCCGTTGAGTAAAAGGCTTGCAGTGCTGATTGCTGACGTTCAGCGCGAGAATGCGGTCGATCACCTGCAACTCGGGTATCTGCATATTGGCCACGCAGAGCAAAATCGCCCTGCCGATAATCCCCCTGCACTTGATAGCGCGCCAAATCCTGATCGCCGCTGGTACTGGCCAGGCTGAGCTGATTTCGCTCAGGTAGCGAAGTTTGCAAGGCGATGACTCCGCCAGAACTGTTGCCATAAAGTGCTGCGACTGGGCCGCGCAATACCTGAACGCTGGCGAGCGAATCCAATATCACACTCGACAACTGCCCCTGCCCATCCGGTGTGGACATGGGAATGCCATCGACCAATAAATCAATGCCGCGCACACCAAAAGCCGAGCGAGCGCCAAAGCCGCGCAAACTGATGCGTGTGTCCTGCGCGTAATTGGTACGGGAATCCACCTGCACACCGGGAATAGCCACCAACAATTCAGCCGGGTCCAAACGCGCGCCGGCGATAAAATCGGCAGATTTATTGCTCAACAATTGACGAGTCAATTGACCGGTATCGGTTGATTTTTTACAGCGTTTGTTTTTGAACTCTTAATTGGCAAACAGCTTCTATACTAAAGACGAATGTATCAGGACGATTTTATGCCACAAGAATTTCATAGCCAGCTTGAAAAATTACGTGAACAGTTTTCGGCCAGCCTACCTGAACAGGCCCGTCGACTGGAAAAGATATGGGGACATTTGCGCCATCTTAACTGGAGCGAGCAAGGTATATCCGCGCTCGAACAGTTCACCCATAAGATGGCGGAAACCTCCACCAGTTTCGGTTTTGCAGAATTGCGCCAAAAAGCAGCGCAGCTGGAAAGCTTTATCCGCGATATGAAATCCCTGGGGCGCAATTTTGGCGGCCCGGAGTACGCACAAGTCGAAGAACTGGTTACGCAGTTGATCGAGGCGCTGAATACTCAACAAACCCACGCCGAAACAGCCATTGCTACTCCTGAACATCACCCCGAAGCAGGTGAACGCACCGTATTTCTAATCGACCCTGACCGCACTCTTGCCGCCCTTTGCTCGGCCTATCTACGCAAGGCAGGGTTTAATGTGGAGTATTTTGATAACCCGCAAACCTGCATGCAGCGGCTGTACCTGGATTCGCCCGATGTAATTTTAATGGATCCGGATTTTGAAGGTGCCGGCCTGCAAGCCTTAAGTAATCTGCACAAAATTAAAGCCCTTCTGCTACAAAATATTCCGATAGTACTGATGTCAGGCAGAACCGACCTGAATGCAAAATTGCGCGCGTTGCGCGCTGGCAGTACCGATTACCTGGTCAAACCCGTCGATTTCAATTTTTTAATTGATAAGCTGTTGCAGCTGATCAGCCTGAACGACAAAACCTATCGCGTCATGGTAGTGGATGACGACGAATCCATCACCAGCTTGCAAGCAGAAGTCTTGCGCTACGCTGGCATGGAAGTGCTCTGTGTGAACCAGCCACTCCACAGCTTGCAACACGCCGCGCAATTCAAACCCGATCTGGTTATTCTGGATATGCACATGCCGGATATTACCGGTATGGAGCTGGCCGTCCTGTTGCGTCAGGATCCGGAATTTTTATTGCTGCCCATTATTTTTGTCACTGCAGACACAGATACCAACTTGCACCGCAGTATTCGCGCGCTGGGTGTGAACGCATTGCTCACTAAACCCTTTGAGGCCAACGATTTAATTGAATGCTGCCGTCAGGCCCTGACGGACACCAGCTTGTTAAAAACTCGCGTCGCACGCATAACCCGCCACACGCAAAAGCCACAGCAAATTAATCGCAGCTACTTTTTTAATGCATTGGAAGAAGAACTGCACACACATCGACTAAGCGGACAAACAAGTGCGCTCTATTATGTCAGCGTGGATAAATTGCCTGAGCTCACCCAACAACTGGGGCAAGTTGAACTTATTAATTTGCACGAGCATTTTTGTGAATACCTGGATGACACGCTCGGTAGCGATGAACAATGGGCAGACTTATCCAATCTGGTCGCCTGTGTTTTGGCCGGTAAACGCAGCACTGAATTTCATCGCCAACGCGCGGAGCAAATCGCCAAATACCTGAGCAACCACTCTTACAATGTAAAAGGCAAACAAATCTCGCTCGACGTTAAATTGGGCGTGGTCCTATTGGAACCCGCATTAGCCACAGCCAATAATGCCTTGCTGCGTGCCGAGCAGGTTTTTGAACAGCAATTGGAAAATTCAGCTGCTCCACAAGAGATAGCCGCCGTCACCATTGCCAAAGACTTGCCCGATTTTTCCCAAATTGTTTTTAGCCGCGATTTATCGCTCGCCTTCCAACCCATTATCAGCCTGGAAGAAGCGCAGATTGAACACTTCTCGGTGCTTACTCGTTTGCGCAACGACGGCGGCGATCCGATTCCCGCCGGGCAATTCCTCAGTCGCATCAACCAGCCAGGTAAACGGCTGGAGCTGGATCGCTGGGTGTTGCAACAAGCTGTAACGGCAATTGCGGAAAACAGCAACACACGCGAATCAGCAACACTATTTATTCATCTGGCTGAAGAAACCTTGCAACAAAGCTCGTTCTTTTCCTTTGCAGCCAATGTGTTGCGCTCCTCCCGTTTACGTGGCGAGGATCGCCTGGTGTTTATGCTGGAGGAAAACTGGGTGGTGAATCACTTTCACTTGGCCCGTGAAATTGCCAAAGCACTGCGCGATATTCGTTGCAGCATCTGTATGACTCGAGCCGGTGAAGATGAGCAAGCGCTAAAAATCATGGAAGGTTTACCCATCAGTTTTTTACGCCTCTCACCCAAACTGACCAACGAGGCAACGCCCAAATTGCTGGGACGCTTCGTAAGTACAGCCAACCAACGTGGCATTCAGGTAATAGCTACACAAATTGAAAACTCCCACAATCTTTCCAGTCTGTGGATGCAGGGAGTGCGTTTGTTTGAAGGTTTTTTCATCCAGCCACCGGACGCCGGATTTCATCTGAAAAACGATATTATTTTTGCCAAGGAATTTGTTCAGGGCGCTAACTACAATTTGTAATAACAGCGCTCGACGAGGGCAAATTTGCCAATAATCGCAAGAACTTATATATTTGGTGCTTATTTTTTGCCGCGCGCACTGTTTTTTCCGCGATTTTTAGTCAGCAACCTGTACTGACCAGCAAAAAATCCCTCTATTTTTCACGAACATTAATCGCCTGATGGCCCTTCCCTGATTGGCCTGCGGCTTTGTTTTTTTACGGAGATTGCCATGACCAGCCTGATGAACACTTACGGCACCAGAACCCTCACCCTTGTTAAGGGCGAAGGTAGCCGAGTGTGGGATGATCAAGGCAAATCCTATCTGGATGCCATCAGCGGTATTGCGGTATGTGCCCTGGGTTACAGCCACCCTGCGGTTACCAAGGCGATTGCCGAGCAAGCGGGCACGCTTATTCATACCTCCAACCTCTATAACATCCCCCAGCAGCAGCGTTTGGGTGACTTGTTAATTAAGGCTTCCGGTATGGACAAGGTGTTCTTTTCCAACTCCGGAGCTGAAGCTAACGAAGCAGCCATTAAAATTGCGCGTAAGTATGGCAATGACAAAGGCGTGAAAAACCCGACTGTCATTGTAATGAGCAACAGTTTTCATGGCAGAACCATGGCAACGCTGACCGCTACCGGCAACACCAAAGTGCAAATCGGCTTTGAACCCCTGGTAGAAGGTTTTGTGCGGGTTCCTTATGACGACGTGCCTGCAGTAAAGGCCGCTATTGCCGAACACAAAAACATAGTTGGCATCCTGGTTGAGCCAGTTCAGGGCGAAGGAGGGGTGCGCGTTCCAGCCAATAACTACCTCAACGAACTGCGCGCACTGGCTGATCAGCATGGCCTGTTGTTAATGCTGGATGAGATCCAAACTGGCAATGGCCGTACCGGTACCTACTTCGCCTACCAGCACAATGGCATATTGCCGGACGTAGTTACCACAGCCAAGGGTCTGGGCAACGGCATGCCAATTGGTGCATGCCTGGCGCGCGGTAAAGCGGCAGAGGTTCTGCAAGCCGGCAACCATGGCACCACTTTTGGTGGCAACCCTCTGGCATGCAGTGCCGGAATCGCCGTGGTAGAAACTTTGCAGAGCTCTGGCCTGGTTGAGCGCGCTAAAGTGCTCGGTGACAAATTATTAAACGATTTTAAAGCTGCTTTGGCGGGCAATGCCAAGGTTGTTGATATTCGCGGCAAGGGATTGATGATTGGTATAGAACTGAATGCCCCCTGCGGTGACCTGGTACAGAAGGGTCGCGATTTGGGCGTGCTCATCAACGTTACTGCCATGAACACTATCCGCTTGCTGCCCACCTTCATCCTCACCGATGCGGAAGCCGATGAACTGGTTACCAAGGTGGTAAAGCTGGTTACAGAGTTTTAAACAAGTGCGCGCAATAACGCGCGCACTGCAATAAAAGAGCAACGATTATGGTTCCCTCAAAGGCGCCGAGACATTTCCTAACCCTGAATGACGTTAACCGCGATGAACTCCAACACATCATCGCGCGTGCCATCGAACTCAAAGCCCTGCTGCGCCAGGGCAAAGCTCCAGCCTTATTCGACAACAAAGTGCTGGCAATGATCTTCGAAAAAAACTCCACCCGCACCCGCGTATCCTTTGAATCTGGCGTAGCCAAACTGGGTGGCCATGCAATCTTCCTGTCCACCAAAGATTCACAACTAGGTCGCGGCGAACCCATCGAAGACGCAGCGCGTTGTATCGCCAGCATGGTCGATATGGTGATGATCCGCACCTTTGGCCATGACACAGTTGAACGCTTTGCCGAGTATTCCCGTGTACCCGTTATCAATGGTTTGACCGACGAGTTCCATCCCTGCCAGTTGCTGGCCGATATCCAAACCTATGTAGAGCAGCGCGGTTCATTGGCGGGAAAAACTGTCGCCTGGGTCGGCGATGGTAACAATATGTGCAACTCCTATATTCAGGCCGCCGAGCTGTGCGACTTTGAACTGCGCATTGCTACTCCCAAAGGTTTCGAGCCGGAAGATGAATTTGTCACTCCCTACCAGAACCGTGTAGCACTAACCAATGATCCGCGTGCGGCTGTAGCCGGTGCTGACTTGGTCGTAACTGACACCTGGGCTTCCATGGGACAAGAAGATGAGAAAAAGCAGCGCGAGAAAATCTTTATCGGCTATCAGGTAAATAAAGAACTGATGAGCCACGCCAATCGCGATGCGATATTTATGCACTGCTTGCCCGCTTATCGCGGCAAGGAAGTCAGCGCTGAAATTCTGGATGCGCCAGACTCTGTCGTTTGGGAAGAAGCAGAGAACCGTATGCATGCACAAAATGCGCTTATGGAATTCCTGTTCAACCAATAATTCCTTTTTGCGGACATATCTTTAAAAACCCGCTTTTTGGCGGGTTTTTTATTGCGCACCAAAATCACCCCACACCTCAGACAACGTTGTCCAATATTGCACTGAAAAGTTTCACATCAAAACACCAATAAATTACATTGGGTAACACTTTCTCTGAAAAATGCCCTTGTTTTGTGCTTTTAATAACTTTAAAAATTAAAAACAATTTTTTATATTTCATATATGAATAAAAATAATGAATTATTTAGTTTTAGTGAAAAAACAGTTTAAGAAACCGTCACAAAAAGTAACAAATAGTAAATTCCCTTCCCTATAATCACTCTTGCCGGCAAATGACAACGTTGTTTCAAATCCAATCATCTATGAGGTTTTTAATCATGTCTAAAGTTCCTTTTGTTAAAACTCTGGCGCTGGTTTCTCTAGTCAGCTTTTCTTCTTTTGCCAGCGCCTACTCGTTTGTTTCTTACAAAGAAGTTCCCGGTACAGTAAAAAGCGTGAGTGAAACTGAAAGTACTATCACCATCAAAACTGACGCGGGTGAAACCAAAACCTTCAACGTAGTGCAAGGTGCAAAAGTGGCTACCACTAATGGCCGGGCAATGAAACTAGCGGCACTGCGCGAAGGTGATTCGGTTATTCTGAAAAACCGTATGTCCACTCCGGTAGCAGGTGAAATCAAAGGAAAAATCCTGGCAGTTAATTCAAAAGATCTCAGCGTAAAACTGCGCGAACACGACACCAAAAATGTACTGCACGTAAAATTTAATGAAGAAGTTCGTTCAAGCGGTATTGGCAGCAAGTCATTCGCCAGTTTGCGCAGCGGGAATGAGTTGGTAGTTCGTACGGATGCCAAATAAAACAACAGCAATCGATATTATTAAAATGACTGTTGTTCTGACCACTGCAACGAGCCCCGTCTCAGGGGCTTGTTGTTTTCTGGCACAGTAAAACGGATAGGTTTATACACTCAGATTAATTTCCTGAATCACTCCAGCTTTGCCATCTTCTGTTAAATAAATTCCCGAATTGGCAACTTCGCCCAGAGAATTGTTATTGGCATCTTTTAATTGAAAAGGCGATGTCACATGCCCAAGAAAAATTGCGCCGATATTTTTATCACCCAACGCGGCCAGCTGACTGGAACCATCTTCATTGGTCATCCAGATACGCAACTGATGATAAATACTGTCGGCCTCGTCAATAAAGTTATTGCCATCTTCGTCATACTCCGCGAGCTCTGCAAAACCACGCCCGCTACTCGGGCCAAATAATTCACTGCCATTATTAATAGCGCCATCACCGTTGCGATCCAACGCCAAATAACCACTACCCGAACGCAAACTGGCAATTTGCTCGACTGTGCCATTATTATCCAAATCAAATTCAAAACGTGTTTGTAAAAGTTGCGCCCCCAAGCCGTCAAAATTAATCACTAGCGGATCAATTTTTTGCGCAGATCCCTGGCGAATCTCCAGATTGGATTCCTGCACAAAATCGCGACTCATAGAGAGTGCAGCGGAAAAATTTATTTCGCGTCCATCTGCTGTTTTTATTACACCTACCGCCGCAAAGTTCAGCGTTTCGGTTTCCTGATAGCGTTCACGCCGTTGATAAACCAGGCCCGGTCCACTATTAACCGGCGCAGCTCGCGCGGGTACCGGAGTATCAATAGCGAGCATCGGATTTTCGTGCGCTGCGGCTAACTCAGCGGGGTCAACAATACTCAAATCTTTCCCATACTCTTGCCGGGCCCCCATATAAATCTGCGCATTGGAAACAATCATGCTGGCACCTTCACTGGATTAATGGTTGTTATCCCTATAGCGGCAAAAGCGCTTGCTTTTTGAGCTGAACATGGCGCAAAAATTAGATCTTTTTGTTATGAATAGGCGTTAACAAGCCGTTGTTTTGAGAAAATCTTAATGCCAGGCAGAAAAAGGACAGGCTAGAACGTGAAACAAGGGAAAGGAAAAACTAGTTTTGCGCGAGCGAAGCCAATTGGGTTTTATAGCGTTGATGCAAAATGTTCACACGGAATACGTAGGTTTTGGTCTCTTCATAAGGAGGTACACCACGATATTTCTCCACTGCTCCTGGGCCGGCATTATATGCAGCTGTCGCCTTGGTGATGTCGCCATTAAAACGCTTGAGCAACCAAGCCAGGTACTTCACCCCACCCTCAATATTTTGCGCCGCATTGCTTGCATCTCCAACGCCCATATCCCGTGCCGTTCCAGGCATTAGTTGCATCAGTCCCATTGCCCCTTTGCGCGAACGAGCAAGTGGATTGAAATTGGACTCAGCGTGGATAACGGCCCGCACCAACGCCGGATCTACACCATATTTGCGCGCATTGCGGCCAATGGAATAGGTGAACTCGGTAAGGTGTAAGCGAGTACCGCGCCAGTCAACTCGCGAGAGAGGGTTACAGGCATAACAGGAGTTATAAACGATGACCTCAAAATCGGTCTTACGTGGTTGGCGATCTGAATAGGCGACAGCCCCCTCCTTGCGATATTTAAAGAATTTGAACTCCTGCTTTTTAGCGGCCGCTTCATATTCCTTGCGCTCCTGCTCTGCCCGCGCTTTTTCAGCGGCAGCAGTTTGTTCGGCAACACGACGTACCTGGGCCTCGAAATCAGCAAGGCTGGATTCTTGTTCATGATTCGCAGAATTATCGCGCACGCCTTCTTCCACTGCCAAAAGCGGCCCACTGGCGAACACCAGAAGCAAGCTCAAAGCAAACACAGAACGTAAGTGCACGATAAAGTCTCGGTACAGATGAAAGCAAACACCTTGGTGTTGCAGGGAGATTGAGTGTAGCCCAGGACCGCAAAGTCTGGTGGCACAAGAATCTATTTTCGTGATCAATCTCGCCTAAAGCAAACATTAAAGTGGTGTAGAAGCAGCCTTGAGGGAGGGAGCAAAGAAAAAAGCCCGACAATGTCGGGCTTTTTTAGCGCTTACAGCAATATCTGTGAGCCAATTAACTGTGCTTACGGCGAGCCAATCCAAGGCCTAACAGGCCCAGTGCAAACAACACCAAAGGAGCTGGTTCAGGCACTTCAGTAGTTCCGATATTAGTAAAGCTAAATTTCACATCGTCATAATCCAAATCGCCACCACCGAGCAAATCCTCAAAACCAACATAGGCTGCATCGGCTGAATATTCAGTATCTACCACAGCATGTGCAAGACCATCAGCATTGCGAGAAGCATCGCCAGAATAGAATGTTTCGCCGGTGTTCAACACATAGATGGCGAATATCAATTCAGTGCCCGCAGTAAATGATCCCAGATCAAATGTGGTGCCTACTGGCGTAGTGTGGTTATTGAAAATAACTCCAAGGCCATTGGTAGGCATATAGAGGTATAACTCATTGGTGTAACCTGCGGTGTGCCCCAGGTAAGTCGCAGTAACATTACCGGTTTCAGTAACATAAATATTGCCACCGAGAATTGGGACTGCATTTGCGAGAGGTGACAGAGCGAGGGTTAAACCCAGTGCAGCAAGAATTTTACGAAAAGTCATAATCTTATCCTTATAAGAACAGTTAGTGGTTTCATCCGTTAAGCACACTTTATTCCACTTATTAATTTTTAATATAAATCAATAAAATAGAAAATTTGTCCGATAAAAGCGAGCAATTCTTTTGTTCAATTTGCCGACACTATTGAAGTACTAGGACTCCAGCCACACATCGCGAATCCAATGCCAAACGGATGGCCAGGACTCATCGGTCAGGTCACCATCGCGCCAAAACACGACTTCACCTTCCGGCTCTACACAATAGTAGTTGCCATTTACTTCACACAAGGGCATCAGGTAGCGCGGTACTCCCTGGGACCAGGCCACTGCCGTTACTTCCGGCAAATAGGTGTGGGAGTTGGGGTCAGCGGCCGTGACCGGCTCTATACCGCCATAAACCACATCACTGGCTTCCAGTAAAAAGGTGCGCATATCGCGCGGGATAGGCAACAGAATTTCTTCTTCTATTTCCACCAAATGATCTTCATCGGGCAATTCCAAAGGTACTGGCACGGATTCATTGTGTTCGCGCAGCAAATCCAGAATTTCATCGATATCGGCCATGGTTTTACCTGTAAATGACTAAGGGGCAAGGACTATAGCCCGAACCGCGACTCCCTCACAATACCCCAGTTCTATCTCACCAGGACTTAAAGTCGAACTGTCATTTCCGCTCGATAAACCTAGAGTGGGAGGTGCTTGCTAATCGTTACAACCAATAATTTGTTCAATGCGATGTGCATTCACTCATAACAATAATTTTTTCAGATTCCCCTTTAAATTACAGCGTGAGATTTATCCATGAAAAACTCCCGGACAGGAATCCTGACATTGCTTGCCCTATTGGCGGGATTATTTTTTCTCCCGGCAACATTCAACAACCCGATCATTAACTCCGTTTCACCAGAAACACCTGACGCAGCCAAGCAACCAATCAGCGCAACTGGTGCGATACAACACCCTATATCAAACAACCTGATGCCCCCGCAATTAACACCAGCACAACAGCGCTACCAGGCGATTGCCATAGAGCAATATCCCGATCTGGAAACACGACAGGACGCACTGCGTCAGCACCATCCGAACTTACAAATTGATGCAGATAATTTGGTGGATTTATTAAGCGAGTCAAGCGCCTGGCGCAATCTATCCCAGGTGCCAGAGCATTTGCCATTAACAACAGAAGAAAAAAATGACGGGCGCGAATTTATTGAAATTAATACCAAACGCTGGGCAGTGTTATTACCTGGCGATGAAATTGAATTACCGGTAAATCGCACGGGCTTGCGCTACACAGTAATCATTGACGGTATAGAAAAACAACTTGGCAACACCACTACCTGGCACGGGCATTTAAAAAATATTGATGGGCCCATGCTCGTCAGCCTCACCCAGGGTGAAGGCATAAGCCTGGGCGGATTTGATACGCCTAACGGTCATTACGTTATTCAGGTCAATGGCAATCAAGGCTGGGTTGCGTCAAGTGCAACGCTATTTAAACCCAATCCAAATCACCGCACCGACATGGTTATTCCACCAGTCGATGATCACCAACACCCATAATTTATTTCCAAAAAATTACAGCAGCAAGGTAGCTGCATTTGTCCAGTACACACGGCAACGAATAACAATGAGCTTATTACATAGGTCAAATTATCATGAAAAAAAACTATCTAAACATCCGCAGCCTGGGCATAGGCTTCACATTTATTTTGTTTATATTTTCTGCCACAGCACGCGCAGCTACCGTGGATCTGTTAGTACTTTATGATCAGCACAGTAAAAATTATTTTAATAATAATGTCGCTACCGCTATGCAAAGTTGGGCAACACAAATCAACAATGCCTACAGCGCAAGCCGCATCGATATTCAGTTACGCATTGTGGGTGTGGTGGAAAATTCGATTGGCGGAGACACTATGGATCAAGTGTTGGGAAATTTGCGTTTGCAACAGCGCGCCATTCAGTTGCGCGATCAATACGGTGCTGACTTTGTTACTCAACTACATATCACCGGCAAATGCGGCATAGGCTATATGACGCTGGATGGAAACTGGACCTGGACAGTCGTCGGCCCGGATTGCGGCCCATTAGTACTGGCACATGAGCTGGGCCATAATATGGGGCTCGCGCATTCACGCCGCCAGGGCGATACCAAAGGTACTGGTTATGATTATGCACTGGGCCATGGCGTAGATAATCTATTTGCTACCATCATGACATACCCCTGGTTGTTTAAAGTAAATGATCGTGTTGCACGCTTTTCCAACCCGGAAATTACCTGTGCAGGTATTGCTTGCGGCGTACCCGTCGGCCAACCGGAGCAAGCCCACGCAGCACTCGCACTAAATAATGAAAAAAATCGCTTCAGTAATTTCCGTAAAAGTGTTGTTACCACTAGCAGTGCCGGATTATCCAGTGTTGCAGCAACCTCTTCGAGTAAAAGTTCACTGCCCGCTAGCAGCAAAGCAGCAAGCTCCACCACCACTGGCAAAGCGCTGTGTGAGTACTTGATACAAAACGAATGGAATAATGGTTTTGTGGTAACTGTGCGCATCACCAACAAAACGCAGCAGGCTATTAATGGCTGGGTAGTAAGCTGGACCTATACCAAAGGTAGTCAAATGACCAACGGCTGGAACGCCAATTTTTCTGGCAGCTATAACGCCAGCAATCTGGATTGGAACCGGGTTATCCAGCCGGGCCAATCAGTAGAATTTGGCTTTCAAGGTAGCAAGCCGGTTAACTCAGCCACAGAAATTCCTAAGGTGTTGGGTAGCATTTGCAACTGACCGTTTACCACCAACTTTTGTTAGTAAACTTTCGCTACTAGCCTTTTTCTACAAACTTTTTCTATGAGCCTTTTCTACTAACTTTGTGCTACCAAAGTTTCGAAAACAATAATAATTTATCGCCAGTACCTAGTAGATACTGGCGATAAATTATTTATTACTTTCTCCACCCTTTTCATCACTGTCTTTCTCATCTCCGCTTGTTTCATCATGAGTTTCAGCGCGCTTTTCGTCCATCAATAATTCCTGCCGCTGACGCTCATAAGTTTGGTAATCAGGTCCAAGGTTTCTAAAACATTCGTCGCGCTGTGAACCTGCTAATTGCTGACAGTGATTGCGATGACTGGTTTGAATGGATTCGTAGTAACCGCGCTCACTGCAAGCGCAGATACACAGAACAAAAACAATGCCCAACCATTTCATAGTTCAACCTCCCGTTAGTAAACACGCTCAATCCATTATCAACCAATAAACCAAATCAAAGGGAAAATAGATACGCTCTGTTACAAGCCGTTTCAATCAGCAACCTAATTACCAAACAATGGCAATTGTTGATCCACCAATTGCGTCAGGGATTCATTTAAAAAGTGCAAAATGCTATCGGCAACAGGGGTTAATTGCTTATCGATATAATGCTGGTAATCAATCGGGCTTTGGCGCAGCGCCATATCCACTTCATATTGCCCCACCGGTTCTGGCCCATTGGTGGTGAGCAGATAGCTAATCCAATCACCGCGCCTCAGCGACTCCCCGGTTAACTGCACATACTTACGTGCTGCCTGCACATGGGGTGGAACATTTTTCTGGTACTCATGCAAATGCCGCCGCAAACGTTTACGATAAATTAATTCCATATCGCGTTTACCGGCCAACACCTCATCGTTGGTAGTACGCACAAAATCCAGATAGTCCTCGCCTGCAAAAATCTTGCGATAAAGCTCGCTCTGAAAATCCTTCGCCAGCTGTGTCCAATCAGTGCGGACATTTTCCAATCCTTTAAACACCATCTCCCGCTCGCCGTTTACCTCAACCAAACCCGCGTAACGTTTTTTTGTGCCCAGATCTGAGCCGCGAATAGTCGGCATCAGGAAGCGCAAATAATGGGTTTCATACTGAATTTCCAATGCACTCTTGATCGCAAATTCTGACTGTAAAGTTTGTTGCCACCATTGGTTTAGTTCTTTAGCGAGCCGCTTGCCTATAGCGTCGCACTGGCTGGTATTTTTTGGTGCTTTACCGACACAGTTATTTTCCAGCCACACAAACAGTGAATCTGTATCGCCATAGATAACGGCATAACCCTGCTGTTCAATCCAATCGCGACTGCGCTGGATAATCTCATGGCCGCGCAAGGTAATTGAACTGCATACACGCGGATCAAAAAACCGGCATCCCATCGAACCCAATACACCATAAAAGGAATTCATAATAATTTTTATAGCATGGGATAAAGGTGCATCCTTATGTTGTTTGGCGCGGTCGCGCGCTGCCGACAATTGCTCAATCACCTGCGGCAAAATATGCCCTTCGCGCGCAAAATAGGCGCCGTTAAATCCGGACACCGTTTGTGCTTCATCCAGTTGCTGATGCTGTGCAACCCAGAATGCACAAGGGTCAATCAGGAAGGTGCGAATAATGCTTGGGTACAGGCTTTTAAAATCCAGCACCAGTACATTGTCATAAATTCCGGGGCGCGAATTCATAACATAGCCACCTGGGCTATAAATATCCGATTCCAATTCACCCAAATTAGGTGCTACATAACCGCGTCGATGCAAACGCGGCAAATATAAATACTCAAATGCCGCAACAGAACCACCGATGCGATCCAGCAATAAACCGGTTAACTGGCTGCGCTCCATGGCAAAATCCAGTAATTGCTGTTGCTGGAAAATTTTCCATACCAGCTCGCAATCACGTAGGTTGTATTCCGCCAACGCGAGCTTGTCGTGTTTGAATAGATGGGTAATGTCGCCACCGCGATTATCGCCAGTCAGTAACTTACCTTCACCCAATAACTCTTCAGAAACATTTTGCAGGGAATAACTTTCGTAACGATAATTTGCCGCCTTTAATAGCTCGATTCCATCCAGCGCCACCCGCCCAGGAATGACTAGGTAGCTGCGC
Organism: Gammaproteobacteria bacterium; assembly: GCA_021151625.1. Classification (GTDB taxonomy): domain Bacteria; phylum Pseudomonadota; class Gammaproteobacteria; order Pseudomonadales; family Cellvibrionaceae; genus Cellvibrio. Next base: position 7,215 of record JAGKWY010000098.1, on the reverse strand, counting down.
CCGGTATCTGCATCATCATGACGCCAATGAATCGCCTGCCCCGCACGCCCCAGCTGTAATTCCATATGCAAACTTTTGCAGATATTCTCCAGCGTTAGCAAATCGAATTGCACAACACTCCAACCGATTAAAATATCCGGGTCAGCAATTTTCAAGAATTCAAAAAAAATCAGCAAACATTGCTTGGCATCTGCGCAAAAAATTACCCGCTCAGTATCGGCACCCTCACCTACCATAAATACTTTTTGCCCTGCCTCGCACCACACACCGATGGAATAAAGCTGTTTCGCATCCATGGAGGTTTCAATATCCAGCGACAACATTTTTAAGGCGGGGCGCCAGTACACATCAGGTACCGGCGCAAGCTTGGGATTTATAAGCGGAAAAGTATTCGCAGAATGTTCAATCTGCGCGGTGGCAGTAATAAATCGCTCCATCAAATAGCGTTCTGGCGGGCGAATATCGCCCTCCCAAAAACCAATATCCTGTTGCTGGAAAATCTCTTGCGCATCGCGCGCTACGCGATGCTGTTTGAAATAAAGTGCATTAACTGGCTGGTTATGGAAAGTACTTAGCTCTACCTCTGCCATACGCCACGAACGCAAAGGTTTCAGCAATTGCTGAATCCGCTCCGCCTGCTCACGCAACACAAAAAACACCACTTCCTGCCCAGTGATTTGCGTCCAACAATTCCCTGTTTCTGTCACCCACCATAAATCCAACGCGACTCCCTCGCGGGTATCACGCCATTGGCGGGTTAACAGGAAAGCGTTAGTAAGCATGGGAAAACAGCAATTACTGGTTGGGCAACCAGTATATCGTATTTTTATCGAAGTGTTGTAACTGGATACTTTGCGCGGGTATCGATAGCAGTAACTTAGGGCCACATTAATATTTACAATCGATCCAAAACTCCTTTGCGTCGAACTATATTTTTATAATCCCACTGTATTTCTTTTGCCTTTTTAATCCATCGATTTAGATCGGACTGCTTTATCTCGGATACATCATTATAAAAAATTGATGCATCTTTAAACTTTTTACCTATTACATTCAACGCCGCCTCTTCAAAATCCGCTCCACTCCAAAACATCAATCGAATACCTGGCTTCTGTTTGCTGTATCCGACTATTGGATTGCCATCTAGAAACCAGACTGGGTGCGAATGCCATATCTTGCTTTCAGCTCCTGACAAATTTTTATCAATTTGCAGCGCAAGAAAATCACATACAGCTTGATGATTTTCTTGCTGCCTATTGTAGACTGGAATATCTGAATGCATTTGAGTCTCCTCACCATTTCTCACAATACTCGCCACTTACAAACAATTAACTGAGGAAGAAGATCACCCAAGCAGAACATGACAACATATTTCTTCTACTGCAGTTGGTGATTAAACGGCAGGGATTCATTGTTGAAAACCATCTTCAACATTGGCCAACACCTCACAATCACAGTAGCCGCCGTGATTACCAAGCCAAGGAACAATGGTGGCTTCAGGCAGATTGTTAGCTTGGAGAAACTGCCGCGTAAACCTAAACGAATGATCGCAACCTGCCACTAATGCATTATCTAAGAACTCAAATAGCTGGACAAGATCAGCCTGCAAAATCGGCATTGACGCAATTGTTTCCACTCGGCGTTTTTGGATAAACGCGCGAGTCAGAGCTTTATGTTGATCTCGTTCGGTCCGAGAAGTCATAATTATTACCTAACGCTTGTCATACTGTAGTTGTCAATTTTCGCTACAGGTTTTTATTTTTACCACAGTCGCGTGTTAGCTTTTATTTTTCAAAAGCGAATGTATACAATTTTCATAATTCGCTCCTGCGTCAACACGAGTAATAACATTTATTGTCATGAGCTGAAAGCTTCTATCTAGAGTCGACATGGTTCCATAACTGTGAAGTACTATAGCATCTTGGTCAATTTCCGAAATCTCACCAATGAATGTTATATCAGGATCAATTTGCTCTGCCAAAATATTAACATAGCCGAATTCAACTTGAACTGACTCGATTGCCAGCTTCAAAGAGGATAGATTTATTTCAGCTGTGCCCGGCTTAGCTACATTCAATGAAATTAATTGTGAGATTGAATTCCTTACATTACCACCCCAACGAATCCTAGTAATATCGGCTATATAAAATATAGATACCCCATTGGGTAGCCCTTCGTCAGTAAAAAGACTCATATATATCAATTCTTCAGAGTAATTTGAGATCACCCCAGTTAATGATTCAGAACTAATCTGGTCTCTATAGACGTCAACTAGATCTTGATCTCTTTGAGCTTTTTTACAGTATTTAAATAGATACTCATACTTCCTACCGAGTTAAGTTAACGCCAAGTAAACCGGCAGAGCGGAGCCGACCTGCCGGCGGAGCGGTTTGCAGCGGGGTGTAAAATTGCGGAGCAAATGCCCCGCTGTAAACTATCCGTGCTAAACGCCTGGTTAGATTTTTATTCACCAAGAAGTTTGTATGTGTACTCTGTGGTCATTGCATGCCTTGGACTATGATCTTCAAGTAGCCATTTACTTAAAGCCACACGGTCATAGATACCGCACATACTCTCTGGCGACACAACCACGAAGCGTGTTTCATTTCCGGCATCTCTAAACAGGAACCCATCATCTTCCATGCCTACAAATATGTATGTATCAATGGAAGGTATTTTCAGTTCTTTGTCAAAAAATGCAGCGCAGAAATACACCCCATTAATTTCTAGGTATATCACGTTCTCTTCAGTCATTACGATGCTTGACCGCCCTGTAAAATGCATTTCTCATTGCTGCATGTAGCCTTTAAATTCTTGCAAATTATTTGCGATTTTAACCGCAGTATTTGGCGCCATCCCTATGGCAGACATGTAAAACACTTCACCTTGTTCATTTACCACTAGAAGCTCACCACCACCATTGCCACCAAAGGTAATGAAACCCGGCGCATACCCTGCAAGCCCGTAATCATGGTTAAATTCTTCAATTTCTTCTGCTCGCCACAATACGTACCAATCGGGTTCCGTTGATAGCTCGCCCTCTACGAACCCCTCTGCCATCCAGGATCCCACTATTTTTTTGATCGTGTCGATATTCATGATTGCCATTTAACGCCAACTTACAATCTGCCGCGCGCGAAGTGCCAGTAGCGGCCTACCTTTTTCCTTTTCCTTGCTTAGAAGAACTGCTGCCAATGCAGGAACGTGAACTAAAAATAGTTCCCCCCAGAAACATTACTATTTTCGGATTCGTTCATTTCACCACCTCATCACTTGCGCTGTAGTTACAAAAGGCTCATACAGTTTTTCAAAAAGTCAAAACTATATATCCCCTGTTTTTATTTTTCTATCATTTGGTATCTAAACTTCTTATCCCGGTTGGTTTTTACAGTTATTCCAAATAAAAAGGCAGCCGGTTTAGGGCTGCCTTTTTATGGGGTAATGAATGTTACCAACCACAAGCCTGTCCTTTATTTTGTTCATCTAACCAGGCTTTTAATGGGGCGAAATAATCCAGGATTGCAGAGGCATCCATCTCGCGGGTGCCAATGGCTTCTTCGAGGACATCTTGCCAGGGTTTGCTGGAGCCGGCGGCGAGAAGTGTTTGTAATTTTTTGCCAGCTTCTTTGCTATTGTAGATGGAACATTCGTGTAGCGGGCCTTTGAAACCGGCAGCTTCACATAAGGCTTTGTGGAATTGGAATTGCAAAATATGGGCGATGAAATAGCGGGTGTAGGGAACATTAGCAGCGACATGATATTTTGCGCCCGCATCAAAATCATTTTCAGTACGTGGTACTGCGGAGCGAATACCCTGGTATTGGTTTACCAGCTGCCACCAGGATTCATTGTATTGTTCCGGTTTTATTTTTCCGGAGAATACTTGCCAGCGCCATTGATCGATAATTTTTCCAAAGGGTAAAAACGCAACCTTATCCAGCGCCAGTTTCATTTGTTGATTAATGACAGCTTTTTGATTGCTTTCTACTTTGTCGAACAAACCAATGGTTTTTAAATAACCCGGTGTCATGGAGAGCACGATGGTATCGCCAATTGCTTCATGGAAGCCATCATTAGCACCATTCTGGAACAAGTAAGGTTGATGCTTGTATTCCAGAAAATAGTACACGTGGCCCAATTCATGGTGAATAGTTTCAAATTCTATTTCAGTGGGCTCTATACATTCCTTAATGCGCACATCGTCTTTTGCATCCATGGTCCAGGCACTTGCATGACAAACCACTTCGCGGTCACGCGGTTTGGTAAGCATGGATTTTGTCCAGAAACTTGGCGGTAATGATTGCAAACCTAGCGAAGTAAAAAAGGCTTCAGCCGTTTTTGTAATCGCCACTGCATCTTTTTTACTTTTCACCAGTGCAGCGGTTACATCCAGATCACCCACACCGGGATAAGGCGTTACCAGATCATAAATACTGCCCCACTGCTGGCTCCACATATTGCCGAGCAGATGCGCTGGAATTGCTTGATCGAGAGGCACCTTGTCTTTGCCATAATGTTTGGCAAGATCCGTACGTACTTTACAGTGCAAAGATTGATACAGCGGCTCTACTTGTGCCCAGAGACGCTCCACTTCCGCGTCAAAGTTCGCAGAAGGCATATCATATCCGGATTTCCAGGATGCACCCAGGTCACTAAAACCGTAAGCCCGCGCACCGGCGTTGGCGATTTCCACAAAACGAACATAATCTTTTTTATAAGCGGGGGCCACAGTGCGCCAGCCAGTCCAGGCGTCCAGCAGTTCATTGTAGTTGCGGCTTTTTACCAATACTTCCGACAACTGATCCAGATCGCGGCAATTATTTTCTTGCGCATTATTTTTTGCTGGCACGCAATATTTTCCCGCACCGTAAACCCCTTCCATACTGGTACCCAGTTGCGCAAGCTCAGCGCGCTCTTCAGTAGTATCGGGTGGCAACAGGGTTTTGCCCAAGGTTAAATTGGTGTAAGCCTTCGCCGTTGCTGCTGACATGGGTTTATCTTTAAAAGTGCGCGCATCTGCAAGCACTGACTTTTCAAACTCCATTAATCGTTCATTGGTTTTAGCTGCCAGGAGCGCAGTGTCTTCATTGAGATAAGTCACGTAGCTCCATTGCGCAGCATTCACTTCGCGCGCAATATCCAGATAGCGCTGGTTGAGGTCGGCAATAAATGCATCAGCCGTTTTTTTATCTGTAGCCTGCTCATTTTTGACAGGCGCCGCTGGTTGGCAAGACGCCAAAAAAAAACAGGATGCCAGTAGCGTTGTTGTGCGCAACGCAAAAACCTGATGCATTTTTTTTATCATTGCTAATAGTCCTTTCTGTTAATCGTTGAATTAACGAATGCCGGCCATGCCACGCTTGAGCAGCGGCGAAATGACCAATAAAAACACACCGAATCCCACACCTAATGCAGTGAGATATTCAAACAATCCAGTATAGGTAGCGAGCATTGCCGAAATATCGGATTTTGCGGAAGTATCAATGGAAGCGAGTTTTGACAAACGCGTTGCAAGAGTTTCGGACAGCGCGGTCGCCACAAACCAGGTCCCCATACTCACACCCACCACTCGCGGAATGGATAATTTAGTGACTGCCGATAAACCAATCGGCGATAAACATAATTCACCAGTGCTGTGACAAAAATAGGCGAGCACAAACCAAAGCGTCGCCACCTTGCCGATCTCATTGGGAAATTGTGCGCCCAATACCAAAGCACCGAAACCAAGCCCCGCCAGGATAGTGCCTATTGCAAATTTCACTGGAGTTGAAGGATTAAGGCCGCGCGCAGCCAGCCATGGCCAGAGCAATGCAAAGGGAACGGCGAGCAACATAATAAAAGCGGGGTTGAGTGCAGCAAATTGACTGGCGTTGACGGTTGTTCCAAATACCTCACGATCCAGCACCCGATCAGCAAATAAAGTCATGGACGCCGCTGATTGTTCAAACAGGGACCAGAACACAATGGTAGAAACAATCAACACCATTAACACCAGCGTGCGGGTAAATTCCACGCTGCGATGATGCACAAAGCCGTAAGCGATAAATGCCAGCAGCGCCAGCAATGCGGCATACAACCAGTATTCAGTGGCGTCATCCGAAACCGTAAACACATGGTTTTGCGTCAGCACACTGCCAATGCCAACAAATATCACTACCGATACCAATGCCAGTAGTGATTTTTTGGATTGCCAGGGATTGGGGTGAATCATGGCGTAAGCGAGAATGCCGACAATGCCGAGTAACAGGAAAATGTTTTGCGTGATATGCACAATCGGCTCGCTTTGCACCAGCCACCAAATTAATGGCAGCGCCGCAATACTGGCAATATAAATCCACCACTCATGTTTAATACCAGCGAGCTTAGTTGCAAGCCATTCTGGCTCAGGGGATTCTGCATAACCCTTAAGGTAACGCTGGCCAAATAAAAAGGTAATCAAACCAAAAATCATACCTACACCGGCCAAACCAAAACCGTATTTCCAGCCGTAGGTTTCACCCAACCAACCACACACCAGTGTCGCCACCAATGCCCCGACATTAATGCCCATATAAAACAGAGTAAAACCGGAATCGCGGCGCGGATCGTTTTCAGGATAAAGTTTGCCAACAATCACCGAGATATTGGGCTTTAAAAAACCCACACCAATCACGATAAAGGCAATCGCGGTATAAAACACATTGAGCGCTGCGGTATCCTGTTTGGTGACTTCATTAGCAAGCACAGTGCCTGCCGCTAAAACCTCACCCGTCGCCAGCGTAAGCGCTTCAGTTAATACAGTGCCGGCGGGATAATGCACCGCCTGCTGCCCTTCCACCGCCATTAAAAAATGACCAATGACCAACAGGACTCCACCAAATAATACTGCCCGGCGCGTACCCAGGTAGCGGTCTGCGATTAAACCGCCAATTACCGGCAAGGCATACACTAAACCGGCATAGGCACCGAGAACATCCAGCCCCTGGTTATCGGAAAATAGATGGTATTTGGTTAGATACAACAGCAGGATAAATTTCATGCCGTAAAAAGAAAATCGCTCCCACATTTCGGTAGCGAAGCAAACGTACAGGCCTTTGGGGTGGCCGAGAAATTCATCACTGGTCTTTAACATAAATTGATTCTTAATTGTTTTTTAAAAATTGGTTGCTGTTTAATGTTTATTATTGGTGTTTAAAAATTTGCTGCTCACAGTGGGCGATGATGCAATATCACCAG
>JAGKWY010000097.1 GCA_021151625.1 Gammaproteobacteria bacterium | reverse complement strand
ACCGCCATATCAGGGCCAGAGGGAAACATCTCTTTGGCTTGGTGTTTATTTAAAAGGTATTTCTGTGCAGAAAGAAAATCCATGTTTTAGTCCTTTATCGAACAACTCAGGTCGATTAAAAAGCTATAAAAAGGGTTAGGGTTAATGCAATAGCACTGGTTACAGGATTGCCCAAGCTGCAAAATCATTAATTTTTCATGATCCGCACTTTGAAACTGCCCTTGTACTGGCACCGGTTACACTCCTGACGTATCCGCATAGGTCGTTAATTTAAACGCCACACCTTATGACCTCAAGTTATTATAGAGATTCGAAATACTCACAAATAGCTTTTAGATCACCGGCCCGCTCCCTCTAATATTGCCTATTCTGCATCAGCCGCAACAGAAACGATAGAGAGAATGGCGTCAAATTCAACTAATTTTGATTTGGCGTTGATTTTATGGTCAATCCGACCAGTTGTCACTCTATTCCACAACGAATCTTCGCACAGCGAATATACCACCGCGCAAAAATAGGCTGGGTACCCAAACCTATTACTCTCATTTTGAAGACTAGCATATAGGTTGCAAGAGGGTAAATTGCACAAACTTTTTGCAACCAGGTATTAATACTCATTTATTAAGTTAGAAAGAGGTGCGACGGTACTCTCTATACTCCGGCTCCCAGAAGTTTTTTTCTACTTTTTGGTCTATTAACTCTTCTGGTATTGGTAAGGCAACCCCATCGGCTATTGCCTGAAGTACAACAGCCCTCGCAATCAACTTGCTCACATCACGAATTTTCTCAAGCGGTGGTAACAATGCTCCCTCACCTTTCTGTGCGATTGGAGAAGCATCGGCCAATGCTTTACTTGCAGCCATCATCATACCGTCAGTAATTCTGGACGCCTTGGCAGTAATCACACCCAAACCAACACCAGGAAAAATATAGCTATTATTGCATTGGGCAATCTCAACTTCATGATCCCCCATATCAACCGCTGGAAAGGGGCTACCTGTGGCAACCATTGCCTTACCTGCAGTCCAACGCAATAAATCCACCGGTTGTGCTTCGGCTTGAGAGGTGGGGTTTGACAGTGGCAAAATCAATGGAGACTCGCAATTTGCCTGCATTGCCTCTACGACTGATTTTGTAAACAGCCCTGCCTGCCCGGAAACGCCGATTAAAACACTAGGATGAACATTGACAACAACATCCAGAAGATTAATAGGGCCGCCATCTTTTGGATGAGTTAAGCTCCAGTTGCTTACTACATCATCAGGTGTACAAAAAGGAATTTGAAACTCAAATAGACCGGATGAGCTTTCCTGCAACAACCCATCTTTACTCAACAGAAAAATTCGCCGACGCGCATCGTTTTCACTGGTACCTTCTGCAATCATTTGTTTAACAATTTGATCCGCAATTCCGCAACCAGCAGAACCAGCGCCAGCAAAAACAATGCGCTGGTCACTCAATCTTTCCCCTTTTGCCAAGCAAGCTGACATCAAAGTGCCCACAGCTACAGCCGCAGTCCCCTGAATATCATCATTAAAGCAACACAACTGGTCGCGGTAACGTTTTAATAAGGGTGTCGCGTGATCCTGAGCAAAATCCTCAAATTGCAACAATACGTTCGGCCAACGAATTTTTACTGCCTGAATAAATTCGTCCACAAACGCATAATAATCATCGCCCGTAATACGCGGATGACGCCATCCCATGTACATAGGGTCATCTAACAAGGCCGCATTATTAGTTCCTACATCAAGAGTAACGGGCAGCGTATACGCTGGGCTAATACCACCACACGCGGTATACAAAGCAAGCTTACCAATTGGAATTCCCATTCCGCCAATACCTTGATCCCCCAATCCTAAAATACGTTCACCATCGGTAACCACGATCACTTTTACATTTTGTTTAGTCGCATTTTGCAACATATCTTCAATGCGATCGCGGTCCGGGTATGAAATAAACAATCCGCGTTTACGACGATAAATTTTGGAAAACTGCTGACAGGCCAATCCCACCGTCGGGGTATAAATCAACGGCATAATTTCCGTCAGGTGATCAGTCACCAAACGGAAATATGCGGTTTCATTAGTATCTTGAATATTGCGCAAGTAGATATGCTTATCTATGGGCGTTTGAAACGAACACAATTGATGGTAAACGCGCGCCTCCTGCTCTTCGATTGTTTCAATCTTATAAGGCAGTAATCCTTCGAGGTTAAATTGTTGCCGCTCACGCTGGGTAAAAGCGCTGCCTTTATTCAGCAAAGGAGCTTCCAATAAGGCCGGTCCTGCGAAAGGTATATATATTGGGCGTTTTTTCGTCATAACAACCACTACTTCAAGGCAGAATAATAACAACCATAGCGCAAATAGACTGGCACAACCATAAGATAATGCTCAGCTGTTATTATTTTTGTTAAGGGCAGGTTAAAATGCCATCTGGATTTACAACTTTATTATCAAGATTTACGGGACCACCATGACCATCGAAGAATTTATTGCCAAACTAAACAAATCCCCAAATATTATCGACTTTAAAGAAACTATCGCCGTTATTGAGGCGAACTATAATTTTGTCCCGACTGAATTTCAGAATGGCGAACTGAAAAATGAAGCCGGGCAAAACTCTGGTTCATGCAAGCTCTTTTCATTCGCCCAAGCACAGGGCTTTACCCAAGAGCAAACACTGCATTGTTTTGGCGACTATTACCGTATTGATGTATTGCAACACCCTACCGCCACGGATCATCAAAACATTCGCAACTTTATTAAATATGGCTGGCAAGGGATTAGCTTTAACGGTGCAGCACTCTCTCCCAAATAAATCCAGGCAAAATCTCATGTGGATACAAAAAGAAATTCAATTACCCGCTTATCGTCGTGGCTTTCATTTAGTCACCAATGAAATACTTGGCGCAATCCCTGAATTGAAACAAGTGGGCATTGGCTTATTGAATATCTTGATCAAACATACATCTGCATCACTCACCATTAACGAAAATGCAGACCCTACCGTTCGCAAAGATTTTGAAAGCTTTTTCAATCGCGCAGTCCCGGAAGATCAACCTTACTACTTACACAATGATGAAGGCAGTGATGATTTGCCTGCACATCTAAAAAGCAGTTTATTAGGCGCAAGCCTGAACATTCCGGTTACACAAGGGCGGCTAAATCTTGGGATCTGGCAAGGAATCTATTTGTGCGAGCACCGTAATCATGGTGGCAACCGTACCCTGGTGTTAACCCTACAGGGGCAAGCTAGCTAATGCTCACAACAAACGATAATACAAATGTGGCAAATAGGCACATCCAAGCTTTAACTGGATAGCGTTAACATTTGAATTGTTTATGCAAAACAAAAACATAAAAAAGCCCGCATTTGCGGGCTTTTTTATGTTACTTCTTAAAACCGGGCGGCAAGGCACCGCCAGGGGGCATTCCACCGGGCATCATTCCACCCAGTCCACGCATCATTTTCTGCATGCCACCGCCTTTCATTTTGCCCATCATTTTGGCCATTTGTTTGTACTGCTTTAATAAGCGATTCAAATCCTGGATCTGCGTACCGGAACCCATTGTAATACGACGCTTACGTGAACCACTTAAATCGTCTGGATTGCGACGCTCTTCAGGCGTCATAGAATTAATGATTGCTTCCATTTGCTTAAATTGCTTGTTCACATTGGCCGACTGCGCCATCTGTGCCACGTTACCCAAGCCAGGCAACTTATCCAACATAGAGGTTAACCCCCCCATGTTTTGCATTTGCTGCAATTGATCGCGCAAATCTTCAAGATCAAACTTTTGACCTTTCGTAACCTTCTTAATTAATTTCTCTGCTTTTTCTTTATCGACATTGCGCTCAACCTGCTCAATCAATGAGAGCACGTCACCCATGCCAAGAATACGGGAAGCGATACGATCAGGATGGAAAGGTTCGAGAGCATCAACCTTCTCGCCCATTCCCAAAAACTTAATTGGCTTGCCAGTAATGTGACGCACTGAAAGTGCCGCACCACCGCGCGCATCACCATCTGCTTTGGTAAGAATCACACCAGTTAACGGCAGCGCATCATTAAATGCCTTGGCAGTATTAACCGCATCCTGGCCAATCATCGCATCAATAACAAACAGGGTTTCTATCGGATTGATGGCAGCGTGCAGCTCTTTAATTTCTGTCATCAATTCTTCATCGACATGCAGACGGCCAGCGGTATCTACAATCAAGACATCGAAAAATTGTTTTTTAGCATGATCAATTGCACTGCGTGCAATGTTTAAAGGCTTCTGGTCACTTGATGAAGGAAAAAACTCCACGCCCACTTCACCAGCCAGCGTTTGCAACTGTTGAATTGCCGCCGGACGATAAATGTCCGCACTCACAACCAACACTTTTTTCTTTTCACGCTCTTTCAGAAAGCGCGCCAGTTTTGCCACCGACGTTGTTTTACCCGCACCTTGCAAACCCGCCATCAAAACAATCGCTGGTGGTTGTTGTGCAAGGTTCAGTGACTCATTAGCTTGCCCCATAGTGGCAACCAATTCCGCCTCAACAATTTTGATAAATTGCTGCCCCGGGTTTAATGCCTTACTAATTTGCTGACCCAGCGCGCGACTGCGCACCTGATCAATAAATGCCTTAACCACCGGCAAAGCCACATCTGCTTCCAACAATGCCTTGCGTACATCACGCAAGGCATCTTTAATGTTGTCTTCACTCAGGCGCGCTTTGCCAGTGATGGAACGCAGGGTATGGGATAAACGGTCTGTTAGGTTCTCAAACATGATCTGTCTCAAACATCGGTTAAAAAGTCGACCACCTCGCCTGAACGCCTGCGCCCATTGGTGATCCCAGATAAAGTGGTGGCGATTATACCCCCAAAGCGGCCCAAAAAGGTGTATTTGCAGGCATTATCCCTGCCTCACTTAATAAGGCCATTTCTCATTTAATCTTCTCTTTGGGATGACCTTATGACACACTTGCGACCTTGGTTTCGCCTCTGAAAAACCACTCAAGGATTCTTTTTACCAGCATGATGACACTAAGCGCCAACCTCATTGCTCTGCTTATCTATACAGCTGCTGCGATTTATTTCGGGCAGCAATTCGGGCGGCATAAATCCTTGCAATCACCCCAGTTGCGTGCAGTAGCCATGCTGGCTCTGGTTGTTCATGGAGCGGGAATCTATGGATTGAGCTTTAAAGATGGCCAATTATTATTCAGCTTGTTTTCAATTTCATCGCTGATTTTTTGGGTAGTTAATGCACTAGTGCTAATAAGTAGCCTCAAAAAAGAATTGCACAACCTGTTTCTTTTATTGTTCCCGCTATCGGCAGTATCTGTTTTGGGTGCGATCCTCGGCAATAACCCCGAGTGGCAACACCCGCTGGAATACACCATTGCAGTTCACGTTATCTTATCACTGCTCGCTTACAGCCTATTAACTATTGCCAGTTTGCAAGCATTGTTACTCGCCTATCAAAACCGTGCACTAAAGAATAAAAGCCTGCTCGCCAACAGCAAGCTTTTGCCCCCGCTACAAACCATGGAATCATTGTTGTTTGAGTTTTTATGGGTAGGCGAGATTTTGTTGAGCCTCGCTATTGCATCTGGCTTTTATTTTCTGGAAGACATGTTTGCACAACATTTGGTACACAAAACAGTTTTCGCACTGATTGCCTGGTTTATCTATGCACTTTTATTGTGGGGAAGAAGCCAGATGGGCTGGAGGGGAACAAAAGCAATTCGCTGGGCGCTAGCAGGGTTTGTGTGTTTAATGCTTGCCTATTTTGGCAGCAAGCTGGTGCTGGAGATTGTATTAAATAGAGTTTAAGCCTCAATCCTGAGGCTTATCCTGATCAGAATGCTGAGTACTTTTGTTACGACGCTTGGCTTTATTCAGCAGCCACCCCAGAACTGCGGCCATACCGATTAATCCTCCCAGAAAAACCAGCAGCACTAAAAGATACCCACCCATTTCTTCCCAGCTTAAGCCCCAACCATAAACAGCCAGCATCAAAAAACAAAAGCCCGCCAATAAATTAATACCAAGGCCGCGGTGCCGTAAAAGTCTGCGCAAAATCATAAATTAATTGCCGAATAATTGATGGATTGCAAAAGCAACACCCGCCTCATCAGCGGTTTTAGTTACCCAATTGGCGGAAGCCTGTACATTTTTATTTGCATTCCCCATAGCGACACCAATACCCGCCATACGCAAAAAATCCATATCAGATTCCGCATCCCCAAATGCAATAACCTGATGCGCTTCTAATTGGTGATGCGCAAGCAAAGTCTGGAATGCACTTTGTTTTGTTGCCTGACCGGAAATCACACTGGCAAACTGCCAGTCTGGATAAGCCGATAGATAAGCCCGCGCAAAAATCTCTTGAGGAAAGCGTTGCTCCAGCAATGGTAGCAAATCGCCCTGCTCTACCCGGTTTACACCCAACAACAACTTTGAAACAGGCTGCGTTTGAATAATAGATATTAAATCAGCTTGTATGGGCTGCACTCGCAAGTGCCGTGCGTGAACTTCTGTGACAGGTACAACATCGGCCACATAAAAAGCGTCCGCCGTATAAACTTCGGCATACAAGCTGAGCTCACTGGCCGCCTTAACGACAGCCAACGCTGAATCCTTGGTCAATAGAGTTTCACACAAGGTTTGCTGTTTGAGCGGGTCAAATAAATGCGCGCCGGTATAAAACATGCCGGCATCATTAATCCCCAGCTCATCGATTAAATACTTTGCTGCAAAATAGGGGCGACCAGAAGCAATCGCCGATCTAATTCCTCGCTGCTTTAGCAGACCTATAGCAGTATATAACTCCTGTTTGATCTGCCCCTGTGAATCCAGCAAGGTGCCGTCTATATCAAAAAAAGCCAGGCGTATATCAGCGGCTGCCGCTCTAAGATAAGACGGTATTTGCATCATTAACTAACCAGTAACTTTACAACAAGGTAGGCAATAACAAACCCGCTCAAGGCAATCACTTTGACCGCTACACTTTTTTGAATGGGTGAGAAAAATTGAAAGCGGGAATGCTTTGACACTAGTAACTGCGCCAATACATAGATCAGCATAAACCCGCCCGCCCAATGCAGCGCGTACTCGCTAAACAATTGTTCTTTCATAACTTACTCGCGACGCCACTGTGTAACGCCATCTTTCACATCTTCAATCAAAATTTTACTTGCCGTTAAATGCTTGCGAATCTCATCAGCACGGGCGTAGTTTTTGTCTTTTTTAGCTTGAATACGCTCAGCAATTAATTGCTCAACTTCTTCTGCCGAAATCTGATCACTACTACCCGCCTGCAAAAACACAGTCGGTTGCTCCTGAAGGACTCCCAGAATATTTCCCAGGGCTTTTAATTCGCCCGCCAAACGCACAGCTAATGCCGGGTCTGATTTGCTGGCATTATTTAAATCGCGGACCAAATCGTACATACCCGCTAAAGCTACACGCGTATTGAAATCATCATTCATGGCTTCAACAAATGCCTTGTAATAAGCACTTTCCGCCAAGTCAGCCAAAGGGGTTGGAGCCACATCAGCATAGTCGCGCAAGGCGCCATAGAAGCGATCCAAACCTGTACGCGCTTCAACTAAATTATCCTCAGCATAATTGATTGGGCTGCGGTAATGACTGCTAACCAGTAAAAAGCGAACAACTTCCGGGTGATATTTTTCCAATACGTCGCGAATAGTGAAAAAATTGCCAAGCGATTTCGACATTTTTTCACCATCAACACGCACGGCACCGGCATGCATCCAATAGTTTACATATTTGCAACTATTGGCTGCTTCACTCTGAGCAATTTCATTTTCATGATGCGGGAATGGCAGATCCGGACCGCCGCCATGGATATCAAAGGTTTCTCCGCAGCAATGCTTACTCATGGCGGAGCATTCAATATGCCAACCAGGGCGACCATTCCCCCAGGGAGACTTCCACGCTGGCTCTCCGGCTTTTGCACCTTTCCATAAAACAAAGTCGCGTGGGTCTTCTTTAATTTCATCTACCTCAATACGCGCACCAACCAATAATTCATCAACATTTTTATTGGTAAGTTTGCCGTAATCCGCAAAACGCGTTACGCGATAGTAAACATCACCATTGCTGGCTGCATAGGCATAACCTTTATCGATCAACGTTTTGTTCATATCGACAATCTGATCAATATAAGCAGTTGCACGCGGCTCGATATCCGGGCGAGCAATCCCCAAACGAGTTTCATCTTCATGCATATAGTCGATAAAACGCTTGGTCAGCTCGGTGTATTCCTCACCATTTTCATTGGCGCGCCTGATAATTTTATCATCAATATCAGTGATATTACGCACATAGGTAACATCCCAACCCTGACTGCGCAGGAATTTGGTAATTACATCGAATGCGACTAACACGCGCGCATGCCCAATATGGCAATAGTCGTAAACCGTAATACCGCAAACATACATAGAAATCTTGTTCGGTTTTAGCGGTTTAAAAATTTCTTTTTGGCGCGTAAGAGTATTGTATATCTGCAGCATATTATTCCTGCTCTTCTTTGCCGAAGCTGTCTTTCAAACTGATAGTGCGGTTGAATACCGGCTTATCCGCAGTGCTATATTTACTGTCCAAACAAAAATAGCCCTGACGTTCAAACTGGAAGCTATTTCCAACGGTAGCTTTCCCCAGGCTAACCTCTGCTTTACAGCCTTGCAAAATATCCAGGTTATTTGGATTCATTGCATCCAGGAAATTTTTACCGCCCGCATCAGGTGCTTCATCGTTAAACAAACGATCATACAAACGCACTTCACAATCCAGGTTTTGTGTGGCTGAAACCCAGTGAATAACGCCTTTGGGCTTTACGCCGTCTTCCGGATCTTTACCCAGAGTTCCCTCAACAATACGTGCGCGAATTTCAATAATATTTCCCGCAGCGTCTTTAATTGCCTCATCGGCTTCAATCACATAAGCACCGCGCAAACGTACGCGTTTACCCAATACCAAACGTTTGTATTTTTTATTGGCTTCCTCGCGGAAATCTTCCTGCTCAATAAAAAGAGTTTGGGTAAACGGGATGGTACGATCACCCAGATCATCACGATTAGGGTGATTGTGAGCGGTGAGTGTTTCTACTTTATCTGCTGGATAATTTGTCAGTGTCACTTGCAATGGGCGCAATACGCACATTGCACGTGGTGCGTTTTTATCCAAATCATCACGCACACAAAACTCCAGCATACCTACATCAACCACGCCGTCTGAACGAGTCACACCTATTCGCTCGCAAAAATTACGCAACGATGCTGGTGTAAAACCGCGACGACGCATACCGGAAATCGTCGGCATACGCGGATCATTCCAGCCATCGACATGACCTTCATCAACCAGTTGTTTTAATTTGCGCTTACTGGTGACTGCATAATTAATATTTAAACGCGCAAATTCATATTGGCGTGGTACAGCAGGTACCGGTAAATGCTGGATAAACCAATCATACAATGGCTTATGATCTTCAAATTCCAGGGTACAAATCGAGTGGGTAATACCTTCAATCGCATCACTTTGGCCATGGGCAAAATCGTAAGAAGGATAAATGCACCATTTATCACCAGTTTGATGATGATGGGCTTTTTTGATGCGATAGATAATGGGATCGCGCAAATTAATATTGGGCGATGACATATCAATTTTTGCACGCAACGAACATGCACCTTCTTCAAATTCACCGGCGCGCATTTTTTCAAATAGCGCAAGATTCTCTTCAACCGAGCGATCGCGATATGGGCTATTTTTTCCAGTCTCTACCAGGGTGCCGCGGTATTCGCGCATTTGCTCTGCGCTTAAATCACACACAAAGGCCAAACCATTTTTGATCAAATGAATCGCCCACTCGTGCAACTGATCAAAATAATCCGAGGTGTATTTAACTTTTCCTGCCCAATCAAAACCAAGCCACTTTACGTCCTCCATAATGGAGTTGACGAACTCTTCGTTTTCTTTTTCCGGATTGGTATCGTCGAAACGCAGATTACACGCACCACCAAACTCTTCAGCCATACCAAAATTCAAGCAAATCGATTTTGCGTGGCCTATATGCAAATAGCCATTTGGTTCCGGCGGAAAACGAGTAATTATTTGGGTGTGAATGCCCTGCTCCAGATCCTTGCGAATAATCTGCTGGATAAAATGCAAAGGCTTGGTTTTTACTTCACTGGTATCGTTGTTTGCAATCGGAGAATGATTGTCGCTCATGGGATAACAAATCCATTGGGGTGATTCATGACTTGAAGCGACCAGCCCAGTATTGGACAAGGTCGCGAAACTTGGGGTTATTCTACTGATTTGACAGGCTTTTTCATACCTCGACGACGACACCACAATAGCGAGAACGCACTATAAAAGATCAAAAAGCACTCAGTTTTTGACGGGCGACGGAGGCGCCGCACGATAATCACTGCGACGATTCAACTGGTAGCGCCTAACCGCTTGGTTATGCGCATCTAGAGTTGCTGAAAACTCACTGGTGCCATCACCCTTGGCCACAAAATACAGCGTATCTCCAGCAGCGGGATTCAAGGCAGCCTTGATTGAAGCCGCGCTTGGCAAAGCAATAGGTGTTGGCGGTAATCCATCAATCGTATAGGTATTGTAAGGAGTGGCTTCTTCAAGGTTTTTACGGGTAATACGTCCGCGATAGCTATCCCCCATTCCATAAATAACCGTGGGGTCCGTCTGCAACTTCATGCCTCGTTGTAAACGCCGCACGAACACCCCGGCAATTTGATCCCGCTCACTGTGATGCCCGGTTTCACGTTCGATAATCGACGCCATAATCAAAGCCTCATAAGCGCTTTTATAGGGCAAATTAGCGGCACGCTTTTCCCATTCCGTATTTAGCAGACTTTCCATTTTACGAAATGACTTTTGCAGTATCTCTACATCACTGGTATTACGGCTAAAGCTGTAAGTATCCGGAAAAAACCAACCTTCTGGATGAGCGATAGACAACCCCAAAAGCGCGAGCTGCTCTTTGTCTGTCTTACCAGTCAGCTCATGCCGAATTGAAGGGCTTTTCTCCAATGCCGCTAGTGCCTGCTTGAAGGTCCAGCCCTCCACAAAAGTCACCTGATATAAAACCACATCACCCTTCTTCAATTTTTCCAGTAGCGATTCAGGCGTAGTGCCCGGCGCAAAAAAATACTCTCCCGCATGAACCTTATTCGCATTGGTGAATCGAGCATAAAGGCGCAACAGCCGGGGATAATCAAGAATGTTTTTTGTTCCCAAATCATTAGCTAAATGACTCAGCGATTGCCCCTGGGTTAACTCATAGCTGTATCCCTGAGCATCAATATTTAAAGGTGTTACCAACCAGCGCTGAAAATACCACCACCCGGCGGTGGCGCTAATAAGGCCAGCCAGATAAATTGTTGTTGCGATAATCAGCAATTTTAGGGAAAGAGAAAATTTCTTCATAAACCAGTCAATAACTACATTCAACAATTAAGCATTTTTCAGCCAAGCCAATAATTTTTGCTGCAATTGATGAGTCACTGAACACTTCAATTCAAGCTCCAGCCCATCAATGCTGTTCACCGGCCAAATACCAAAAACACTATTGGATAAAAATATTTCATCCGCCACAACCAAATCACTCATCTTGAGCTGAACGATATGCACGGATAAATTCAACTGCCCCGCAAAAACATCGATAATTGCTCGACGCATGACCCCTGCCACGCCTGCAGCAGACAAGTCAGGAGTAAACAATTTTCCATCCTTTATCACAAATAAATTACTAACCGTTGCCTCAATGAGATTATCGTCAACATCCAACAACAAACCTTCAGCAAACTCATCGCGCCACTCCGCACGCGCCAAAATATGCTCCAAACGGTTTAGATGTTTAATACCTGCCAACGCCGGGTTTTTCCCCAAGCGCAAATCACAAATACGAAGATCAACACCGTCACTGAAAGAGTTTGATTCCAGCGGCACTCCAGTAAAAATACCGATGCAGTAAGTGGGATTTATTACATCAGGTAAACGGTACCCCCGCCCACCTTCTCCTCGCGTTATTTGCACCTTCACAACTGCATCAGTTATCTGATTAGTACGTAACAACGTTAACAAAGAATCCAGATATTCCTGCAGTTTCACTTCATCCAGTGGAATTTGTAAACGTTTTGCCGAGGCAAATAACCTATCGCGATGAAAGTTCCATAGTGGTATTCGACCCGCAAAATAACGACAGGTTTCAAATAGACCATCGCCATAGGTAAACCCACGATCTAATGGTGACACGGAAGCATTTAGCACACCGTTAATCGTGATAATGGGTAACTGCAAGGACATAACGACCTCTATATGCAAAAACGCCGGACTGCTTCCAGTCCGGCGTTGGCTAAGCTAGAAACAAAATAAAACTTAAACCTTGCGGAAAATCAACGATCCGTTGGTGCCACCAAACCCAAACGAGTTCGACAATACCGCCTCAATCTTACGCTCCTGCGCGATATTAGGAACCAGATTGATATCGCAGCCCTCTTCCGGGTTTTCCAGGTTAATAGTTGGCGGTGCCACTTGATCGCGAATTGCCAGCACACTAAAAATAGCTTCTACAGCACCAGCAGCGCCTAGCAAATGACCGATCATTGATTTGGTAGAGCTGACAGCAACCTGTCCAACCGCACTCCCCATCACCGATTTCACTGCCTGGCATTCAGCCTTATCACCTGCCTGCGTTGATGTTCCGTGCGCATTGATGTAGTTAATTAACTCCAGTGGAATAGCAGCATCCAGAATCGCATTACGCATAGAAGCCGCTGCACCTGAGCCATCTTCGGGTGGTGAAGTCATATGATAAGCATCACCACTCATGCCAAAACCAATTAGCTCGGCATAAATTTTTGCACCACGTTTTTTGGCATGCTCATACTCTTCCAGCACCAATACACCGGCACCGTCACCCAATACAAAACCATCACGGTCTTTATCCCAGGGGCGGCTGGCAGCTTGTGGATTATCATTGCGTGTTGAGAGCGCGCGCGCAGCAGCAAAACCGCCCAGCCCCAACGGGGTGGTTGCCATTTCGGCACCACCGGCAACCATAACATCCGCATCGCCATACTGGATCATACGAGCCGCAAAACCGATACTGTGAGTACCTGTTGTACACGCGGTAGTAATTGCAATGTTTGGACCACGCAAACCATACATGATCGACAAATTGCCAGAGATCATATTGATAATGGCGCTGGGAACAAAAAATGGGGAAATACGACGCGGCCCTTTGTGCTCAAGCGTAGACGACCCATCTTCAATAGTGCCAATACCACCAATTCCAGAACCAATAGAAACACCGATACGACCGGCGTTAGCATCCGTAATTTCCAAGCCCGAATCACGAATCGCTTGAATACCAGCAATCATCCCATACTGGATAAACGGATCCATTTTGCGCGCTTCTTTACTGGGGAAATAATCATCCACAACCAAATTTTTTACTGAAGCACTAAACTGTGTGGTGAATGCCGATGCATCAAAATGAGAAATAGTGGCCACACCACTCTTACCATTGACAATGCCTTGCCAGGTTTCAGCAACCGTATTTCCCAGTGAACTGATCATACCCAGACCAGTGACAACAACTCTTCTACGCGACACCTGTGAGACTCTCCGCGAAGGACAAGCAAACCGATAAGACCGGTTAATTTGTCGTGATGATTAGAATTAACTCAAAAGCGTATATTGCTCGGATTATTTACAACGCTAAAACTGATAAAAAGAAAAAGCCGTACTATTTTGCAATTTCTTTCACACCCAGTTGCTCAGCAACGATCTTTTTTACGCGTTCTTCAATGCTACTCATGATGTTATGTAACTCCTAGTGGTTATAGTTCGAAACACTGGACAATAAAACCAAAACTGGTTTGACCATGTGATCCGGCCAAAATCGACGCGCATTTTACATCGATTTTAAGGTTGTTGTAATGCCAAACGGCAAAATTCTTTATGATTTGACAAATACTCTTTTAAAAACAAAGAGTTATAAGTAGCAATTACGACATATACATGCCGCCATTGACGTGAATTGTCTCGCCACTGATGTAAGAACCAGCATCACTGGCCAGAAAAACAACAACCGATGCAATCTCTTCCGGCGCACCAAGACGCCCAAGAGGAATACGGGACATGAGTTGCTGCTTTTGCTCTTCCGGCAATACTTTTGTCATATCCGTATCAATAAATCCCGGGGCAACTGTATTTACCGTAATGTTGCGCGACCCAACTTCTGCTGCTAATGAACGCGCAAAACCAGAAACACCCGCTTTAGTTGCGGCGTAGTTTGATTGCCCTGGATTACCCATGGCACCAACAACAGAGCTAATATTGATAATTCGCCCCCAACGGGCTTTCATCATTCCACGCAACACACCTTTACTTAAGCGGTAAATTGCACTGAGATTAGTATTGATTACATCAAACCATTCCTCATCGCTCATACGCATTAAGAGGTTATCCTTGGTAATGCCTGCGTTATTTACCAGAATCGCAGGCGCGCCAAATTCATCACCAACTGCTTTTAACAAATTTGCTACTGAATCTGCATCAGTAACATTCAACACTTTTCCTGCACCGCGAATTCCCAATTCAGTGAAGCGCGCAGAGATTTTTTCCGCACCAGATTCACTCGTTGCAGTACCAATTACGGTTGCCCCCGCTTTCCCAAGTTGCTCAGCAATTGCAGCTCCAATACCGCGACTCGCACCAGTAACCAAGGCAACCTTATCATTTAAACTCATAGTAATTTAATCCTGTAATTTAGAAATTAAACTTCAGACAAAACAGCAAGCAGCTCTTCCGGTTTTTCAACAGAAACCGTAACCATTTCAGCGTTAATGCGCTTATTTAAACCTGATAAAACCTTTCCTGGACCACACTCCAAAGTCTTTGTAACACCTTTTTTAACCAAGGTATTTACACATTCAACCCAACGTACCGGACTATAGATTTGTTCAATCATTAACGCTTTGATTTTCTCGGGGTTGGTCTCGACATCCGCAGTGACGTTATGAACAACAGGAACCAACGGTATTGAGAAGATAGTTGCTGTAATTTGCTCAGCCAAACGCTCTGCTGCGGGGCGCATTAATTCCGTATGAAAAGGTGCACTTACCGGCAGAGGTAGAGCACGCTTTGCTCCTGCCTCTTTGCATAAAACACCAGCGCGAGCCACAGCCGCCGCTGCACCAGCAATAACTACTTGCCCAGGCGAATTAAAATTTACAGCAGAAACAACTTCGCCCTGCTCTGCTTTTTTACAAGCTTCGACAATCAACGCATCATCTAACCCAATAATTGCCGCCATAGCTCCTTGACCAGCAGGAACAGCCTCCTGCATAAACTTTCCACGTTGCTGCACCAGTTTTACTGCATCCTTAAAGGCAACAACACCAGCACAAACTAATGCTGACCACTCCCCCAAACTATGCCCAGCCATAAGTGCAGGCATAGCACCATTTTTTTCTTTCCATACACGAAATACTGCAACACTGGCAGTTAGCAACAAAGGTTGCGTCCGCTCAGTCAAATTAATTTCCTCTTGAGTGCCATTTTGAACCAACGCCCAAAGGTCATACCCCAACACCTCAGCAGCCTCCAAAAATGTCTGCTGCACAATGGGATATTCTGCAGCCAATTCTGCCAGCATGCCGATTTTTTGCGAACCCTGACCCGGAAAAACAAATGCAAGATGAGAATTAATCATAAAAATTTAAGCTTCTTTTTTAAATTAGATGAACATTAATTACCAGACCCTAACTTTCGTGCAATTTGCTCAGGAACCCGCAACAACACTTGCTCGCGAGCCACAACAAGCGCATGCATAAATGCTTTGCTGTCTGCACTTCCATGACTTTTTATTACCGTTTTTTGCAACCCCAGAAAACTAGCTCCATTATACAGCGAAGGATTTAACTCTTCGCGCAATTGCGCGAGCACTGGTGAAGCGATGAAAGACAACAACCTGTTAAATAAATTTCGCTGCAATGTTAAGGAAATTTTTTTTGCCACAAACCGCGCCAGTCCCTCGCTTGCTTTTAAAGCAACATTTCCATGAAAGCCATCGCAAACAATTACATGATCATGCCCGCTGAAAATATCACTGGACTCAACAAATCCTACGTAATTGATCCGCAAATCATTACGCAAAAGCTCTTGCGCTTGCTGCAGGACTTCGGTGCCTTTTTGAGCCTCGCTACCAATATTCAGTAGCGCAACGCGTGGTGCAACAACACCAGCAACCTCAGCCAATACACTCCCCATGAGTGCAAATTGTTGCAAATGAAAGGGAGAGCAATTGATATTTGCACCCAGGTCCAATAGATAAGTTAAACCATCTGTTACCGGCATGGATTTACAGATGGCCGGACGCTCAATTTCAGGAAAGGTCTTAATCAAATACCTGGACATTGCCAGAAGCGCCCCGGTATTGCCCGCACTCACACACGCATCAACCTCTCCGGTGCGCAACCGCTCCAAGGCAACCCACATAGAGGAATTCTTTTTTTGGCGCAACGCACCAAGAGGGTCATCGCCCATGGAAACCACATCTGCAGCATGAAAAATACACGCAGAACTACGCAGCAACGAGGGCGACTTTTCAATTAACGACTGAAGCTGGGATCGATCTCCAACAAAAGTCAGATCGACATCAGGATGGGCAGCAACAAAGTTTTCTGCTGCTGAAATAGCAACGCGGGGACCTAAGTCCCCGCTCATAGCATCAACTGCTATTCGAATTCTTGCCGACAAGGTAATGTCGCGGAGTAATAAATTACTCTTCGCTACCTTTATCAATCACTTTACGGCCACGGTAAAAACCGTCAGCAGTTACATGGTGACGAATGTGTTTTTCACCACTGGTTGCATCAACTGACAGGGTTGGACCAGTCAGAGCATCGTGTGAACGACGCATGTCACGCTTTGAACGGGATTTTTTGTTTTGTTGAACTGCCATGATTAGCTCCTATTTACTGACTCACTGGAACCGAGGCGCCTCAGGATTTCGGCGAGCTCTTAAGTTGTTCCAATACTTGAAATGGGTTTTTCTCTTTTTTTACCTCAACCGGCTTACCACTGGAATAGAGTCTGTCATCAATACAAGACTCTTCATGATAAGCAACAGCAGGCAAACTTAACAGCAGCTCTTCTTCGACCATATCGTAAAGATCTGCCGCTCCCTCACCGGTAATCCATGGGTCAAAGTGCTGGGGCAATGCCTTTGCAGCCTCTTCATCCCATACAACTGCCAATGAAATATCACTTTCAACGAAAACCGAAACTGGCTCCAGGCAACGCTGGCAAATTAAAGACAACTCTGCTGCAGCCTGACCAATAACAGCTCGCTTCCCCTCTTCACTTACCTTAAATTCAAGCTTTACTTGAACATTACCCACTGGAGACTCAGTAGCATCAACTACACGAGGCAACTCAGCAACCGGTATAAATCCCTCCAAAGTAACGCCTTGTTGGGCAAACTTTCGAGGATCTCCCTGCTTTGGCAGAGGCTTTTGAAAAGGGGGCTTAAACATAAGCGCGCAATCATAGGGATAACGCCCGTCCATGTCAAAGAAAAACTAGTGAAATAGCGCTATTTAGTGGTTTAAACATAGAATACCTACATCATTTTGCGCTTTGACTAATTTTACGCAAGGAAACACCGATGCAAACAAACAACATTGTACTTGCCTCCAGCTCCCCCTACCGGCGACAACTTCTACAAAAACTGGGGCTAGAATTTAGTTGGGCAGCACCAGCAATTGACGAATCCCCCAGGCCTGGAGAATCACCCACAAAACTGGTGTTACGCCTTGCAGAACAGAAAGCCAAAGCATTATCAAAAGATTATCCCAACCACTTGATCATCGGATCTGATCAGATTGCAACGCTGGACAATCAAATCATAGGAAAACCGCACACCCATGGAGCCGCCGTCAGCCAATTGGAGGCTTTTAATAATAGAGAGATCACCTTTTTCACTAGCGCCTGCATATATAACAGTCGCACCGGAAGAGCGCAGATGAGAATTGACAGCTACAAAGTAAAGTTTCGCAAACTAACGCGCATACAAATTGAAAGCTACCTATTAAAAGAACAACCCTATGACTGCGCCGGCAGCTTCAAATCGGAGGGGTTAGGCATTTGCTTGTTTGAGAGAATGGAAGGCAAGGACCCTAACACACTAGTAGGGTTACCTTTAATTGAACTTACGCAAATGCTAATAGAGGAAGGGATCGACCCCCTATGCAACTAACTTATAATCAAACCATCCCAAGCCAACAATCCATCAAACCGATCCAGACAAAGAGCCGGCTCATAAGCATGCAAACGCCCTATTTGATGCGCGCCATAACTTACCGCAATCCTTGGCATTCCAATTCTACGAGCCATTTCCATATCGTATTCAGTATCACCAATCATTACCGCCTCATCCGCAGCAACACCAAACTCCACCAATAACTCTTGCAACATCAGCGGATCTGGCTTGGACGCCGTTTCGTCAGCGCAGCGAGTGGCATGAAAAAAATCACCCAACCCCAGCACCCCAAAAATGCGATCCAACCCTTTGCGACTCTTGCCTGTGGCAACCGTTAGTATGTGCCCCTGCGATTTGAGAGCCCAAAGCGTCTCTTTTACACCGGGAAAGAAATCAGAGGGCCGAGCCTCATCCAACATTAAAAATCGCGTAGCATAAGCATCGCGCAACCTGACCCTATCCTCAATGCGAACACTCGGATATAAACTCTGAATCGCCTCCGGCAACCCCAAACCAATAATGTCATGGATTAAATGATCAGCCAGCGGCTCCCACCCCAAATCACTCGCTGCCATCTGCATAGCTTTAGTAATTTTGGCTTTCGAGTCACTTAGAGTCCCATCCCAATCAAATATCAACAGCACAACAAACCTCACTCTCAGGCAATTTCGACCAATTTTGATAACGGCTCAACCAAATCTGGAAACAAAGGCGCCTCCACTCGAGTCACCAGATCAGAATCAGGCAAATAAAAAGACAAGGAAGAAGCATGCAAAAACAACCGCCGCAGCCCCAACTCTCGCAATGATGCGTTAATCAGGTCGCTACCGTACTTTTCATCCCCCGCCAGGCAATGCCCGACATACTGAGCATGAACACGGATTTGATGGGTACGCCCAGTTATAGGCCGAGCCTCGACCAGGGTAAATCCGTCATATCGCCTCAACACACTGAACTCAGTCAAACTGGGCTTACCTTCAGGGTGCACCTTAACAACACGCTCTCCCCCAGCGACTTCAAACTTCATCAAAGGTGCGTTAACCTGATGACAGCGCTTTGACCAACCCCCCAAGACCAAAGCCTGATAAACCTTTTCAACACCACCAGCACCAGCCGACTTTTCACGCAATGCGGCCTGCAAATGACGCAAATAACTGCGCTTCTTGGCAACCATAATACAGCCAGATGTATCGCGATCCAGACGATGCACCAACTCAAGATGACGTGCCTCAGGGCGCATCTGCCGCAAGGTTTCAATCAAACCCAGAGTAACACCACTACCGCCATGAACCGCCAAGCCGGGCGGCTTATTGATAACCAACAGCCCCTCATCTTCGAATAATATGGATTTATCGAGTAACGCCATCATTTGATGACTCGCCTTAGCTTCAGTGCCCGCCTCAGCAGTACGAATTGGAGGAATCCGGACAGAATCACCCGCCAAAAGCTTATACTCAGGCTTGATCCTGCCTTTATTGACACGCACCTCCCCTTTGCGAATCACGTTATAAACCTTGGACCTGGGCACTCCTTTCAGCCGGGCAATCAAGAAGTTGTCCAGCCGCTGTCCAGCCAAATCTGCGTCAATAGTAATGAAGCTAACACCTGCATTAGCTCCCCCATCTTGGAAATCTTCGCGCGAATCAGTATTTGTTTTCATGGCTCGCATCATACTCCAAGCCCGCAAATAACCCTATCACCAACCAATCAGGGCGAGCCTAAATCACTGATTTAATTGCTGCATTCAGGGATTGCTGCTATAGTCCAGAAGCTGATACAGGCTGGTTTCCGGATCGCGCAAATGATAGGCGCATCACTAGGAAATACCGCTGACAGCAAGGGTTTAGCGATTGCACTTCGACAATTTGACGTCAATAACAAGCCCTTAAAAGTACTGACAACGATAGAAAGCGCACAACGTACGCCAACTATCCTAACAATTGCGTCAACCCTGGTTGCACTTATTGTTAATTTGATTTTGTTTTGCTGAACTCATTAAAAATCTATTTGTAAATACCGGATACTGGCAAAGCGCCAACAAAAACTATCCAAAAACAGGTTGCACACTTATAGCAAGCTCGATTTATTATTCTGATGCAGCTATGAGCGCCGATGATGAGCACCTTACGACTTGCTCAATAAATGTCTGGCAACTTGATCGCTGATCGATCAACAAACAACCCAACCCGCAAACCGCTAATTAGTTTGCACCATACAAATAGAAGCCGGAACAACCGGCAGATCAACGAGCTAAAGGGAAAGCTTATTGGTGTTAGCGCTGTGTAGCGCCCTACTAACACCATAAAGGAGCAAACCCTCCAACCGCTAGCGCGAGCCTTCTGTCATTAGGTAGCGCACTAGTCCATACGGTTGCGCAAAACATTCTTGAGTTAACCATGATTGCTGCCCTGGCTAACGCCCCACAGACAATTAGGTAACACATGAAAAGAATGCTCATTAATGCAACTCAACCTGAAGAGTTGCGCGTAGCACTGGTCGACGGCCAATGGCTGTACGATCTGGACATTGAAAACCGCAATCGCGAACAAAAAAAATCCAACATCTATAAAGGGCGCATTACACGGGTTGAACCTAGCCTGGAAGCAGCCTTTGTCGAATATGAAGGCGGCAGCCGTCACGGCTTCCTTCCCCTTAAAGAAATTTCTCGCGAATACTTCACCAAAAACCCGGGCGACTCAGACGGGCGCATCAAGATTAAGGATGCGATAAAAGAAGGTACAGAAGTTATCGTTCAAATCGACAAAGAGGAACGCGGCAACAAAGGGGCAGCACTAACCACCTTCATCAGTTTAGCCGGTCGCTATCTGGTGCTTATGCCTAACAACCCCCGCGCAGGCGGCATCTCTCGTCGCATTGAAGGTGAAGACAGAGCAGACCTCAAAGATGCATTAGGTGAAGTTGAAGTTCCTGCTGGCATGGGCGTAATTATCCGGACCGCAGGTGTCGGAAGGAGCGCTGAGGAACTCCAGTGGGATTTAAACTACCTCCTGCAACTCTGGGACTCAATTTCCAACGCCGCAAAAACTGCAGCGCCCCCAGCATTCCTATTCCAAGAGAGCAACGTCATTATTCGCGCGATTCGCGATTACCTCCGCCAGGATGTTGGCGAAGTTATAGTGGACAACAAAGAAGCTTTCGACCTAGCCACAGGCTTTATTCAACAAGTAATGCCAAACTACCGTAGCAAGGTAAAGCTCTATCAGGATGACATCCCCCTTTTCAACCGCTACCAAATCGAATCACAAATCGAGACCGCCTTTCAACGTGAAGTAAAACTCCCCTCAGGTGGATCTATTGTTATTGATGCGACCGAAGCATTGGTGGCAATTGATATTAACTCGTCACGAGCCACCAAAGGTGGTGACATTGAAGAAACTGCACTGCAAACCAACCTGGAAGCCGCCGATGAAATTGCCCGCCAATTGCGCCTGCGCGATATGGGTGGTCTGATTGTCATCGACTTTATTGATATGCAACCTGTTCGCAACCAACGCGAAGTAGAAAACCGGGTTCGCGATGCATTGATGATGGATCGCGCGCGCGTCCAAATTGGGCGAATCTCTCGCTTTGGCCTGATGGAGATGTCACGCCAGCGTCTGCGTCCATCACTTGGTGAAACCCACTCAAAAATCTGTCCGCGCTGCGATGGCGTAGGCACCATTCGCAGCACTCGCTCTCTGGCACTATCTATTTTGAGACTGGTGGAAGACGAAGCACAAAAAGAGCGTAGCGCCGAAATACGTGCAATTTGTCCCGTATCAGTTGCCACTTATCTGCTTAACGAAAAGCGCAAAACCATTTCCAGCATAGAGTCACGCAATAATACTCGTGTCGTCATAGTTCCGAGCGCAGAACTCATGACCCCTCATTTCGAAGTTCAGCGCTTGCGCGATGACGATGAAGGCACATTGGAGACAAGCTATAAAATAGTTGCTCATACCGACGAAACCAAGGAAGAAGAGGAAGATTTCAACGCAAAACCCTTTGTTGCACCAAAGCCATTAGTGCAACCCAGCAGCCCAAGCCAGCCAGCCCCCGAACCCACTAAAAAAGCCGGCCTGTTATCACGCCTGATTGATTCAATCACAAGTATATTCGGTGGCGAAAAAGGCGAAGAAAACAAAAACAAACGCGAACACAGACGAGACAGTCGTCGCAACTCCGGACGCAACAACCGTCGCGACAATCGCAATCGCCGCGATAAAGAACGCAAAGAAGATCGCGAGATTATTGATAATCTGGAGCATCGCAACGCTAACGACAGCAAACCATCGCGCGAACAGGACAAACGCAACGACAACTCAAAAGACTTTGAAAAACGCGAGCAAAATGAGCGCAAACCGCGCAACAACCGCGAACAACAACCGCGTGACAACCAAACCGGTAGCGATGACGACTCTCGTCAAAACCGCAGTCGCAACAATCGCGGAAATGATAGAGATAACAACCGCCGTCAACCTGCTCCCGCCGTTAAGGAAGAGCTGAGCGAAGAGACGCTAGTTATCAGCAACGACAATCAGGATGACAGTGATGAGCAGCGTCCCTCCAAGCGCCCGGCAGGTCGCCGCACACGCTCACAACAGCGTCGACGCAATCGCCGCGAGGACGGGGACAACCAGGCACAGGAAAATCAGGAAGAAGCTTCTTTAGCCCAGCCCCAGGAAACAGCACCTGTTGTACTGAGCGAGTCTGCACAACTTGCCCAGCAAATTTCCGCTGCAATTGCAGAACATGCGCAACAGCAGGCCAACAAACCTGCCCCATTATTTGAAACCGAACAAGCCACCGATGAAACGCCCGCTATCACTACAGAAGTAGCATCCGGCTCAAGCGTTATAAGTGACAATTCAGCAAATAATGAACAAGCAATCTACGAAGCAATGGCGCCAATAGCTAACGAACCATCAGCTACACAAACTGCTGCCCCGTCAACACCCCAGGCGCCGCAACAAACTGCAGAACGAAGCGAGCCAGAAGTGATTACCTCTACTGAACCACAGGAGGTATCGATTGAAACTACTGAGCGCAAAACTGTTACCGAAGTAAATATTGCATCAGTTCCATCGAGAGCAAGTAATGACCCTCGCAACTCGCCGAAACCAATAGGAAATATCAGCATTATTACCGAGACTATTGAGAGCCAGGCCTCGCGAGCACTAGACACTAGCTTACCACCGAGCGTAGATCACAATCCTCGCCCTATTTCCAGACCATCTAATGATCCTCGCCTGAGCAAGCGCAACAGCAATGATCAACAGTAACCAAGCTGCGTTAATTTAAATCCCAAAAGCCGAATTGACACCAATTCGGCTTTTTTATAATCAACAAAATTAACGAATCTATTTTATTGTTATATTTAGCTATTAAATTTGAGCTTTTCTCTTGCCCAATTAAAAAAGCTATGTATAATTTGCCGCACTCGGAAGGGTGGCAGAGTGGTTTAATGCACCGGTCTTGAAAACCGGCGTAGGTGAAAGCCTACCCAGGGTTC
>JAGKWY010000096.1 GCA_021151625.1 Gammaproteobacteria bacterium | reverse complement strand
GCCATTATTTGTGCGTTATAACCTGTGGTGATGAGATTGATAGGCTTTTTTAAGAAATTAATGGGCTCCGGGACTGATAAGCCCTCCAAGCAAGAAAATACCGTAAAGACCCCGGAGAAATCCGGCAGCGATAAAAGTTCCGGCCAACGTAAGCATCCGCGTGATCGCCATCAGGATCAGCGTCAGCGCAATGCACGCAACCAGCATGCTAAATCTGATCATGCCAAATCCGATCATGTAAAGACTGATCACGCAAAGTCAGAGCACACCAAATCAGAGCATGCAGAAAAAGCCGCTAGACCTGAAAAACAGCGTCAGGCTAAACCCGAGAAACAACATCAACCCAAACGCCCTGCAAAAGTAGATCACGGCCCCTGGGATATTTCTGAATTTCAGGTAGAGGCAATCGAAGGTAAAACCCGCTTCCATGATTTTGATTTGGAATTGCCGCTGATGCGTGGCATCGCCGGGCTGGGTTTTAAATACTGCTCACCTATTCAGGCGCAATCTTTACCCCATGCATTGAAAGGCAAAGATGTAGTCGGTAAAGCGCAAACTGGTACCGGAAAAACTGCAGCGTTTCTCACTGCAATTGTCGATGACCTGTTAAAAAATCCTATTGCTGAAAAACGTTATGCCGGTGAAGCGCGTGCACTGGTGATTGCACCTACCCGCGAACTGGTAATGCAAATTGCAGAAGATGCTAAAGCCTTATGCAAATACACGGATTTAAAAATTCATACCCTGGTGGGTGGTATGGACTACGCCAAGCAACAGCGTCATCTGCATGAAGATTTAGTGGATATTCTGGTGGCGACTCCCGGCCGTTTGCTGGATTTTTGTGGCAATAAAGATGTGTACCTGGATCAGTTGGAAGTCTTGGTCATTGACGAAGCAGATCGCATGCTGGATATGGGTTTTATTCCGCAAGTGCGTCAAATTGTTCGCCAGACGCCCAAGCGTGAAGAGCGCCAAACCTTATTTTTCTCTGCCACCTTTACCGATGATGTACACAATCTGGTGCAGCAATGGACTTACAAACCGGTCACCGTAGAAATTGAACCTGAGTCTGTGGCCAATGCGCGTGTTGATCAACATGTGTATCTGGTTTCGACTGAAGAAAAATACACGCTGCTCTACAACCTGATTCAACAGGAACACGCCGAGAGCATGATTGTGTTTGCCAACCGCCGCGATGAATGCCGCGATCTGCACGAAAAATTATTGCGTCACGGTATTAAAGCCGGTTTGTTGTCGGGTGAAATTACCCAGAACAAACGTGTATCTACATTGGATGCATTTAAGAATGGCGAAATCAAAGTGCTGGTTGCTACCGATGTAGCGGGGCGCGGAATTCACATTAGCGGCATCAGCCACGTAGTAAATTTCACCTTACCGGAAGAACCGGAAGATTATGTGCATCGCATTGGCCGTACTGGCCGCGCGGGCAAAACCGGAACCTCAATCAGTTTTGCATGTGAAGATGATGCGCTGCGTCTGGAGCCGATTGAATTATTGCTGGGTAAGCCGATCAAGTGCGAGCAGCCACCGGAACCTTTACTGCTGGAACCGCCGGCTTTGTCGCCTGCGCCACCGCGTGCGCGTAACAATGAACGCTATACCAATCGCTCTGTGGGTAATCGCCCGGGTGGAAATCGCAATCGTCGCCCGCGCCACTGACTTAGCGTGTTAGTGATTGAACGCGTTAATGAATGAGTAAATTGCCCGGCCCATGCCGGGCAAATTGTTTTTAACGGAATGCATATGTCTTCTGCGTCACCGGCTAAATCCGCATTGCTTACCTTGCACCTCGGCGCCTTTATGATGGGCGCCACGGGATTATTTTCCAAAATTATTGAACTGCCCGCATGGGATATCACCGGCTACCGCACCTGGATTGCGGCAGCCGTATTGTTTGTTTGGGTCTGGTGGCGCGAGCGCAATATCGCCTTAAAAGCTCCACGCGATTACGGGCGCATGCTGGTGTTGGGCGCATTGCTTGCCCTGCATTGGGTTACGTTTTTTTATTCGATGCAAGTGGCGAATATCGCGGTGGGAATGATTTCTCTCTATGCCTATCCGGTAGTCACGGTATTTCTGGAGCCCTGGATAAAGCGCACCAAACTCGATTGGCGCGATGTGCTGAGCGGCATGCTAGTGCTGTTCGGTATTTATTGTTTGGTGCCAGAATTTAATGTGGATAACAACACTACCCAGGGCGTGATTTGGGGAGTGATTTCGGCAGTGACTTTTGCGGTGCGCAATTTATTGTTGAGCCATTGGTTTAGCAATCAATCGGCGGCGCGCTCCATGAGTTATCAAGTGCTGATTGTGGCCTTATTGATGACCCCGGTGTTGCTCTTATCCAATCATCAGCCCAGTGAAAAAGATTGGTGGTTGTTAATTTGCCTGGGCATTATTTTTACCGCAGTGACCCATACTCTACTCGGTTTTTCGCTGCGTTATTTGAAGGCCAAAACAGTGGGGCTGGTGGCCTGTTTACAACCGGTCTATGCAGTAATTTATGAAATTTTTTTGCTGCACGAAATTCCCGATAGCGGTACCTTGATTGGCGGGGCCATTATTATGGCGGCAGCTATTTACGAATCGGTGCACGAGCACCATAAATCCAACTCGGCCTAGATCCAGATTCTTCTACGGTAGTTCGCCGCAAGATATTCAACTAAACTTCTGTTTATCTCTGGAGGTTTTTATGAATAGCAAGTCCTTAATGCCGGTTGTATTTGTTCCCCACGGTGGTGGCCCTATGCCGCTCCTGGATGATGCAAGCCATCGCGAACTCACGGCCTTTATGCAAAACCTTGCGCAAGGGTTGCCGACGCCTTCTGCAATTCTGGTGATTAGCGCCCATTGGGAAGAAACCCGGGCGCATATTTCCAGCGGCGCACAACCGGCAATGATGTTTGATTACTACGGTTTTCCTCCTGAAAGTTACGAATTTCGCTACCCGGCGCCGGGTAACCCCGCACTTGCTGAAACTGTTGCGCAGTTGTTGCGCGCAAAAAATATCCCGGTGGAGCTGGATGGTCAGCGCGGTTACGACCACGGCACTTTTGTGCCGCTACTCTTGAGCTATCCGAGCGCGGATATTCCCGTGGTGCAATTATCGCTGTTGCAATCGCTCGATCCGGCTGCCCACATTGCGCTGGGTGAAGCCATTGCGCCTTTGCGCGAGCAGGGAGTGTTGATTCTTGGCTCGGGGATGTCCTTCCATAATATGCGTGCTTTTTTTTCACCCAGCCCCAGTGTAAAAGCCAAAAGCGATAGTTTTGATCAGTGGTTGAATGACACCTTGATCAGTGGTTCGCTGGATTATGCCCAACGTGCGGCACAACTGATTGATTGGGTGAATGCACCTGAGGCGCGTTTCTGTCATCCGCGCGAAGAACATTTGTTGCCTTTGCATGTGTGCTTTGGTGCTGCCAAGGCATCGCCTGTGGCGCAACGTAATTTTGGCGGTTACCTGCTGGGCACAAAAGTTAGTGGGTTTCTCTGGCAATAATTTGTCGCCTTGCGCGCTTTTGGCGCATTTTATTAATTCTCGACTAGACTCAATAATTATTTGCCAGAATTTCCCGGCAAAATCGTATTGAGAAAAGTCTAATGAAAAAAATTCTCGTCGTTGAAGACAGTGAAATGGTGATGAAGGTACTGCGCCATCTGGTGCAGTCCTCTTCCCTGGCTTATGAAGCCGTCTATGCAAGCAGCCTGGCGCAGGCCACCAGTTTATATGAGCAAACTCCGCAAGATTTTTTTGCGGCGCTAGTCGATTTAAATTTGCCCGATGCGCCTAATGGCGAAGTGGTGGATTTCACCCTCAGTAAAAAAATTCCCACCATTGTATTGACCGGTAGTTACGACGAAAAACGCCGCGAACAATTATTCAATAAAGGCATAGTGGATTACGTTACCAAAGAGGGCCGCTACGCTTACAGTAAAGCAATAGGCATGATCAATCGCCTGGAAAAAAACCAGCAGTTTAAAGTGTTGGTGGTAGATGATTCCGATATGTCGCGCAAGCATGTGAGCAATTTGTTCAAGCGACATTTATTTCAGGTTCTGGAAGCGGTAGATGGCGTAGATGCCATTAAAGTGTTGCTGGAAAATCCGGATATTAAATTGGTGTTTACTGATTACAACATGCCGAAAATGGATGGCTTTGAACTGGTACGCAACCTGCGCTACAAATACGACAAAACCGATTTGATTATGATTGGTGTGTCTGGTGAAAGTAGTGAGGCCTTGTCTGCTAAGTTTATCAAGCACGGCGCTAATGACTTTTTGCGCAAGCCTTTTCACCCGGAAGAGTTTTACTGCCGTATTATTCACAATATTGAATCGCTGGAGTTAATTGAGCAGATTACTTACAACGCCCAGCGCGATCATCTGACCGGTCTTTTCCATCGCTCCTATTTCTTTAATGCCGCGCGCGAGCTTTACCGTCATGCGGTAGAAAAAGCATCGCCGCTCTCTCTGGCGATTATTAATATCGACAATTTCAGTCAAGTCAATGATCAGCACGGTAATGCCTGGGGTGATGTTGCGCTCAAGCATATTGCGGGAAGCCTGCATAATATGCTCGGCCGTTTTTTGTTTGCGCGCGCCGATAGTGATGATTTTTTTGTATTGATGCCCGGTTTGGATCATGAAAAAGCGGCTTCATTTTTAGCGAAAGTAAAACAATTACTCGCTGCAGAAAGTTGCATTATTAACGGTACAGAAGTGCATTTTTATTTTAGCGCCGGTATTTGCGATCAGTTGCATCAAAGTCTGGATCAGCAGTTGGCGCAAGCCAATATTTATTTGCACAGGGCTAAAGAAGCCGGTGGCAATATGATTGTGGATGATGGTGATGAGTAAGGCCGGATTCCGTTTGGTTTTTACCATATCAGGTGATTAATGCTTCACTAATGATGGCCTCAGTTTCGCTGAGGCCATCGCTTTCAACCGCTGGATTTATTCCTGATTCACTGGCGCGGGTTTGGTGACATCGCGCCCGAGCAATATATCTTTGAGCCGCAGTGAAGCTCCATCATAAAAGCCATTTTCTTCGGCAAAATCGGGCGGGTTTTTAAAGGTCCCGAAAATAATATCAAACAAAGGCAAATCCGAATAATTGTACGCGTGAATGCCGCGCCCGTGATGGTAAGAGTGACTTTCCGGGCGCTGGACTATATAGCCTAACCAGCGCGGTGTACGAATATTGGTGTGCTGGAAAATCCCCATAAAAGTAGTGATGTATAACACCAATACGGCGGCTTCCGGTGTAATGCCAATGATCACGGTGAGGCAGAAGCTGGAGAGCAGTGTCCAGCCAAACATATCCAGCGGGCTAAACCAAAAAGCGCCATAGCTATCTACTCGTTCAGCAGAGTGATGCATTTGGTGGAAGAATCGCCACAAAAAATTAGTGCGATGCATATGGCGATGCCAGAAATAAACACCAGCTTCGTACAAGAGTACACCCACGGCCGCGCCAGCCCATTTGCCGAGTGAGGTGAGATCAAATAGTTGCCATTGCGCGAGCGTGGCCCCCCACCAGAGCGGCAGGTAAGACGATAAATAAAAGAACACCACAAATGCACCCAGGCCGCGTACTTGCCATAAAGGGCTGCGCGGCAGCGTGCGTGCCGGGAACAGCGCTTCGGCTAAAATAATTACCCCATAGAGGGCAAAGACGGTCAGGGAAATTGGGTCGAGTAATAATTCCAGTGGATTAGGCATTGCGTATGCTCCTTTTAAGCAAGATCATGTCCATGGCGGGTTGAGCCATATGAGTGAGGGACAACCGCTATTAATGTCGTCCGTAGTGATAATTTACCCCTGTGCGCACAACAACCTTAAAGCCATATCGGCAAGAAACCGGACAAATCTGCCATGAATCATCATACGCCTATTCGTATCGCGATTTTAATTTTCCCCGATGTGACTATCTCTACTGCTTACGGCATGTTTGATTTGTTCAAAGGCGTGGGGCGCGACTGGCGATTTATTACCGAGGGCGAGCCGGGCACATCACTGATGGAGCCCGAGTTAGTCGCAACCCACACCAATACCTTTGAGGCGGCGAATGGGGTGCGCATTACCCCCAGTAAATCGATTCACGATTTTCCCGCGCCGGATATTGTGTGTGTGCCTGATGTATTTGTTTCTCCCAACGAAGATTTGGCCGGGCGGTTTGAAAAAGAACTGGATTATTTACGTGCTGCCTATGCGCGTGGTGCAACCATAGCCACGGCCTGTTCCGGCGCTTTACTGTTAGCCGAGGCCGGACTATTAAAAGGCTGCGAAGCAACCACTCACTGGAGCTACTGCGATTATTTAAGCCGGCAATACCCGGATATTACTGTTCATCCACAACGTGCGTTGGTTGCCTCGGGGGAGGGGCAGCGTTTGGTAATGGCTGGCGGTGGTACCAGTTGGATGGATTTAGCCTTGTTGCTGATTGCGCGTTGGTGCGGTGTTGAAGAAGCGATGCACACAGCGCGTGTTTATTTGATTAACTGGCACAGCGTTGGCCAACAACCTTTTGCGCATCTCGCGAGCCCGCCGCGCGTTGACGATGCAGTGATTGCCGATTGTCAGGTGTGGATTGCCTCCAACTACCAACTGCCATCACCGGTAGCACAAATGGTGCAACGCAGCGGCTTGCCCGATCGCTCATTCAAGCGGCGCTTTCAGCAAGCCGCAGGTATGTCACCGCTGGAATATGTGCACAATTTACGTTTGGAAGAAGCCAAGCAAATGCTGGAACGGAATGAACAACCCATCGAAGAAATTGCCAGCGAAGTTGGCTATGAAGATGCCGGATTTTTTAGCCGCTTATTCCGTCGGCAAGTAGGCATGACACCAGCAGCCTATCGCAAACGTTTTGGCGGTATGCGACGGATGTTGGCGGATAATCGATAAGTTTCTTTATGCAAATAAGTATTCTTAATTAACTCTCAACCAATGAGGTGATTTATGAATCCACCCGAATTAATTATCTGGGCAATGTGTTTGGGAATGGCCTGGTTGGTGTTTGCCAGCATGACCGGTGTGGATGAATGGTTTAGATCGCGTATCGGATTGAGCAAAACCAGCGAGCTAGAAGAGCGAATTAACATTTTGGAAGAGCGTGTTGCGCAGCTGGAAAAAACCAAAAGTTGAGATATTCATCATGCAAGCGGCTGCAATACAGAATTTCCTTACAAAAAGAATTATGCAGAATAGTCTTTAATAGTGACTTTTGTTAATTATCCCGCGCATGGCTTTTAGCTATTCTAAAAATATAACAAGGGTGAAGCTAATAATAGCAATTGGACAGCGCTGACGCTGAAAAATATTCCCTTGGTTGGTGGTGTGGCAACAAGAGGAATGTTTATGAATCAAATAGGAAAAATACAGCTGATACTGCTTAAAATATTTTATCTTTCCATTGGGGGCGGCTGCTTTTTTCTGCTGACGTTAGATATTTTTAATGGTGATGGCCCTATGGGGCATTTGGCAGGAATAGGCAGGTCGGTTGTATTGGCGATAGCATTATTGAGTCTGGCGGGTTTTTTTCATCCTTTAAAAATGCTGATGTTGTTATTGTTTAGTATTGCCTGGAAGGCTATTTGGTTAATTGTTTTCGTTGTTCCTGCTTACCTCAATGGTGGCTTGGATGAGTTTACGAGTAATATTTTATTGCCAGTTGCTATTGGTTTTATTGTGACCGCTGCGGTTATTCCATGGCGATATGTAGCTAATCTTTGCATTACCTCTTCTACACAAGCTGGATAAGAAACAGCGAAATATTCATCGCTGTAGTATTTGCACCAAGTGCAATAAATTAGTAGTCAGGCAGGCCTAAAAAGGCCTGCGATAATTTTAATCAAACACTCAAATACCGCTGTACCAACCCATCATTCAAATCGGCAATTGGGCCGGTGGCTACAACGCTGCCTTTTTCCATAATAAAAAAATCGTCGGCAACGCGGCGGGCAAAAGGTAACTTTTGTTCGACAAGTAAAACGGTTAGGCCCAGTTCGCGGTTGAGCTTGCGAATAACTTCACCAATATCGCGCACTACGTTGGGTTGAATGCCTTCGGTGGGTTCATCCAGAATTAATAATTGCGGGTCTAATACCAAGGCGCGGCCGATGGCGAGTTGTTGCTGTTGGCCACCTGATAGGTCGCCGCCGCGTCTGTGTTTCATTTCTTTTAATACCGGAAACAATTCGTAGATCAAGCCGGGAATAAAGCGCGATTTATCTTTTCTCGCTCCGAGCGATATTTTTAGGTTTTCCTCTACAGTCAGCAGCGGAAATATCTCGCGTCCTTGCGGCACAAAACCAATGCCGCCACGCGCGCGATTTTCGGTGGAGAGTTTATTAATGTCGTAACCATTTAATTGAATGGAGCCGTCGCGCACTGGCAGTAAGCCAGTGATGCATTTGAGCAGGGTGGTTTTGCCCACACCGTTGCGGCCGATTAAACAACCGCAGGTGCCTTTTTTCAGGTTGAGCGACAAATCCCACAGGATATGGCTTTGGCCGTAGTATTGATTGATGTTTTTAATTTCCAGCATCTTTATTCACTCTTCGCGTGGCTTGGTTGCCGACTGTTTACTTAGCAGCCTTTAATCACCGGCTTTTATTCACCAAGATAGACTTCAATCACTTTTGGATCGTTTTGTACCTGGTCCATAGTGCCTTCGGTTAATACCGACCCTTGATGCAATACGGTGACTTTGCGTGCAATGGAGCGTACGAATTTCATATCGTGCTCCACCACAATGACGGAGTGCTCACCGGCGAGGGACAATAACAGTTCTGCCGTTTTTTCGGTTTCTTCACCGGTCATACCGGCAACCGGTTCATCCACCAATAGCACGCGCGGGTTTTGCATTAACAACATACCGATTTCCAGCCATTGTTTTTGCCCGTGGGAGAGGGAACCGGCATTTTTGTATCTGTGTTCTGCCAAACCAATTTGAATTAATACTTCGTCGATGCGGTATTTTTGCGCGCTGTTTAATTGTTGGCTCAAAGTCCACCACACGCGTTTATCTGCCGCTGTTGCCAGTTCCAGATTTTCATACACACTTAGCGCTTCAAAAATCGTGGGCTTTTGGAATTTACGGCCTATACCGCCGCGCGCAATCTGGTGTTCAGATAATTCCAGCAAATTAATTTGCTGGCCAAAATAAACGCTGCCGGCATCGGGTTTGGTTTTGCCGGTGATCACATCCATCATGGTGGTTTTGCCGGCGCCGTTGGGGCCGATAATGCAGCGCAATTCACCTTCGTCGATATAGAGGTTCAAATTGTTAAGTGCGCGAAAACCATCAAAGCTAACGGTGACTCCCTCCACATACAAAATAGTGCGGTGGCTGGTGTCCAGTGGCGCGCCAAAGTTGGGGTCTTTTTGCCCGAGTGTGCGGCGATCGCGTGAAAAAATATTCATTACACAGGCTCCTTAACGGCAGCGGTGATGGTAGGGCTTTCATCTGTGAGGGTGGATGCTGGATTATCGCCAGATGTATTGGTTGGCATAGCAGGGGCTGAATCGGTAGCGTTATTTTTGTTAACCACTTTTTTATTGCGATTAAATAAACCCACCAACCCTTTAGGTAGTACCAGTGTGACTATTACAAACAGTGCGCCCAGCGCAAATAGCCAGGTCTCCGGTGAGTAGGAAGTGAAAATGGTTTTACCGTAGTTCACCGTAAACGCACCCACAATTGCACCAAATAACGTGCCGCGCCCACCGGTGGCAACCCAGACTACCAATTCAATGGAGTTGAGCGGGGAAAACTCACCCGGGTTAATAATGCCAACTTGCGGAACATAAAGCGCACCGGCAATACCAGCGAGAATCGCTGAGAACACAAACAACCATAATTTGTAGGATTCCACTTTATAACCGCAAAAACGCGTGCGACTTTCGGCATCGCGAATGGATACAATAATTTTGCCCATGCGCGAGGTCACAATGTAGCGGCAGGCGAGGTAGGCGAGCATCAACATAAATCCCGATGCTAAAAATAATGAAATGCGCGTGCCGTTAGCAGCGATAGGGAAGCCGAGAATATCTTTAAAATCGGTGAGACCGTTGTTGCCACCAAAACCCATTTCGTTGCGGAAAAAGGCAAGCATTAATGCGTAGGTTAATGCCTGGGTGATAATCGATAAATACACACCGGTAACACGCGAGCGAAACGCCAACCAACCAAACACAAAAGCGAGAATTCCCGGTACTACAATAATCATCAAGAGTGCAAACCAGAACATATCAAACCCCTGCCAGTACCAGGGCAATTCCTTCCAGTTCAGGAACACCATAAAGTCCGGCAGTAATGGATCGCCATATTGGCCGCGCGGGCCAATTTGCCGCATTAAATACATGCCCATCGCATAACCACCCAGCGCAAAAAAAGCGCCGTGGCCGAGCGATAAAATTCCGCAGTAGCCCCAGATTAAATCCACCGAGAGTGCGAGCAGGGCATAACATAAAAATTTACCTAGCAGTGTCACGGTAAATGTGGATACGTGTAACGCGGAAGTTTCCGGCACTAATAAATTGCAAATGGGCACGATAATCATGGCCACCAGTACCAGCCCCAGCACAATCATGCCGCCGCGATCACTGAGTAATAAACGTTGGGTTAACATCAAATAATTCTCTCAATCATTGGTTGCGTAGGTTGGAAAAGCGCAGCGCCTTCCGACACCTTGATTAAATAGAGTATAAATTTTCAAAAACGTCGGAAGGCGCCTACGGCTTTTCCAACCTACGTGAGTGCCACATGCTTAATCCGCAGCAGCTCTGCCTTTTTGCGGAAATATTCCTTTCGGCCGCTTTTGGATAAACAGAATCAACAACACCAGCACCAACACTTTTGCGAGCACCGCACCGGCATAAGGCTCTAAAAATTTATTGATAATGCCGAGGCCCATGGAGCCAACCAGGGTACCCCACAAGTTACCCACACCACCAAACACCACCACCATAAAGGAATCGATAATGTAAGCCTGGCCGAGGTTGGGGCCGACGTTAGTTAATTGCGAGAGCGCAACACCGGCGATACCGGCAATACCGGAACCCAAGCCAAAGGTCATTGCGTCCACCCAGTTTGCGCGCACGCCGACAGCACGCGCCATGGCACGGTTTTGCGAAACCGCGCGGACTTTTAAACCGAGTGACGTTTTTTTCAGAATGACCAGCAGGGCAAAGAACACCAGCAAACCGAAAATAAAAATATACAAACGGTTGTAGGTGATGGAGAGCACCGGATTAATTTCCAGTGAGCCGCTCATCCATACAGGCAGTTCTACCGCGCGATTAAGCGGAGAGAAAATGCTGCGTGCGGCTTGTTGCAAAATCAAACTGATACCAAAGGTGGCAAGCAGGGTTTCCAATGGCCGGCCATACAAAAAGCGAATTACACCGCGCTCAATGGCAATGCCTACCAAGCCTGCAACGATAAAGGCGGCGGGAATGGCAATCATTAAACTGTAGGCAATTTGGTTGGGGAATAATTGCTGCACTACCCAGGTCACATAGGCGCCGATCATCATCAATTCGCCGTGCGCCATATTGATTACGCCCATCACACCAAAGGTAATGGAAAGGCCGATGGCAGAAAGCAGCAACACTGACCCCAAACTCAAACCAAAGAAAATATTTTCTGCCAGGCGAAAGGCGGCAACGCGGTCATCAATCGCACTGAGTGCAAGTTGGGCCTGGAGTTTTACTTTTTCGTCGGCATCATTACTGGCAATCTCACTCAGTGCGGTGCGGACTTCCTGTTGCAAACTGCCGCGCAGGATTTGAATTGCATCCAACCTGACTTGTTGCTCAGTGCTTTGTAAATTGAGCAGAGCGACGGCGCTGGCAATCGCATCGCGCACATCGGCATCCGGCTCGGTTTTTTGGCGCTCTTGCAGGAGTGCAATTGAATCTTCATCGACGCCATCGGCGATCATGCGCTTGACGGCATCCAAACGGATGGCTGCGGTTTTGTGATTTAAATTGAGTTGTGCCAGCAGGGTGCGCAATTGGGTGCGCATGCTGTTGTTGATAGGTACGCGTTTTAATGCATCTGTATCTTCAGTAATTTTTTCGCCGCTAATAGCGTCGGTGTAAGTTTTTCCATTGGCTATGGCAACGCCAGGATTACTGCCTTTGCTGGCGTAGAGGTTGCCGGTTTGCAGGGCTTCAATAATTTGTGCAGTGCGCGGGTCATTCAGTGCGGCTAATTTTTTTGCAGTTTGCGCGCGCTTGGGCAAGCTGCCCTGGGTAAGTGCTTTTACCAGTTTGTCGAATTCGGGTTCTGTTGCTTCATCTATAGTATCTGCTGCTGCAATAACTGCAGGATCAATAGCAACAGGTTCAATGGCTGATGGTTCAGCATCTTGCGAAAACACCGTGGCTGAAAAGCAAATTGATATGAGTAATATCAACTGCATTTGCCATTGCCCCAACGGCTTTAATAAATTTCGCATAGTCTTGTCTCGTTAAATCGAA
The DNA here is from genome assembly GCA_021151625.1 of Gammaproteobacteria bacterium. Taxonomy (GTDB): domain Bacteria; phylum Pseudomonadota; class Gammaproteobacteria; order Pseudomonadales; family Cellvibrionaceae; genus Cellvibrio. Next base: position 2,606 of record JAGKWY010000096.1, on the reverse strand, counting down.
TAATTTTTAGCATCATCGCGGTTGGAAAAGAAACACTATTCTTTTCGTCCAACGGAGTAGTATTTTTTTGATTTCCTCCCGGCTGAGGGGGCAGGGAGGAAATTTATTGCGAAGGTATTACTGTGGAGAACTACTGTGCAGCTGCACCCAAACATTTTTTGGTTTTGGTGTTGTAGTTGCCGCACTTCAAAGTAGTCCAATCAGATTCCAGATCTTTGGAGCCTTCGAGGAAGTCAGACCATGCATCGCCAGGAACCAGACCTTCGGTTTCCCATACGGTGAGGAATTGGCCGTCGTCCTGGATTTCACCAATCAGCACGGGTTTGGTGATGTGATGGTTAGGCAGCATTTTGCTGGTGCCGCCAGTCAGGTTTGGTACTTCAACACCAACGATGGCATCAATCACTTTATCCGGATCAGTTGACTTGGCTTTCTCAACCGCTTTCACCCACATATTGAAACCAATGTAATGAGCTTCCATTGGATCGTTGGTTACGCGCTTTGGATTCTTGATGAACTCTTTCCACTTTTTAATAAAGGCAGAGTTAGCATCGTTCTCTACGCTCATGAAATAGTTCCATGCAGCCAAATGGCCAACCAGTGGTTTGGTGTCGATACCAGAGAGTTCTTCTTCACCTACCGAGAATGCTACAACTGGAATATCTTCGGCAGTCACTTTTTGGTTGCCCAATTCACGGTAGAAAGGCACGTTGGCATCGCCGTTGATGGTAGACACTACCGCAGTCTTTTTACCCGCTGAACCAAAACGTTTGATATCAGACACAATGTTTTGCCAATCGGAGTGACCAAATGGGGTGTAGTTGATCATGATGTCTTCTTGCGCAACGCCTTTGGCTTTCAAATAAGCTTCCAGGATTTTGTTGGTGGTACGTGGGTAAACATAGTCAGTACCCGCCAGTACCCAGCGCTTCACTTTCATTTCTTTCATCAGGTAATCAACAGCGGGAATCGCTTGTTGGTTTGGTGCAGCACCGGTATAGAACACATTGCGTGAAGATTCTTCACCTTCATATTGCACCGGATAAAACAGTACGCCGTTCAATTCTTCAATTACTGGCAGAACAGATTTGCGTGATACCGATGTCCAGCAACCGAAAATGGCAGATACTTTACGAGTGCCCCGACATGTTTTGCTATCTTCTTCAGCTTCATGGGTCTTGCTCCTAGATGGTTTTAATGACTCAGTGGTTTTTAGTTAGTGATGCTCAAAATTGAGTGCTCACTTTTCCGGTAACGCCTTAACGCGAATGGTGGGTGACTGTGTTTCTTCCTTAATCGCATTTGCTGTTTGTATTCAGTAAACGCGTGGTCACTCTATTTTCTATTTTTCTTTTTTTGGCTTCTTCGACTTGCTTACTGCTTGCTTCTTAACTCTTTACCTTAGTGATTAATTGGGATGCTGCTGTTGCGCTTCGTAAAGCATATGCAGCGTAATTTTTCGTACTTCAGCTTTACTGGCTTCAATATGCGTCTTCAAATAACTTTTTACGTCTTCCGCACGTCTTTCCATAATGGTGCGCAAAATTTTCGCGTGTTCATCGTAAGTGGCTTCAATGCGATTTCGCTGGGTGAAATCGATCCTACGAATGATGCGCAAACGCTCGGTAATATCGTGATGGATACGCGCCATTTCCATATTGCCGGTGGCTTCAATTAATTGTTCGTGAAACCGTTCATCCAACGCACACACAGTGGGGCCGTCTTCCAAACGCTCTTCCGGTTTTACCAACCAGGTATTTTTTAATGTTTCCAGGTCGGGTGCCGGTTCCATTTCGCACAATCTTCTTACCGCAGCCAGTTCCAAAATAATGCGCACATCGTAAAGTTGTTCAAATTGTTTAAAGTCAAACGGTTTTACTTGCCAGCCGCTGCGAAAGGAAACATCCACAAATCCTTCGCGCTGCAAACGTGCCAAGGCTTCACGCACTGGTGTCCTGCTTGCTGCAACTCGCTCGGCAATTTCATTTTCACTAAAGCGATCACCCGGCAACAAACGGAATGAAAAAATATCGTCTTTAATGGTTTGATAGATCCGCTCGGTTAAATTAGTGCGCGGCTCTTCGGTTTTCTTTTTTGTCTTATCGTGTTTGGCTATTTTCATGTTTTTTACCGTAGGTTGGAAAAGCGCAGCGCCTTCCGATATCTGTGTCATTCACGAAAATTTTCGGAAAACTGTCGGAAGTCGCTGCGCCCTTCCAACCTACATATGTGTTTAAATTAATCCGCCTCCAACACCAACAACAAATCCCCTGCATTAACCTGTTTACCTGGCTCTACGTGAATCGCGCTGACTTTTGCGCTGCGATCTGCGTAGACTGAAAATTCCATTTTCATTGCTTCCACAATTAACAGTGGTTGATCCGGTTCAACCAACTGGCCCGGCTCCACCAGCAGCTTCCAGATATTGCCGCTAATGTCTGCCGTAATTGCATGACCATCAACCTCGATGGGGCCAGTGTTAATTTTGACTTGTAGTGCTGCATCCACATTGGCGGCCTCATCGGCTTGCCAAAGTGCAACCTCCTGAGTGAAGGCGGCTTGTTGTTTTGTTTTAAATTCCGCAATGCTCGCGGCGTTTTCTTGTA
>JAGKWY010000189.1 GCA_021151625.1 Gammaproteobacteria bacterium | reverse complement strand
CTCTCTAGAGAACAAGCGACTTGTGTAGTCCTGCGTTGATGTGCGACGCATTCAGGTTCGTTGGCAGTTGAGTTACCACCTTAGTCCCATTCAGGCCATGCGCGCCTGCGGGTTTCTATTTGCCAAAATTCTAGCGAGGACAGACCAGTGAAAAAATATCTATCGACCATTGCAGGCCTTTGCCTGTTGTTTGCATCTTTTGCGAGTTATGCGATTAATTGTGCGGGCATTCCACCATGGAACAGTACGACTGCTTACGCGGGCGGCAGCCAGGTACAGGAAGCGGGTAAGGCTTATAAAGCCAATTGGTGGTCACAGGGGAAGAACCCTGCAAATTATTCCGGCCAGTGGCAGGAGTGGACGTTGTTAGGTGTGTGCGATGGGGTTACTTCTTCATCGATTAATTCAGTGGTGCCTTCGTCATCGCGCTCGTCGGCAACGCTCTCATCAAGGGTTTCATCTACCAGTTTGTCATCAAGTTTACGCTCCAGCAGTTCGATTGTTTCGAGCGCTTCATCCAGTTCGGTAATTGCAGGTAATTGTGCATCGCCACAATATGTTGCCGGTACCAGTTATGCGCTGGGACAGTTGGTAAAAAATGCGGGCAATGAATATCGCTGCACCGTAGCGGGTTGGTGCAGCTCAAGTGCCGATTGGGCCTATGCGCCGGGCACGGGTGCGCACTGGCAAATGGCTTGGGAGTTGGTGCGCGTCTGCGCAAGTGCATCCTCTTCGGTGGTTGCATCAAGTGTGATGGGCAGTTCATCTCGCTCTTCGGTGAGTTCAACTTCATCGAGTCTGGGTACAAGCCGCTACCGTATTATTTCCGGTTACTGGCATAACTTTAATAATGGTTCGGGTGTGATTTCACTGGATCAGGTATCCGAAGCGTTTGATGCGATTAATATTTCTTTTGCCGAACCTACCGGGCGTGCACCAGGTGAAATTGGCTTTGTGCTGGATGCCGCATTTGATCCTGCTGCATTTAAAGCGGCGATCAAAGCAAAACAGGCGGCAGGCAAAAAGATCATTATCAGTATTGGTGGCGCTAATGGTCAGGTGCAATTACCTACGGCAGCAGCGCGAGCAAATTTTGTAAATTCGATGAAAGCCATTATCGATGAATATGGTTTCGATGGATTGGATGTGGATTTTGAAGGTCACTCGCTATTTTTAAATTCGGGCGATAATGATTTCCGCAATCCAACGACACCAGTCATTGTCAATTTAATTGGCGCGTTGAAAGATTTAACCAGTCATTATGGCGATAAATTTGTGCTCACTATGGCCCCGGAAACGTTCTTTGTGCAGCTGGGTTATAGCTTCTATGGTGGCACCTGCATTAGTTGTGATACGCGCGCGGGTGCTTATTTGCCGGTGATTTATGCATTGCGCGAGCAGCTTGATTGGCTGCAGGTGCAAAATTACAACTCGGGCGCGATTACCGGTACTGACAATAAATATCACACCATGGGCGGGGCGGATTTCCATATCGCACTAATTGATATGTTGTTAACCGGCTTTAAAGTCGCGGGTACTAATTTAACTTTCCCTGCCTTGCGTCAGGATCAGGTATTGATTGGATTGCCCGCAAACGTGAATGCGGGTGGTGGGTTTACCAGTGTGGCGGATGTGCACACGGCGATGAATTGTTTAATCAAAGCGCAGGGTTGTACAACCTATCAACCTGCTCAGGCCTGGAGTAATTTGCGTGGCCTGATGACCTGGTCAATCAATTGGGACAAATTTAACCATTACGAATTTTCTACCAAACATCGCCAGTATCTGGATCAGTTGCCTTAATCACATAAAGAAGCTGGTGCTGAAAATAAAACGGAGCGCATTTGCGCTCCGTTTTATTTGGTAACAATTTATTTTTCAGTAAGAGTTTCAAACTGATTCGCTAGCGTTTAATCGGGCGGAATTCGTCCAGATCGCCGTGTGGCATATCCAACCAGTTATCCGCGGGAAGTGCGGGGATTGGTGCCGGTGTTTCCAACTTGGGGTGTTCTACCGCGAGTAGTTCATCCAGGTGAATTAAAACCGGATCATCAATCGCTTCGCTGGGGCAGAGCAGAACCTTATGGTTGCGCATGCTGCGGCCCAAATCCAGGCTGGAGGAATAACGTACCAGTGCAGCTCCCAGGATCAAACCGGTAATTACCGGAATCAACCACCAGAAAAAAACCGGAGCATATTTATAGGTTACCAGGCCCCAGATAATTGCGGCGGTAGTCATCTTGGACGTGCGCGCAATACATTCGCCCCAGGGAAGCAGGCGCCCCTCACGGTCTTGCGAATCCCAGTTCACCTTAAAGCCAAGCAGTACAGAAATAACGAAGTAGGCGTGATACACCATCATGATTGGAGCGATTAATACGGCAAAAATGGTTTCAACTACAGCGCCTTTAATGATTGCAAATCCACCACCAAATTGTTTGCGACGATGAAAGAGCGCAACCACTACGCCGAGGAATTTAGGGCCCATCAATAGTGCAGTGGTTAGCAGAATCAGTGCAATAATCAGCTCGGTTTTCGCGATTGGCCAATTGGGATACAGCTGATAAGTTTCAGTGAAATACACATTGGAATTAATTGCACGTACCACTGCGTCGGCGGTGCTCAATACCAACATTAACAACCAGATCAGTGAAGTGATATAGGCAGTGGCGCCAAGCAAAAAATGCATACGGCTGATCGGATGCAACCCATTCAAGCCCAGAATGCCCAGATGCTGAATGTTCCCCTGCACCCAGCGGCGGTCGCGTTTGGCATAATCGATAATATTACAGGGCACTTCCTCATAGCTGCCTTCCAAATCCGAAAGCAGGAACACATCCCAACCGGCGCGGCGCAGTAGCGCAGCTTCTACGAAGTCGTGACTCAGGATGTCGCCGCCGAAAGGTGCTTTGCCGGGCAGGGTCGGCAATCCGCAATGATCCATAAATGCGCGCATACGGATAATGGCGTTGTGGCCCCAGTAGTTAGCGGCATCGGTTTGCCAAAAGGCAATGCCCGTCGCGAGCATGGGGCTGTAGAGCACCGCAGCAAACTGTACGAAACGGCCAAAGAACGTGGTTTGGCGCACAGGAATCGGAATAGTCTGGATCAGCCCGGTACGCGGATTGGCTTGCATCGCCCGCACCATTTTCACCAGGCACTCGCCGGTCATGATGGAGTCTGCATCCAGCACCAGCAGGTGTTCGTAGTTGGCGCCCCAGCGCTGGCAAAACTCGGCGAGGTTGCCGACTTTGCGGCTGATATTTTTCTCGCGGCGGCGGTAAAACGCTTGCTTGCCCAACTCGCCCAAGCGCTCTTGTAACTGCTGCCAGGCATCGCGCTCGGCCTGGGCAATGGTGAGGTTGGTGGTATCGCTAAGCAGGAAGAAATCAAAATTGGCCATTTCGCCGGTCTTTTCAAGCGAGCGAAGCGTGGCTTCAAATCCGGCGATAACACGGTGGGTATCTTCGTTGTACACGGGCATCACCACCGCAGTGCGGGTGGTAATGGGCGATTGGTCTTCCAGCAGCCCTTTGGTGGATTTAAGGGTGAGGGGATCAATGCGCAGCATCTGCAATACAAAGCCAAACAGGCCGCTCCAGAACGCCAGGCTCAGCCAGGTAAAGCTGATCCCGAATAGCACCAGAATCACTGCTTCCAGTGCAGTCAGGTCATTAGCGCGCAAGATATCGAACATGATGTAAACACCGCTGACAGCGGTGATCACGCTCAGAATCACATAAATATAGCGGCGCAGGGATTTGGCTGGAATCCGTATGGCATCCAGAGGAACCGAGCTGAGGTCAGCCACAGGGCGGTTGACCGGGGGAACAGGCGAGTGCATTTGCGTCATATTAAATTGCGTCCGGGTACCAGACGTAGCTCCAGACTTCACTTAAGCGCTGGTCGCGCAATTTCAGGAACAGTCTCATATC
>JAGKWY010000188.1 GCA_021151625.1 Gammaproteobacteria bacterium | reverse complement strand
CTTTATGATGAAACCTGCTGTCGACGTTGTATATCGTGATTTGGATTCTTCTGCTGCACTCAACGAAATCATTACCAAGAAGCTGGAAAAGCTCAATCGCTACACCGACCAAATAGTTCATAGCCGCGTAGTACTCGACATCCCCCACAACCACAAACACAAAGGTAAACAATTCAGAGCTTCTATTGAACTGGATATCAAAGGCCACCCTGTTGCCATCACCCAAGACGATGAATCTATCCATGTTGCTGTACGTGATGCGTTTTCCAGTGCTGAGCGAAAAGTTAAACAACTGGCAGCCCGCCAACGAAATACTCGCTAACACCTGAAGGCATAGCGCCTGAAAAATTTCATTTGCACAAAATGAAAAAGCCGGGATTGATAATCCCGGCCAAAATATTTGCGCACAATTTTGAATGGCTAACGCTACTATTTGCTAGTTTCAAGACGCTCGGATTTTTTATTGATCAAATCATTCAGATTCGATAATGACTGAATGTGGCTGTATATCAACTCCAATCCATCCTTCTTAAACAAATCCAATGCATCCGCATCACTTAATGCCTTCAATTTTTCACGTTTGACCACATAGAAGCCCATCAGATTCATATTGGAATCTTCGCGGCCTTTAAACGTGATATTGGCTTGCATAGGCTCAAGTAAATTTAATTCGTGCAAACGTTTTGTGAATACCTTGGTCATTTCGGCGCGATATTGATAATCCTTCAGGAACTCAACAACTTCCTTGAGATGCGATGATTGCTCACCATTTTCTTCAAACAAGCGACGACCTTTGCTGCCATCTTTGATAACCGTGCTACTTGCCTCATCAATACATAACGCCAGGGTATCTGCACCGCCCAGTTGCGATGAACCTCAGATGACAGTGGTTGAATGTTGTCGTAAATCATTAATTGCTTGGCCACGAGGATACCTCTGTTTATTGTCTTGGCTGGGAAAATACCGCTTCATAGATTAAAGCAGGCACGCATGGTAGCACTTTCAAATACTCATGCCACTAGAATTCAAGCTGAGATTCCCCAACACCAAAATGAACAAAAAACAAACATAAAGACCACTTATCGGCCAGACCCGCCGAGGTACTTAAACAAAGGAAAAAGCCCTGGCTCAGTATCAAGCCAGAGCTTTTCGCGATAACCAACTAACTAACCTAATTGCGCCTGGCCTGCGCCAAGCGATTAATCACCGATATAAACAGATCAATCTCTTCGCAGGTGTTATAAAACGCAAAGCTAGGGCGTACGGTGGTTTCCACACCAAAGCGGCGCAAGATGGGCTGGGCGCAGTGGTGGCCTGAGCGAACGGCAATACCTTCGCGATTTAACTCTATGCCCACCTCTTCGGTTTTATAACCCGCCAGGGTGAACGACAACACGCTCGCCTTGTCGGCCGCGGTACCAATGACACGCACGCCGGGAATGGGTTGCAGGCGATGGGTGGCATAGTCCAGAAGGTCGTGCTCATAACGGGCGATGCGCTCGATACCCACACGCTCCACATAATCCAGCGCCGCCCCCAAACCTACGGCATCGGCAATATTGCCAGTACCCGCCTCGAAACGATTGGGCGCGCCCTGGAATACCACTCGCTCAAAAGTCACATCGGCAATCATATTGCCGCCGCCCTGCCAGGGCTCCATTTTTTGCAGATGCTCTGCTTTACCGTAAACCACACCAATTCCGGTTGGACCAAAAATCTTGTGGCCAGAGAACACAAAGAAATCCGCATCCAGCGCCTGCACATTCACACGCATATGTGACACCGACTGGGCGCCATCGACAATCACCGGCACACCAAAGCTATGGGCGATATCGATAATTTCCTTGATGGGCGTAACCGTACCCAGGGCATTGGAAACTTGCGTCACCGAAATAATTTTGGTGCGGTTGTTGATGAGTTTGCGATATTCATCCAGCAAAATTTGGCCGCTGTCATCCACTGGAATCACACGGATTTTTGCACCTACACGCTGCGCCAATAAATACCAGGGCACAATATTCGCATGATGTTCGAGTTGCGACACAATAATTTCATCACCCTCGCCTACGCGCTGCTTGCCAAAGGTATTGGCCAGCAAGTTAATACCTTCAGTGGCACCGCGCACAAAAATAATATCGTCCGCCGATCTGGCGCCAATAAATTTTGCCACCTTGTTGCGCGCACCTTCGTAAGCATCGGTAGCGCGTGCGGCCAATTCATGGGCAGCACGGTGAATATTGGAATTTTCGTGTTCGTAAAAATAACTGACGCGATCAATCACTGTTTTGGGCTTTTGTGTTGTCGCCGCGTTATCAAACCACACCAGCGGCTTGCCGTTAACGCGCTCCGCCAAAATGGGGAAATCTCGACGAATGGCGTTTACATCAAAGCCCTGCAACTCCGCAGCAAACACATTGGTTTTCGGTGAGTTGCCAAATACCGGTTGTGCACCGGAATCGAGAAAATAAAACCGCGAATCAGCTGCCGGTGTTGCAGCGGATGCCGGTGCATCAAAACGGGTAAACCTGAATTCTGCAGCCAGCAATTGCTGCACATCTTTTTCACCCGGCAGGTGATGTGATTGCGGAGCAACGCGGTCACTCCCCGCTGCTGGTGGCTGATGGTAATCACCAACGCGTGATTCAAGTGCATGGGGCACGTGTAAATCCGGCGCTGCAGGTTTTACCACAGAAACCTGCGGTTGAGTTACAAAACGATTCTCCCCCAACAGCTCACGCAAATCCGCCTCACCTGGTAAACCAAATGCCTGAGGCGAAACCTGGGTAGCCAGTTGATCGATTTGAATATTAGCCAAGGGATATTGATTGGCATTTTCCGCAAAGTAATAAGTTGGCGCTGCCGACGCCTGGCGTTCTGCCGCAGGGCTGGTCACCGGTGGCGGTGCAGCGGTTACTCCCGCTTGTGGCCGCGCGGTAGGGTTAGCTGCAGACAGCGTTGCAGGCGCCGCTTGCAAGCCGGAAATGCCTGCAAAGAATGGAGCAGCATTTGGCAGTGACTGGAACATTTCATTGGCCAAAGCCGCAAGATTTTCCAGATTAGGTAAACCATCCGCCTGTGGAAGCCCTTGCGATGATGCGGGCGATGATCCTTGATATTCACTCATAAGCAATTCTCAGAATTATTTCTGGATACTTTTAAAAAGGATTTAAAAATTGAAAAACGATTTTCAAAATATCTTTTAGATCGAGGGCAGATGTGCTCACCTGCCCCTAATCCACGCACAGAATCCGGATTCTGGAAATTATTGCTTATAAGTATCTGGATACTCGTGATACTTACCCACATCAACATCTTCCAACACTGCTACCGCATCTTCTGTCAAAATCGCCAGGGAGCAGTAAAGTGAAATCAAATAAGAGGCGATGGCATTGCGGCCAATGCCCATAAAGCGCACAGATAAACCCGGGCTTTGTTGACCTGCTAAACCAGGTTGGTACAAACCAATAACGCCCTGGCGCTTGTCGCCAACACGGATCAATAAAATTTTGGTTTTTCCATCTTCATCAATCGGCAATTTGTCGGAGGGAATTAACGGCACGCCGCGCCAGGTAATAAATTGCGAACCAAACAGGCTCACGGTTGGTGGTGGTACACCGCGACGGGTACATTCGCGACCAAACGCAGCAATCGCTAATGGGTGTGCGAGGAAAAAGCCGGGTTCTTTCCATACTTTGACCAGCAGCTCATCCATATCATCCGGTGTTGGTGCACCTGTGAGGGTAGAAATACGCTGTGTTTCATCCACGTTCGCCAACAAACCATATTCGGGATTGTTGATCAATTCGCTTTCCTGACGCTCTTTAATGGTTTCAATGGTCAGACGCAACTGCTCTTTGATTTGATCGTGCGGGCTGTTGTACAAATCTGATACGCGGGTATGCACATCCACCACACTGGTTACTGCATTTAAAAAATACTCGCGCGGTTTATCTTCGTAATCAACAAAAGTCGGTTTGATTTCAGATTCATCGCGCTGTGAACAAGTCACGGTCACGCGGGTCGGGTTTTTCACGCGGTTCAAACGGAAAATACCCGCTTCTACCGGCACCCATTGCAGAAAGTGAACCAACCAGCGCGGGGTAATGGTCGATAACTGCGGCGTAGTTTTGGTCGCATTGGCAAGCTGGCGCGCTGCGTTATCACCAAGCGCTAACTGGACTTCATTTTCGGTAGACATGCCGAACTCCTTTAAATAAGAAATCAAAAAATAAAATCAGGAATATTTCACAAGAAAGAAAACTGAAAATAAAAAGCAGGTAAAAATAGTAAAATTAGTTAGAAGAAATCGCACTAAGCTAAGATCGCATTGATCTAAGAGGCGAACAACCTGCTATAGCCGTCAGCAAAAGAATAAAAAAGCGTCACCCCGTCCCGGCAAGATAATTGCCAGTAATAACGTTTAAAAAAATTAAAAATTTAAATGGAGTGATACGTGCAAGTGTTGATTACTCAACACTTGCCAGCTCTGCGGTTTGCGCTTCGTTATTAAGTAGCAGCTCACTGCGTGCAATTAAATCTGATGTAGAAAGATTAAATGCAGTGGCGATTTTGGCGATGGTGGCCAGCGAAGGAATAGCCACACCACGCTCCACTTCACCCAGATAAGTGCGGTTTAAATCCGCACGCTCTGCCAGCGCCTCTTGCGATAAACGCCGGGTATCGCGCAATTGCTTAACCACCCGGCCAAAATACACATTAATACTCATACATCGGCCTCCTGTGGCACCTGTTGACGGGAACTGGCTTGGGTAATGCTGGAACCGGGCGGGACACTGCGCGTTAACCAGACATT
>JAGKWY010000187.1 GCA_021151625.1 Gammaproteobacteria bacterium | reverse complement strand
GATGCCTTTTCTCTACATCTAGTTGTATTCGCAAGGCCAAACCACAAGCGGCAGTAAGGCGTTAAAAAACGCCTAAATTTACAGCAAATTTACTAGTCAGTTTTTGAGTTTGGTGCTAGCCCGATGGTTGCTGCTGGGGGGCTTAATCTCTATAATGCGCCACATTTGAGCGTGCCGGGCATAAGAATGTTACCAATGGTAATAAGCTGTCTTTTGTGACAGAATGCCGCCGCAAAAAATTGGGGGTCTCAAGCACATGTCTCGTTATCTCAAGGGGCGTGGTTTAGCTCTCCGAACAGTAGCCGCCCAGTTGGTATTGACCCTGGTTGCTGCTGCTACTGGTCTGGCGATCAGTCATCCGATCGCAGTTTCAATATTCATCGGTGGAATTATTGGTGTGACAGCCAACTTATGGCTGGCGCTGGTGGTGTTTCGTCCTCAATTGGGCGCACCACCCCAAAAAATGCTCGCGGCTTTTTACACTGGCGAGCTTGGAAAATTTGTAATCACAGCCTTGATGTTTTTGCTGGCCTTTAAGCTGATTGGGTTTCTCAAAGAAGCCGCTTACGCCGCAACCATGATCCTGGCTTATGTGATGATTCAGGTACTTGCCTGGATTTACCCGCTGGTGCGTCGCCACTAGTTATCTGCCCATTTATTGGATTGCAAGATAACTGCGACCCGGCCGGAAGCTTTTTCAACTTTAATTTTGGAACTTAACGATGTCAGCCGCCGAGCATGAAGCAATAACATCCTCCGAGTATATTAAACACCACCTTACTAACCTGACTTACGGTCAACTCCCCGACGGTACCTGGGGTTTTGCGCATGATACCGCTGAAGCAGCGCAAATGGGTTTCTGGGCTTTCCATGTGGATACCCTGGGCTGGTCAGTAGTATTGGCAACAGTGTTTTTCCTGATTTTCCGCAGCGTCGCTAAAAAAGTAACCAGCGATGTTCCAACCGGTATGCAAAATGCGGTTGAAGCGGCGGTAGAGTTTGTGGAAGGCAACGTGAAAAGCATGTTCCCTTACAAAAACTCCATGATCGCGCCTATGGCCCTGACCGTTTTTGTGTGGGTCTTCTTCATGAACGCGATGGACCTGATTGCCATCGACCTGTTACCTGAAATTGCCAAGTTGGTTGGTGTTTCCCTCGGCGCTGATCCTCATGCCGTATTCTTCAAAGTTGTACCTTCTACCGATCCAAACATCACCCTGGGTATGGCTTTCTGTGTATTTATTCTCATCCTCTGGTTCAGCATTACCCAAAAAGGTTTGCTGGGTTTCCTCAAAGAGCTGACCTTGCATCCTTTCAGCAGCAGCAATCCGATTGTGCAAACCTTGTTTATCCCGGTAAACCTGGTACTTGAACTGCCCGGTTTGATTGCCAAGCCTGTGTCTCTCGGCCTGCGTCTATTCGGCAACCTCTACGCCGGTGAAATTATCTTTATCCTGGTGGCCATCCTTTACGGCGCTGGCATTGTGTTCGCCGGTGTTGCCGGTGTGATCCAGGTGATCTGGGCGCTGTTCCACATCCTGATTATTTTCTTGCAAGCACTGATCTTCATGTCGCTGACCATCGTGTACATGAGCATGGCTTACCAGACGGATGAGCAGCACTAAGCGCTCATCCAACCCGTTTTGTAATTTGTTCTTTGTAATTTGTTTTATTTTTTTCATTTATCAACTTATGTAGGAGAAAACACTGTGGTGACTGAAGCTCAAGCTTTGATTTATTTGGCAGGTGCACTGGTAATTGGTCTGGGCGCTGTAGGTGCTGCGATTGGTGTAGGTATTCTCGGTGGCAAGTTCCTGGAAGGCGGCGCTCGTCAACCAGAACTGATCCCGATGCTGCGTACTCAATTCTTCGTTGTTATGGGTCTGGTTGACGCGGTACCAATGATCGGTGTTGGTATCGGTATGTACATCCTGTTCGCAACTGGCGCTTAATTTTTTTAGCGGTCTTGTTGCGATTTACATCCCTTTAACAAAAGGCATTTAATCGTGAATCTTAATGCAACTCTTATCGGTCAGATGGTGGCGTTTGTCATCTTCATTTATCTGACACATCGCTTTGTATGGCCACCCATTGTTGCGGCAATGGCTGAGCGTACCAAGCGTATAGCTGATGGTCTTCAGGCTGCCGATAAAGCTGAAAAAGATCTCGAACTGGCTAAACAAAAAGTGGTTGAGCAACTCACTTCTGCGAAGAAAGAAGCTGCTGCGATCATTGATCAGGCAAACAAGCGTGCTATCGAAATTGTTGAAGAAGCAAAAGAGAAAGCACGTGTTGAGGCGGATCGTGTGAAAGCCGCTGCCCAGGCTGAAATTGATCAGGCAACTGCCCGCGCGCGTGAAGAATTGCGTGCGAAAGTGGTTACCTTGGCATTGGCGGGTGCAGAAAAGATTCTGGAATCTTCTATCGATCAAAACGCTCACAACGAGTTGGTAAACAAACTCGCTGCGCAGCTGTAAGAGAGGTAGATATGGCTGAACTCACTACCCTGGCTAGACCTTACGCCAAAGCAGCATTCGAGTTCGCCCTGGCTGCCAACAAATTGCAGTCATGGTTTGAAGCTCTGGAAGTTTCAGCCGCCGTTGCCGGACAAGATCAGGTGAAAAAAGCGTTAAGCGCATCTGGTTTGTCGGCACAGCAGAAAGCTTCCGTGTTTGTACAGGTTTGTGGTGAACAACTGGATGAGAGTCAAAAGAATTTCATCCACACCCTTGCAAGCAACAAACGTTTGGCACTTCTTCCCTACGTGAAAGAGCTGTTTGCCAAGCTGAAAGCGCAGCAAGAAAAAACTATTGATGTCGAGGTAACTGCAGCTTACGAGTTGCCAGTTGACTTGATTAACAAATTGGCTCAGGCCCTGAGCGCCAAACTGGATCGTAAAGTCAGTGTGCAAGGTTCGGTAGATAAGAACCTGCTTGGTGGGATTGTTATCTCCACTGGCGATATGGTTATCGACGGTTCAGTCCGTGGTCGCTTGGCGAAGCTCGCCGAAGCAATGAAATCCTAATTTTAGGGTTGAGGAACAGAGCATGCAGCAACTGAATCCTTCTGAAATCAGTGAAATCATCAAGCAGCGCATCGCTGGCCTTGAGTTTTCAACAGAAGCACAAAACGAAGGTACTGTGGTTTCCGTAACCGACGGTATTATTCGTATTCACGGTCTCGCCGATGTTATGTACGGTGAGATGATTGAATTTGAAGGCGGTATCTACGGTATGGCACTGAACCTGGAGCGCGACTCCGTGGGTGCTGTAATCCTGGGTGACTACCGCGGTGTGGCCGAAGGCCAAAAATGTAAGTGTACTGGCCGTATCCTTGAAGTACCTGTTGGTCCGGAGTTGCTGGGTCGTGTAGTTGACGCACTGGGTAATCCAATCGACGGTAAAGGTCCACTGAACACCAAAATGACCGACGCAGTTGAGAAAATTGCACCGGGTGTAATTTGGCGTAAGTCGGTAGACCAACCAGTACAAATCGGTTTGAAAGCAATCGATGCGATGGTTCCTATTGGCCGTGGCCAGCGCGAGCTGATTATCGGCGACCGTCAAATCGGTAAAACCGCTATCGCTGTGGATGCCATCATCAACCAAAAAGGTTCTGGCATTAAGTGTATTTATGTAGCGATCGGGCAAAAAGCTTCTTCTGTGGCGAGCGTTGTGCGCAAGCTGGAAGAGCACGGCGCTATGGATCACACAGTTGTGATTGCAGCGACTGCGTCTGATCCTGCAGCAATGCAATTCCTGGCAGCATTCACCGGTTGTACTATGGGTGAATACTTCCGCGATCGCGGCCAAGATGCCCTGATTATTTATGATGACTTGACCAAGCAAGCTTGGGCTTACCGTCAAATCTCCCTGCTGCTGCGTCGTCCACCGGGCCGCGAAGCTTACCCAGGGGACGTATTTTATCTGCACTCTCGCCTGCTGGAGCGCGCGTCTCGCGTAAGCGAAGACTACG
>JAGKWY010000186.1 GCA_021151625.1 Gammaproteobacteria bacterium | reverse complement strand
GCAAGATAATTAACGCTAACAACCCAAATGCAATGGTGAGACGCTGTCCGATTTTGATGTTCCGCAATAACATAATGGCCTCCGTGTACATGGATTCTTAGGTGAGCGTGGCACAGTTGTACAAGTATTGGTCAGGAATGAAGTGATGACCAGAATTTGACCAGTAATTGAATTGGCGCCACGACAGGGGCGTGCTGGTTTATAATCGCCACCTTTTCAACAGGTGGCTCCAGTCACCTACACTCCCAGGCACCTCCAGTTATGCATTTCATTGTCAAAGTCTTCCCCGAGATCATCATCAAAAGCCCACCTGTGCGCAAAAAGTTCATCAAGCAACTGCGCGATAACCTGCGTGTATTGCTGGCTAATGTCGGGGTGGCCATAGATGTGCAACGCGATTGGGAGAAAATCGAAATCCGCTGCCCGGAAGCAGATACCCAAGTGACCGCGCAAGTTGCCGATGTACTGGCACGCACACCAGGAATCGCCAACTTCGCACTGATTCACGATTATCCGTTGGGCGATCTGGATTCAATTTTCCAAAATACCTTGCGTCACTGGCGTGATCAGCTGGCCGGCAAAACTTTCTGTGTGCGTGCCAAGCGTGTGGGCAAACACGAATTCAGCTCAGTACAGGTGGAGCAATATGTCGGTGGCGGTTTGCTGCACAACTCGGAAGCCAAAGGCGTAAGCCTGCATAAGCCGGACATCATCGTTCCGCTCGAAATTAAAGACGGCCGCCTCTGGGTGCTTACCAGCAAAACCCAGGGCCTGGGTGGTTTTCCACTCGGGGCACAAGATCCGGTTCTGTCATTAATTTCCGGCGGATTCGACTCGACTGTTTCCACTTATCTGTGCATCAAACGCGGCCTGCGCGCGCACTATTGCTTTTTTAATCTCGGTGGTCGCGCCCATGAAATCGGCGTGAAAGAAGTTGCCTACTATTTGTGGAATAAATATGGCGCAAGTCATCGTGTAAAATTTGTCACTGTTCCCTTTGAAGACGTTGTAAAAGAAATTCTGGAAAAAGTGGATAACCCCTACATGGGTGTAATCCTTAAGCGCATGATGCTGCGCGCCGCCGAAAAAGTGGCGGAATCCCTGGAGATTCCAGCGCTGGTCACTGGTGAAAGCGTGGCCCAGGTTTCCAGCCAAACGTTAATTAATTTGGGCGCAATTGATCGCGTAATTGATACCCTGGTGTTGCGCCCGCTCGCTACTATGGACAAGGGCGACATCATCGACTTATCGCGCAAAATCGGCACTGAAAGTTTTGCGGCGAGCATGCCGGAATACTGCGGCGTGATTTCGGTAAACCCTACCACCAAAGCGCGCATGCATAAAATTGAACGCGCCGAAAATATGTTTGATTTTTCAGTGCTGGAACGCGCGATCGAAGAGCGTCGTGCGCAAAATATCGATGAGATTGTCGATGAGCTCGATGCAGATTTATCTGTGCCAGTTGTAGGGGATATCAACCCCGGTCAAATTGTTATTGATATCCGCCATCCTGATGAACAAGAAAAAAATCCGTTAAACCTAAGCGGAATTGAAATTAAAGTAATTCCCTTCTACTCGCTCAACAACCAATTCGCCAATCTGGATATGAGTAAACAATATTATTTGTATTGCCAGAAAGGTGTGATGAGCCAGTTGCATGCGGCGAATTTAAAAGATGCCGGGCATTTGAATGTGGGTGTTTATCGCCCTGAACCCAAGAGTGCTTGTGCGATTTAGAGAAACGCTGGGTGTAGCAATTTCGCTACACCCAATTCTCCACCTTCAGCCCATCCACACGCAAAAATTCCTTTTCATTATTAGTAACCAGAGTCCATTCCTGCGAACGCGCATGGGCTGCAATCCATAAATCATTATTACCAATCATTTGGCCGGTTTTTTGGAGCGATGCGCGAATATCGCCGTAGTGGTCTGCTGTGTTTTCGGAAAGGTCTGCAATGGTGATCAGCTTGGCAAGCTCATCGATGACGGCCATTGCGCGTTCTTTGGAATGGCTTTTTTCAGCGCCGAAGCGCAATTCGCCAAGTGTAATCACAGACATAGCTAATTGATTGGCAGAATATTGCTGGAAGCGTTCGCGCACGGAAGGCGGGTTATATTTGGCGATGTAAATGCAGATATTGGTATCGAGTAAAAAGCGGGCACTCATAAAAAATCCTTTTAGAAACTTTCTCTGTCCTGCGGCGGTGTATCTTCCCTACCTTGCTCCATAAAGTCGGATGGCAGCTTGGTTAATGCATCAAAAATAGCGGCGCCATTTGGAGTAACAGCGCGCAGCACGATTTCATCGCCGCGCCGGAAAATCTCCACTTCGTCCACGTCAAAGCGAAACTCTTTTGGCAACCGGATGGCCTGGCTATTTCCGGATTGAAAAACACGGGCAAGGGTCATATTGTCACCTCTTTGTTTGTATATACAAAAAGTATACACATGAAAAAAGCACGCGGCCAGCTTAAATTTTCACCAATTAGATGCGCGCTAGACATATCCCCGTCACAGCCAGATAGGTATAATGCGCGCCTTTTTACGCATCCCCTTTGCCTTTGTATAGGCGCACACCCAAGAGAAACCCCAAGTGACAGATCAATCAGCTATCGAAAAACTGCGCAATATCGCGATTATCGCCCACGTTGACCACGGTAAAACCTCTATGGTTGACCAGTTGTTGCGCCAATCCGGCACCCTGGATCGTCGCGATGACACCGGCGACCTGATCATGGACAGTAACGATCAGGAACGTGAGCGCGGTATTACCATCCTGGCGAAAAACACCGCCATTAAGTGGAATGACTACCGTATTAACATCGTGGACACCCCCGGCCACGCCGACTTCGGTGGTGAGGTAGAGCGTGTTCTGTCGATGGTAGACTCGGTATTGCTGATCGTGGACGCCGTTGGCGGCCCCATGCCACAAACTCGTTTCGTAACCTCCAAAGCCTTCGAACAAGGCTTAAACCCGATTGTAGTAATCAACAAGATTGACCGCCCGGGCGCTCGCCCTGAGTGGGTAATCGATCAAGTATTCGATCTGTTTGATCGCCTTGGTGCGACCGACGAACAACTCGACTTCCCCGTTGTTTATGCCTCTGCATTGAATGGTGTTGCCGGCCTCGACGTGGACAATATCGCTGAAGATATGACCCCGTTGTTCCAGATGATTGTCGACAAAGTGAAGCCGCCGCAAGTTGACCTTGATGGCCCCTTCCAGATGCAAATCTCTGCACTGGACTACAGCAGCTATGTAGGTGTTATCGGTATTGGCCGCATCACGCGTGGCAGCTTGTCACCGAACCAGCAAATCGTGGTGGTTGACCATGAAGGCAATACCCGTAAAGCCAAAGTATTGCAAGTGATGGGCTACCACGGCCTGCAGCGTGTTGAAACCGACAAAGCTTATGCGGGCGATATCGTGTGTATCACCGGTGTAGACAAGCTCGGTATTTCCGACACCCTGTGCAGCCCTGACTGCATCGAAGCTCTGCCGGCATTGTCGATCGACGAGCCAACTGTAAGCATGACCTTCCAGGTAAATGATTCGCCATTTGCCGGTAAAGAAGGCAAGTACGTGACCAGCCGCAACATCAAAGATCGCCTGGATCAGGAATTGATTGCCAACGTTGCTCTGCGCGTTCAGCAAGGTGATTCTCCGGATAAATTTATCGTATCTGGCCGCGGTGAATTGCACCTGTCGGTATTGATCGAAAATATGCGTCGCGAAGGCTATGAGCTGGGTGTATCACGCCCTGAAGTAGTGAAGAAAATTGTGGATGGCGAAGTGCACGAGCCGTTCGAGCAAGTGGTGATCGACGTTGAAGAAGAGCACCAGGGTAAAGTGATGGAAGAGCTCGGCCTGCGTAAAGGCGAGTTGACCAACATGGAGCCGGATGGCAAGGGCCGCATCAAGCTGGAGTTCCTCTGCCCATCACGCGGTTTGATTGGTTTCCGTGGCCAGTTCCTGACTATGACTTCCGGTTCCGGCATCATGACCAGTATTTTTGACCACTACGGCCCGGTAAAAGAAGGTGAAGTGGCAAGCCGTCAAAACGGTGTGTTGGTTTCT
>JAGKWY010000095.1 GCA_021151625.1 Gammaproteobacteria bacterium | reverse complement strand
GTTGGCACTATCAATGAAACAAATATTCTTACCGGCATTAATCAGCAGTATGTTGGTGGTGGATGCACAAGCAGAAATAAAACATGAATGGGATTGGGGTAGCCGCGCGCGCTACGCCAATGTGGATGCGGCAAATAGCGGCCAGTCAGCATCATTATTAGTGCGCGGCAATCTCAACTCACACTGGAATGATTGGCTGGGCACTTTTGTAGAAGTGGATTCGGTGGGCAGCACATTTAAAGATGACCATAGCGATGGCGTACGCCTCAATGGCCAACCGCTGTTGCAAGATCCACCCGGCACGGAGTTTAACCAGGCATTTGTAGCGCTTGATAGCGATCAGTTTTTAGTTCGCCTTGGGCGCCAGCGTATCAATATAGACAATCAACGCTTTGTGGGTGGCAATGGTTTTTGGCAAAACGAACAAACCTTTGATGCGCTGTTTAGCCAATACAAACTGGCGAGTAATTCGCGTTTCACTTACAGCTACATCGGCAATGCCAATCGGATTTTTGGTGAAGATGCCGATAAAAATTATCCCGGTCGTGGCCCACTGCCCAATGGCACTATCCCGCCGCGCCCACCGGCAAATTACGGCGATCATGAACAGCATACTCACCTGAGCCATTTGGAATGGAATGAATGGGACTATACCCGCGTGACCGCGTACGCGCATCGCATGGAAAACCTGGATATGCCGGCGGCGAGCAACGCCACCTTTGGTGCAAGTTACAGTTTCAATTACCAATGCATCTGTGGGATTGCTCTGGCGTGCATCACCCTTTCGTATTGAAACCCACTATCACCAGTTTGATAAAGATGTGAATGGCGAAGCAATTGGCGAGGAGTGGGATCTGGATATTTCCTTCCGCCCGGTGCGCAAACACAATTTATCTTTGCGCCTTGCGCATTTTGAATCGGCAAATAATTCTGCATCAACGCGTAAAGTATTTTTGGATTACGCCTATAACTTGTAATTGCTGGTCAGGTCGCTATAGAAAAAGAGCATCATCCGTGATTGCTCTGGGGGGCATAGATTTAATATCCATTACCAAACCTATGCCGGAAAAATCCACCACTGTTGCCAGTGGTGGGGATGAGGCTGGTACACGTTTTGTTTAATAGCTGTAGCCGGTTGAGGAACTGGCGTAGCTGCTGGATGCAACCGATGCAGCAGTGCTTGAACTGGCAGCGGAACTCGCTGCGGTAGTTGCCAGCGTCCAGTTGGGAATTTCCCCTTTGATTTCGCCCGCGGCGCTATCACCCGCGTAGAAATACAGCGGCTGGCCTTTGTAAGCCCATTGCTTGCTGTTATCGCTGCGAGTTACGACGGAATAATCACCGGCAGTTTGCGCTTCGGTCGCAGCGTAAAGCGGTGGCCAGTTGGCAATGCAGGTCGCGCCGCAATTGCTTTGGTTGGTTGTGTCCTTGGCAAAGGTGTAGAGGGTGAAACCCACTTTGCTTTGATCAGCGATCCCCTGGCTGTTAACGAGAAAACCTTTCCCGATCAAATATTCACCCTTGGTGGCATGTGGTTGTGTAGCGACCGGAATCGGGCGCGCCAGTTGCCAGTTAGCAATGGCTTTGCCGGTGGTTTGGCCGGCGGCTGCATCCGTTTTGAAGAAGTAGAGCGGCAAACCCTGGTAGGCCCATTGGCGCGCAGTCACGCCATTGCCGAGGCTGCGTTCGATAATCGTATAGGGCAAGCTGGCGGTGTCTTTGGCGCCAGCCAGCAGTGGCGGCCAATTTGCGAGGCAGTTACCGGCGCAGTTGGATACACCGTTGGTGTCCTTGGCAAAGGTATAGAGCGCAAATCCGTCGCGGCCAATCCATTGTGCTTTAAAACTGGTGTTGCTGGCGTCTTCTGGTAAAGCCAACAGGACTTCGCCTTTGGCTACCAGGTAATTGCCGTCAGCATTATTGATGGTGGTATCAATCCAGGCCACTGGCGGAGTAAATCTTGCCAGGCTGGAAGCTGCGCTGGAACTGGAAGCGGGGGTGCTCGAAGGTGCAGCGCTAGACACTGCAGCACTGGATGCTACGGAGCTGGCTGCTTTTGAACTGCTGCTTTGCGCTGCGCTGGAGCTGCTGGGAATCGGACTGTAATCGCTGTCTTTCTTATCATTGTCGCTACCGCAGGCACTCAATAAACCGACACAGCTGATCACCAGCGCCAGGCTCAGATGATTTTTATTTACCGTGAATTGCATAGGTTGATTCCTCCTTAAGTTAATTAGTGTGTTTGATGAATAAGCTTGCTGAATGTGTTCGGAGGGATTTACGGGGCTGTGCAAAAAAGGTTGCGGTGGATTTAAAAAAATATTGCACGGGAATTTCTATCGGCTCAGAATACTGTTTTTATATACAGCATTCTGAGGTGTATTCATGGCCGCTGATGAGCATGACTTTGTCGATCCCGAGCCATGGATAACGGCCAAGCCCCAGGCCCATAAAGGGCGTGGCGCTGTTACCAATATTGCCGGACGCTATGAAACCCAACTGATTGAAACGGTGGATGATGGCTGGCAGCCTTATGAAGATGAAACGGATACCCATCCTGCGCTGAAGACCTTCATCACTCCCGAACTGGCCAAAACTATTCTTAGCCGCAATCAATCGCCGGATATCCCTTTTAGTGTGTCCATCAACCCTTATCGCGGTTGCGAGCACGGTTGCATTTACTGTTTTGCGCGGCCAACCCATGCCTATTTGGGCTTGTCGCCGGGGCTGGATTTTGAAACCCGTCTCTACGCCAAAACCAATGCGGCTGAATTATTGCGGCGCGAGCTTGCACAGAAAAATTATCAACCCACACCCATAGCCTTTGGGGTGAATACCGATGCTTACCAACCCTGCGAACGCGAGTTAAAAATCACGCGTCAATGTTTGGAAGTATTTCATGAGTGCGATCACCCGGTGGGCATGATTACCAAATCGGCGCTGATCGAACGCGATATAGATTTGCTGCAAGCTATGGCGCAAAAAAATCTCGCCGCTGCTGCCATTACTATCACCACGCTGGATCACAACATTTCCAGAATTCTGGAGCCGCGCGCCGCATCGCCCACACGGCGCTTGCAAACCATCGAGCGTTTAAGCAAAGCCGGTATTCCCACCATGGTGAGCGTAGCGCCCATCATTCCATTTATTACCGAACAGGAAATTGAAAAGGTATTGAGCGCAGCAGCCAATGCCGGCGCAACCGCCGCAGGTTACACAGTCGTGCGCTTGCCCTGGGAAATTAACCCGCTGTTTCAGGAATGGCTGCAAACCCATTTTCCCGAACGCGCCGAGCGCGTGATGAATCGCATCCGCGATATGCGTGGCGGTAAAGATTACGATGCAAACTTCGCCACCCGCATGCGCGGCGAAGGCTTATGGGCCGACATGATTCGCCAGCGTTTTATGAAAGGCTTAAAACGCTACGGCCTGGATAAAAGCCGCCGCTACGGCGAACTGGATTGCACGCGCTTTCGCAAACCCCTCAATATACCGGTGAAGGAAAACAAGAATGGGCAGATGGATATTTTTGGTTAGCGAGAATTATTAATAGGATTTCTGCATCTAGTATTTTTAAAAGGGTAGGATTAATCTGCCCGTAAATATACGGCCTTAGCCGTTTAATCAATTGTTATGTGTAATTAAATATGCGAAGAATATCTATACATCGACCTAAAGAAAAAATAAGGGGAGTTGAGCGGCGGCTTAGGGCGCTAGATCTATGGGCCAATCAATTTGAAAATTGTAAGCCTTACTATGATGGTCAGAATTATTGGAATTATAAAATCCCCGTTATTGATCGATTAGTTTGTCCGCCTACTACGAATTTTGAAATACAGAAACGCGCGCTGCAAAGCCTTGTGAAAGCGGTGAAGCACCTTTCTGATTCCAAAGTGTCTCAGGAGGTAGACTATTACAGGGTCGCAATATTAGTGACTTTTCCCCATATGTTTCACAGCGAAGTTACGGCGTTTTTCAGTCGAGAGTACTACGAAAGTTTTTGTTACACGCAAAATCTGCTACCTGTGAGCAAAAGTCCAAGTAAGCACTTTAATATCGAAATACCAGATGGCTTTCAAGAGGTAGGTACACTGGTAGAGTGGGAAGATGAATACGAAGAGAAAATAATAAAAATATCTGAGGAGCGTTGGACAATTGGCCAAACACCTTAAAATACATAACAACGCGCTGCAACCCGCGCACTAGGTGCGCTGGACAGTTATAAGGGGCGGCTTTATGCGGGAGTGTGTGTCTAGTGATGGAAGAAGAATACGTTTCGGAATTGAAAAAGCGATGGCCTGGAAGCTATGAGTCTGTGGGGCCTACTAAAGAGACTATGGATCTGACTTTTGAAGCGCTTAAAAAATTTCCAGAGTCGGAAAAGCTATGGATTATAAGAGGTGATCTTCTCCAATTAGTAAATGACGCTGATGGAACGGAATTAAATGAAATTGAAAAATGCTACCGCAAGGCTATGGCTATTAATCCTCAGTCCGTTGAAGCAAACGATGAACTGGGGCACTTTCTAGACTTGGTTATGGGGAAGCCTAGAAAGGCTAAACAATATTTCGAAAAAGCAAGAAGATTAAAAAAGCATAACAATCCGCGCATGGATCTTCCCCTCTTATGAAGTTCTGCTTCGCAAATATATCCCACAAACGAAGCTAACAATTAACGTTATGAATAGAAATTATGAACAACCTTCGACATCCTGATATAAGAGTTCGGGATATAAGAAAATTACTGGGGTATAAGTCCTATAAACTGGTTTGGGATCGCGGATGCGATGAAACAAGTGAATGGGTTCTTGCCTCAATAGAAAGCCCCATATATTTACAAAAACTTTCTAGTTGGTTGTTTGATAAAAATGTTTTACCGGATAATGAAGCATTGTTAATTAATAATTATTGGGAAATTGTCCAAAAAATCTGCTGGAGAGATATTTTGGAAAATCCATTAACTTATTTTGGTAAGGATTCCTTTCAACTATATGATCTGGATTTGGGCTGGGTGTTGGAATACAGCAAAGGAGAAATTGCCAGGTTCGGTCGGTACGACACTAAATCAAATACATAATTACCTGCTTTTGCTTTCGGCCAAAAAAACTCACTCATCTGTTATCAAATTTTCCGCAAAAAATAAAACACGCAGATTGAATTAATACATTGCATCAGCAGTGCTTTAATCCAATCACTTTTTTAGCGATCGATTGCAGCTAGTAGCGATAGTTAGCCTCCACCAGCCACTGGCGTCCCGGTGCGGTTACGCCCAGGGCATTGCCGGTGGGTACGCTGGCGGTGGAGCTAAAGCGAGTCAGGTTTTGGTAGTAGTTTTTATCCGTCAGGTTATAGACCCCCGCCGCCAGCTCCCAGTGGGAATCCAGCGTCCATTGCAGGTGCAGGTTAAGCAGATGGCGAGCGGGTGATGAGATAGTCGTATCGCCAAACTGATTGTAATAGGTGCGGCTTTGATAGTGATGTTGCAGGTTGATTTGCCAGCCTGGCGCGAGCTGATAAGAGATACTTTGGTTCAAGTCCAGCTTCGGTGCAAAAGGCATGGGGTTGCCCGATACATCTTCCGGTTGGCCTGCCAGTGACGTGATAAAGCGCTGGTAGTGAGAGTCCAGCCAGGTGGCTCCCAGCTGATATTGCCATTGGGGTATGGGTGACCAATGCAGGTTGATATCCACCCCGTGCAAACTGGCCGATGCCGCATTGGTAATGGTGGTTGCGCCCGCTTCGTAAGTGATGACCTGCAGATCCCGATAGTCATAGTGGAAGGCCGCCAGTTGCAGGGCCAGTGATTTATGGCTGTATTTGTAGCCGGTTTCGAGGCTGGTAATTTCTTCCGGTTTGAAGCCGGGTCGAGTGGAGAGTGAGTTGGCCCCGCCGGATTTAAATCCTTCGGTGGCGCTCAGGTACCACAAATCCTGAGCAGTTGTGGCGCTTGGTGAAAAGCTCAGCACCAGTTGCGGGGAGAGTTTACTAAAGCGTTCATCATGCGCTGAGCTACCAACTTGCTGAGGCGCTGAATTGGGGGAATCCAGTCCGAGAAGATCGCCGGTTGAGAAAAGACGATTGCCATCAGTCCGTGTTTCGCGCGTATCGCGCAGGCCCACTTTCAGGTTCCAGTCGGGCTGGAAATTCCAGCCGAGTTCTCCGTACATTCCCCAGGCCTCGGTGTCTGCCTGGGCGTAGATCAGCGTTGAGTTGTTGAGTGGATGGCGCACCAACCCCACATCCAACTGTGGTGATTCATCGAGCCAGGTGATGCCTGCTAACCATTGCCAATTGCCTTCATGAGTAGATACCAGGCGCAGCTCTTGGGTGCGTTGGTGCTGAGCCCAGATCACCTGGGATTCAGTGATGGCTATTTCAGTGCCATCGGTGTTGAGCAGGTAGCGGCTGTCCAGATTGTGATAGGCGCTGATACTTTGCAGGTCAAAACCCTCGCCGTGCCAGTCAAAGCGCCATTGCAGGCTTTGGGTTTGGTAATCGCTAAAACTGGGTTGGTCATTGCGAATCTGGTGGAAGCCCGCAGTTGGAACTGCGCCAGCGAGATCCGCGAGGCCAAGTTGGTCGGCCGGGTTAAGGCTGAAACCATCATTATTATTTTGGTAGTGGGATGCGCTCAGCGCGCTTTCCAGTTGCTCATTGAGTCGCCAGCGCCATTCCAGACGCCCAGCGGCAACGCGTTGATTGTCCAGTTGTTGGCCGCCGCGCGGATCGAGATCCTCTGTGTAGCCATCATCTTCTATTACCAACAGGCTCGCGCGCAGTGCATGGCGTTCACCCAGAGGGCTGCCCAACGCCGCCTCTATCTGGCGGGTGGAAAAATTGCCTGCCGCCAGGTGTGCGTAGGCTTGGATCTGCTCGAAGGAGGCGCGGTTATGGATCATATTAATCGCGCCGCTGGTGGCATTGCGACCGTACAGTGCCCCTTGCGGGCCTTTAAGAATTTCAACGCGCTCTATATCCCAAAAATGCGCCAGGGCCAGCTCGGGTCGTGCGAGGTAGACATCATCCTGATAGACCGCGGTACTGGCATCAGCGGCAACACTCATTAAGTCACTACCAATACCGCGCAGATAAATATTGGGGGTGTTGCCTACTCGCCCATACACCAGGCCGGGTGCAGTTTCGGCCAGTTCGCGGAAATGATTTACCCGTAGCGCGCGCAAAGCCTTGCCTTCGTACACATCCACAGTCGCGGCCACTTCGCCCCATTGCTGCTCGCGTTTGGCGGCCGTAATGGGGATTTGCATCAACTCCTCCATGGTCAACTCATAGAGTTCCACTGATGTGTCGGTTACCGCTGATGCATCAAGGCTCAGGGTGGTTAGCAACGCATACAGGGGAGCTTTCATTGACAACATTAACCGGCGACTTTGGGTGGGTAATGCTAAGTGTAGCCAAAGAACCTGATGCGTTTTTTTTGCCTTGTTTACGACCTTAGTCCAGCTTTTCCTCAATCACTTTTTTCGGCGCTGGATTGGGAAATTTAACCCGATCCTCGTCAGTGGCTTTGTCATAACATTCGCCCAGAATACTCATGGCGCCGCGGCGCGATTGGGTTTCCAGTTGGCGATAGCCATTGCGGCAAAAACCTGTGTCTTCCAGTTTGGCGAGCAGGCCCTCTTCGGTTAAATGTTTTAACTTATCTTGCATATCATCGGCGCCTTCGCGATCAACGGCAGGACCTTTTCTGCCCGGTCCGCCCGGTGGTGGTCCGCCATTGTGCCCGCCCGGCCCTTTGCCACCCATTCCTCTTCCTCCTCGCGGCGGGCCGCCGCCCCTTTCTGGCAATTCCATGATTAGCGCGTAACTGAATTGTTTGGTGCCGTCCGGCTTGGTCAAGGTATAAAAAATTTCCGAGGTTTTGGGGGGGTTGGGTTCGTTGCTGGCGCAGGCGAACAACAGTAAGGAGAAAGGAATTAATAAAAAGCGAACGAATTTCACAACAAGCTCCAGGTTGATCTATCTAATTGTGGAGTCTGTGACATTGGTGGCGGAAAATGATTGTGCGTGATTAGCGGGTTGCACAATGTTTGGATATTTAATCCCCCTAACCCCCCTTTTCCAAAGGGGGGAACTCGGAGAACATTTCAGATTTAGTGGGAATCATGATGTATTTGCGCTTCAAACTTATATTCTGGGTTGAAGCTACTTATAAAGTACAAAATTTTAAAATTAGCAGGTTCCAGGTTCCCCCCTTTGAAAAAGGGGGGTTAGGGGGGATTAAAACCCGTTAATCAATTTTCCCAATACCGCCATTGCATCATCAATGTCTTTATTCCACGCGTAACCGTAATTCAAGCGGATGCAATTTCGGAAGCGACGCGTAGCGGAAAAAATCGGGCCGGGGGCGATGCTGATACCCTGTGCCAGGGCCATGGAAAATAATTGCAGACTGTCGACCTGTTCAGGTAATTCCACCCACAAAAAATAACCGCCGTTGGGCCGAGTCACGCGCGTACTTTTAGGGAAATATTTGGCGATGGCGTTGAGCATTAATTGTTGTTGGTGTTCGAGTGTCTCGCGCAGTTTCCGTAAGTGGCGATCATAACCGCCCTGCTGTAAATAATCGGCTAGTGCCGCCTGTGCGGGAATGGAGGGCGAAATAGTGGTCATTAATTTCAAGCGATGAATTTGTTCCGCGTAGCGCCCGGCTGCCACCCAGCCCACGCGATAACCCGGTGCCAGGTTTTTGGAAAACGAACCGCAGTGCATTACCAGTCCTGCGCGATCAAAATGCTTTACCGGTTTGGGCGGTGATATTCCAAAATACAACTCGGAGTAGACATCGTCTTCAATTAAAGGCACCTGGTGTTGATGCAATAAATCATAGAGCTGCTGTTTTTTTTCATCGCTCATGGAAGCACCGAGCGGATTGTGGAAACTGCTCATCAGCCAGCAAGCTTTAATTGGCAAACGCTGCAAACTTTCTTCCAGTGTTTGCAAGTGGATTCCATCGCGCGGGTGCACGGGAATTTCTACCGCTTTTAATTGCAAGCGTTCAAGGATTTGCAGCGCGGCATAAAACGTCGGTGTTTCAATCGCCACCAGATCGCCCGGTTTGGTAACGACTTGCATACACAAATTCAGCGCCTCCAACGCGCCGTTGGTAATGACTAATTCTTCCGGCGCATGCATAACGCCGTTAACGCGGTAACGCAAAGCAATTTGGCGGCGCAACTGCGGGTTGCCACTGGTGATATCGGTGAGAATATTTTTAGCGGGCATTTGCTGCAGGCTTTTGCTCATGGAGCGTGCGAGCCGCGCGAGTGGAAATAAATCCGGGCTGGGAAAGGCAGAGCCGAGCGGAATGGTATCAGGATCTTTAATTGAGCCTAACACGGAGAACACTAATTCACTGACATCAACCGGTGTTGTCTCTGCGATGCGTTGGCTCATTTCCGGTTCGGCGAGTGCATTTTTTGCCTGTGCGCAAACAAAATAACCTGAGCGCGGTCGCGCCTGAATCAGGCCGCGGCTTTCCAATAAATAATAGGCTTCAAATACCGTAGCCGGGCTCACATTATGGGTGCGACTGGCCGTGCGCACCGAGGGCACTTTTTCATTGGGTGCGAGCACGCCGCTGCGAATTAATTCGGCTATTTCATCGGCTAGTCTTTCATAGAGTTTCATAGAGAGTCATATAATTTCATAAGCGGTCATAGAGCTTCATAAAATCGTAAAAGTTATTGCGCCGGATACATAAAGTTAGCCGCTTCATGAGTGATCAGGTTGGGGGCCGAGCTGTTTGCCAATTCGAAATCAAAATGAATCATACCGGCTTCTTTACTCTGTAATGGTTTCATTTTTACGGTGACCGGAAAATCGTAAACTTCACCGGCTGCAAGCGTAAACTGATAATCGCGCGACAGCGATAAACCTTCCGCATTGTGTAATTGCAAGCTGTAGTGCGCAGGTTGTTGGGTTTTGTTGGTAATTTTCATGCGATACACATTCATCACATCGCCGTCACTGGTGTAGCGATAAAGCACACTGCGATCTTTCACTACACTCATGTCCACTAACTCACGTGAATTTAGCGATACTACGAGCGCCGCAAACATAATCGCGATAAGTGCGCCGTAACCGAACAAACGCGGGCGCAGAATTTTTTCCGGCTCACCGGCGAGTGCCGCTTCAGAAGTATAACTGACCAGGCCGCGCTCATAGCCCATTTTATCCATTACGTCGTCGCAGGCATCGATACAGGCTGCGCAGCCGATGCAATCCATTTGCAAGCCATCGCGAATATCAATGCCGGTTGGGCAAACTTGTACGCACATATAGCAATCGACGCAATCGCCCAAACCGAGTGCTTTGTGATCGTCAGTTTTTTTGCGCGAGCCGCGCGCATCGCCCCGTGCGGCATCGTAAGCAATAACCAGGGTATTGCGATCAAACATCACGCTTTGGAAACGTGCGTAAGGGCACATATGCAAACACACTTTTTCGCGCACCCAACCGGCATTCATATAGGTGAGCCCTGCGACTATGCCAACCCAGATGGCGCTGCTACTAAACCATTCGAACTGTGCGAGGTTTTGCACCAGCTCGCGCACTGGCACAAAGTAACCGACAAAGGCGATACCAGTAACAACACTCATCAACACCCACAAAAAATGTTTGCTGCTGCGTTTAAATATTTTGGAAAATGTCAGCGGTGCGTTTTGTAATTTAATGCGTTGGTTGCGATCGCCTTCGGTTAAGTTTTCGGCCCAGATAAACGCCCAGGTCCACACACTTTGCGGGCAGGTATAACCGCACCAGACGCGTCCGGCCACCATGGTTACGGCAAATAATAAAAGCGCGCCGATAATCATCACAAACGATAACAACATAAAATCCTGCGGCCAGAAGGTGGTGCCAAATACATGGAATTGGCGGGTGTCCAGATCCCACAAGATTGCTTGATGGCCGTTCCAGTTAATCCAGGAGGTCCCGAAAAACAACAGCGCCAGAAAGCCTGCACCGAGCAAGCGGAAATTGCGGAAACGGCCAGTGAAACTGCGCGTGAAAATCTTGCCTTCGTGCAAAGTTGTGTTGTTGGGGGCTCTGTCGGAAGACAAATTTTTGGTGGGAATTAGCAGGGGGGAATCACTCATACTGGCCTCATTCGCAGCTGACTGCAGACAAGGCCACTATGCGCGCTAATCTGTACTGAAAACAGATTCAGATAATTCAAAAAAAACCATATCAGATGCAAATGACTCCAGCGCAGCTAGCGCTGTTAATCTCCCCCAGCCCTTCTTTGCTAGAGAGGGGAGCCACACCCCACTCGTTGAAACAAGCGTGCAGCCAGGGAGATAGGGAGGGATTTCAAATCAATTACAACTCTGCGTGAGGGCCAAATACCTCGTAGTGGATGCGCTCCCCGGCTACACCCAAACCCAGCAACTGGTCTTTGGCGAACTTCATAAACCCGCTGGGCCCGCACAGGTAAAAGTTGCCATCGGCCACGGGCAAGGTGGCTTTTAATGGAGCTAATTCCATTAATCCATGGAAACTGCCTTCGCTTTGCGCCTTGGAATACCAGGTAAAACTCTTCAATGTTGGTAACTGCGCTGCAAGCTCGCGGATACGCCCGGCAAAGGAATGTTGTTGCGGGGTTTCGCAGGCATGCAGGAAATATAACTGGCCGTTGCTGCTTTTGGTGGCGAGTGTTTCGAGCATGGACATCATCGGCGTTACGCCCACACCGGCAGAGATAAATACATTGGGTGTGTGGGCGGATTTCAGGAAGAAATCGCCCGCTGGTGGCATCACCTGGATCTGGTCGCCGGTCTGGATTGAGTCTTGCAAAAAGTTGGACACCATCCCCGGCTCGGCGCCATTTTCGCGTTTGACGCTGATGCGATAGTCGCTGCCGTTGCTCTTATCGGAGAGCGAATATTGGCGGATCTCCCAATAATCCGCGCCTTCGGGTTTAACGCGCACCGCCAGGTATTGGCCGGGTTGGTAATCCAGTACCGGACCGCCATCGGCTGGCGCTAATACAAAACTGGTAACCAGATCGGATTCGACGGTTTTTGCTTTCACCACAAAATCACGCGGGCCGTTCCAACCGCCTTTTTGCGCTTTTGAGTGCGCATAAATAGCGCCTT
Organism: Gammaproteobacteria bacterium; assembly: GCA_021151625.1. Taxonomy (GTDB): domain Bacteria; phylum Pseudomonadota; class Gammaproteobacteria; order Pseudomonadales; family Cellvibrionaceae; genus Cellvibrio. Next base: position 6,876 of record JAGKWY010000095.1, on the reverse strand, counting down.
CGCGGCCGATAAAAATCGCTGCCAGAAAACCATAAGCCTCAACCCAGGCGGCTTCTACTTCCGGAGTAAATGCATCCGGCGCCAGCTCGCGCAAGGTTTCAATCAGGTGATGGCCGACAATTTCATAATGGTGAGGCTGCACATTCAGGCTGCTGTGTTTCTGGGCGATTCGCTCCACTGCAGCGGTCAGCACTTCCGGTGTTTCGATATTTTTGGCGTAGGCCGCAATCGCACTGAACAACGCAAATTGCTGGCGACCCGAGCGCTGGTTGCTCATGTTGAAGATGTCTTTCACTTCCGGGTTATGGCGGAACATGCGCTCATAAAAATGCGCAGTGATTGCAGTGCCGGCGTTTTCCAGCAGCGGGATAGTGGATTTAACAATGGCGATGGTGTGGGCAGATAAGAGGGGCTGGGTGGATTGCATGATGGGCTCCTTAGCCTGATGGAAAACGTTAACCGACGGTTAGATGAAGGGCTTGCTGGGCGACACAGCGCAGCAGATAGGCGAGCTTGAACATGACTGTGCTCAGGATCATGGCGGCGTGGCCGAGGATCTGGACTCCCAGTGAAAACCTGTCGGCGTAGGGGTAGCACACGAGGATTGTCAGCAGCAGCACGACGGCTGACACCAGCAGGCCGCGATTAGCGAGGTTGAGCAAAGGGCGACCATCCAGTTCATGGTCGAGGTGATTGGATGGGTACTGGGCAATCAGTAGCTGTGACATGTTAGGCTCCGGGTAAAAGTGATTAGGTTCGTAACCCGGGTATTGCAGCAACAATGCCATCTTTAAAAGTTTATAAATATCAATAGCTTATATTTTTGTGTGTTACTGATTGAGTCATATTGACACAAATTTTTTTGTGTCAATATGACTCTTGCGTTGTGTTTTGACTTCATCCTTGCCAAAGAATCCCCTAGACTCCATTCCTATGAATGACCCCTTTTGATGACTTGGGGATAACACGGTTGCGGAGGTTGGTATGGCAGAGGTGAATTCCACCTTGTTGATTGAAGTAGCGCTGGATTTGGCCAACAGCATCGGTAACGAAGATCGCTTCGACCGGCTGCTGACCAGCATCCGCAAGGCGATCAACTGTGATGCAGTGGCATTGCTCGCGCTCAGCGAACAATTGCTGACGCCACTGGCGATTCAAGGGTTGGTACAGGATACGCTCGGCCGTCGCTTTCATCTGGCCGACCATCCGCGCCTGGCGGAAATTTGCCACTCCAGCTCGCCCGTCCGGTTTGCCGCGGATTCCCCGCATCCTGATCCCTACGATGGCTTGCTGTTGGCGCAGCCGGGTGATTTACCCGTGCACGCCTGTATGGGTTTGCCGCTCTACTCCGATGGTCAATTGATCGGTGTAGTTACGCTCGATAGCCTTACCCCCAATGTGTTCGACAGTATTCCCGAGCGCACCCTGGAAGTGATTGCCGCCATGTCGGCGGCCAGCCTGAAAACCGCCATCCAGCTCAGCCAACTGGAGCGCAACGCGCGCCACAACCAGGATCTGCTGCAAGATCTCACACGTGAAGCGTTAACCCGAGATGGTGGTGAACTGCTTGGCCAAAGCCGTGCGATGCAAGCGCTAATCACCGATATAAACCTGGTCGCCAGTTCCGATTACGCCGTGCTTATCCAGGGCGAAACCGGTGTCGGCAAAGACCTGGTCGCGCGCAAATTGCACCAGCTTTCCCATCGCGGTAACGGTCCGCTCGTCCATATCAACTGCGCCTCGCTCCCGGAAACCCTTGCCGAAAGCGAGCTGTTTGGCCATGCAAAAGGTGCGTTTACTGGCGCGGATTCGGCGCGTGCCGGTAAATTCCAGCTCGCGGATGGCGGGACTTTATTCCTGGATGAAGTGGGCGAATTGCCCCTGGCAATCCAAAGCAAATTACTGCGCGCCTTGCAAAGCGGGGAAATACAACCGGTGGGGCGCGACCGGATCGAAACGGTCAACGTGCGGGTATTGGCCGCGACCAATCGCGACCTCAAGCAAGAAGTGGCCAGCGGAAATTTCCGCGCGGATTTATACCATCGCCTCTCGGTTTACCCGATTTGGGTTCCGCCCTTGCGTGAGCGCGAGCGCGATGTGTTGTTGCTGACCGGCTATTTCCTGGAAATCACGGCACGCAAACTCGGCCTGCGCCAACTCAAGCTGGCACCTGCGAGTGAAGCGGCGCTGCTCGCCTATAACTGGCCGGGCAATGTGCGCGAGCTGGAACATATGATCAGCCGCGCGGCGCTCAAAGCCAAAGCGCAAGCACCTTCAGCGCAAAGTATTCTTGCGTTAACACCTGTTCATCTGGATTTGGTGGATGTGCCTGTGCAACAGCCTGTTGCTTCAACTGTTATCGCTGAACCAAGCCAACTGTTTTCCGGTCAGTCATTAAAAGACGCGACCGAAAACCTGCAAAAACAATTGATCATCCAGGCACTGGAAACCAGCGCCGGTAATTGGACCCAGGCGGCAAAAATGCTGGATCTGGATCGCGCCAATCTCGCCCGCCTGGCAAAGCGGTTGGGGGTGAAACTGGAGAAAAGATTATCGAGCTGAACCGGATTAACGGCTCCGCTTAACAGTTTTGCTTTAACGACTTAAATTCGCACGCAAGCGCTGGAGCTGGTCGCGCAATTGATGGATTTCATCTTCGCTGGTGGCGCAAGCCATACCGATTTGCAGGGGGATTTAGCAAGGGCTTATAGAGTTTGGTCATGGCCAAGGAGGTGGAATACAGGGCGAAACAGAGTTGTTTATCCAGTTTCAGGTAATCAGCGGGGTTGGTCATGATGGTTCTCGGCGAGTTGGAATTAGCGCGATAAAATCGATTGATGCGTAATCTATTGCTGCAATCAATGTTATCGCGCTAACTTTTTGTTAACAACCGCAATTGCCAATTAAAACTACGCCAGTTGCAAACTCACCTGGATATTGCCGCGAGTCGCGTTGGAGTAAGGACATACGATATGGGCTTTCTCGACCAGTGCTTGCGCAGTTTCTTTATCAACACCGGGCAAGTTGATTTTCAGTGTCGCTTCCAAACCAAAACCGGTTGGGATTTGGCCGATACCGACTTCTGCAGTCACAGTGGCTTCACTGCTGATCGCAATTTTTTGCTGGCCGGCGACAAATTTCACCGCACTCAGGAAACACGCGGCATAACCGGCGGCGAAGAGTTGTTCGGGGTTAGTGGCGGCGCGACCATCGCCACCCAATTCTTTTGGCAACGCCAGTTTTACATCCAATACGCCGTCGGCAGAAACAGCGCGGCCATCGCGGCCAGAGTTAGCAGTTGCAGAGGTTCTGTATAAAACGTTCATGGTAAAACTCCTGTTTGATTAATAAGGTAAGTTCAGTTGTTTGGGTTCAAATTGGTTAAGGTGAATATTTTGCGATAATAGTTATCGCGATAACAAAATGGTTAAAAAAATAGCTTTCGTTCTTGCTGTCCCGGAACCTTCACAGCCATTTCCGTGGAACTGAAATTAGATTATCGCGATAACTATTATTGTGCAAATATTTATTTGAATAATTGTTAGATCATTTTTTTATTGAGCGTTGGTTTTTCAGGCATAAAGAATTAGCAGGCGTTTGCACAGGGTTTGTTCGCTGAGGCTGGCAAACCAAACACCCGGTCAAATGCCCAGGTGAAGACAAAGGTATACACCAGGAAAAACACCAGTAATCCCAGGTCCATTAGCAGCGCTTGCCAGAGTCCAACGCCGTACCACCAGGCTACCAGTGGCACCAGCAGAACTAGCAACCCGCCCTCAAAACCTATGGCGTGGATAATCCGCACACCCAGGCTGCGGCCCGGCTGCTGGCGGCGCGACTCCCAGCGCTCGAACAGGCTGTTGAATACCAGGTTCCAGATAATGGCAACGGCTGAGGCGGCAATGGCCAAACCGAGCGACTCGGCCGTACCTGCGTTGCTCATCAGCTCCAGCAAGATTGCGGACAGTACAATTGCGATAAATTCATACAGGCCGACATACACCACCCGGCGTTTAACGCCTTGCATTCCTGCCAATTGTTTTACCGTTGATTGCATAGCTACCTCATTACGCAGGTCATTTGATTGTTCAGTAAATAAACTTTGGCTATTTTTATAGGTTTTCACTGATAGAAAAAGTTGGCTAGTATCAGGAAAACTGAAAGATGACAGGTGCAAGCGATGAACGGGGTGTTTAACTCAGACGCAGTGGCGGTGTTTTTGGCGGTGCTGGATACCGGTTCCTTCTCGGCGGCAGCGCGCCAGTTGGGGCGGGTACCTTCGGCGATCAGCATGGCCATCGCCAATTTGGAAGCCGAACTGGCACTGGAATTATTTGATCGTTCCGGGAGAGAGCCAAAACCCACCGCCCAGGCCTTGGCATTGGAACCCCAGGCGCGTTTGCTGATTGCCCAGCTACAGCAACTCAACACCCAGGCACTGGAATTGAGTCAGGGCTTGGAAACCCGGCTGACGCTGGTAATAGCGCCGGAACTGCAATCCACACCCTGGGTGCGTCCGCTGCAGGTGCTGGCACGCGAATATCCGTCGCTGGAAGTGCAGGTAATCACTGCCCCGCAAACCGATGCCCTGCGCCTGCTCCATGAAGGTGGTGCGCAACTGGCATTGGTGTTCCAGCGTCCGGCGGCGGATGGGCGCGAGAGTTTCCAGGAAGTGGGCCGCGAAACCCTGGTGGCGGTGATTGCCCGTAAGCATTCATTACTGCAGGCGCTTTCCCCGGAAGGGCGCCTGAGCGATACCCAGTTGCGCCCGATTCGCCAGGTGATGGTGGGCAGCCGCAGCCAGGACGATAGCAATGCGCCAGGCGGGCCTTTCTGTATTACCTCGGAACACTACTGGCGAGTCGATCACCCGGAGGTGGCGCTGCAAATGGTGCTGGCCGGGCTAGGTTGGGCCTGGCTGCCGCGCGCGTTTGTGCAGCCTTATATCAACGGCCAACTGCTGGTGGAACTGCCCATTGCCAACTTCACCAATGGCGAGGAATTGTGGATCGACCTGGTCTGGTCGCGCGAGCGGCCTCTGGGGCTGGGCGGACAGCGCTTTGTAGAATTAATGGGTGCAGAGTATCGGGAAACTACATCAGCCCGTTGAATTGTTGTGCAGAATCCATCAGCGGTTTGCGATTGATCCGATGGACCACTTTTAACAAGTTGACCTTGGCGCGACGATAAGCCGAGTCACGTGCGGCGGGATACTGATAGCGGGCTCGGGCGTAGCGATAATCCCACTCTGGCTGAATCACATTGGGATATTTTTCTGGCCGGCGCTCAAGGCGAGTTTCGAATGCTGTTCCGGGAATCGCTTTAAAACGTGACAGTTTGACCCGGTCGATTACATCAAAATGCGCTTTAAGGAAATCTGCAGTTGCCTGTACATCCTCAGGAGTTTCCTGTGGATACCCGAGGATAACGGTGGTCCGTACGCTAATGCCGCAACGGGACGCATCCCGTACAAATTGACTGTTGCGCACAACGCTGGTGCCTTTGAGCATCAATTTATTCAGTCGCTGGCTGCCGGTTTCCAGGCCGAAACTGATGCGCCGTAAGCCAGCGGAATAGGCGCGTTCCAGTGTTGCCAGCTCCAGACCATTTTCCCCTTTAGCATCGACATGGACGGATGCAACCCAGGCTGCACTAGGTACTGCCGACTGGAAATGTTCGATCAGGCCGTACCAGATAGTCAGGTCAGAGTTTAATTTGCTGTCAAAAAAGATGAAGTTTCTGGCCTGGTAGCGAGTCGCCTGGGTACTCAGCTCCTCCAGTACTGACTCCAGATAGCGACTGCGAAATGTGCGGGTGCTGGCGGTAGTGACATCGCTGCAAAATAAACAATGTCCCCAGGCACAGCCGCGCCCGGCCATTACCGGGATAACTCGATGCGGATACTCAGTCCAGCGAAAGTGATCAAAATCCGGTATGGATAAGCGATCACCTAAAACTACTGGCGGTGCGGCCTGGCCTATCATCGTAATCTCCTGGCGAAATATGCCGGGAAATTCAAATAGCCCCTTGCCGGTAATTAATGCCTGGGCCAAATCAGCCACAACGAAGTCGGCTTCGCCACCAAAGATGGCTGTAACCCCATCGATCTTGAGCCATTCTTCCGCAACTTTGGGTTGATTGTAGTAGGGGCCTCCCAGAAGCAGAGGCAAATTCTGGCGTTTTGCCTCGGCGGCTAATGCCACCATGATCGGGTAATACTGCAAGTAGCATGACACCATAATCCCATCAAAACGCTTGCTGGATAGAACCTCCCTGAATTGAACCAGCAGGTTATTGGTCGCGCGAAAGCGCAAGCGATGATAGACGTTGTAGATCAACTCATTAGCCCAATGCAGCAGGCGATTACCGGAAAAGAAAATACGCGCTACTGCGTAATCCGCAAATGTTTCCTGCTGGTCGCGAGCCAGGGGTTTCATGCCATGGGCAAGTGGCGAAAATACATCTACCTCATATCCGCCCTGCTTCAGGGGGGCGGCCAACGCACCAATTGCCATGGTTGGGTAAGGCGCTTCGTTGTTCAGGTCAATCAGTAAAATCCGGCCTTTTGGGGGTGATCCATTCATAGGTAGTTCCTGCCGAGTTTATTGTTGTCCACAGCAACCGGGGGCGGTTGGCAGTTGGTCTGTTGATTCTGCCGATTCCAATACAAATTACTAATACGTGATATTACATGCCATCGCCTGGTGCTTTCCGGGCTATTGCTTCGCTAATTCGAGTTGCGGCAAGACAATTCCTGAAGGTTAGCGTTAACAGAGCATATAACCTTTGATCAGCCTGTGATTCGGCGCACAACTAATGCTGGATTTATTATCAGACAAGTGCAAAAATGCGCCGAAATTGCCGTCTTTTAAAGGC
>JAGKWY010000094.1 GCA_021151625.1 Gammaproteobacteria bacterium | reverse complement strand
GTCGGGGTTTCTGTGGCGGACATCGACAACACCTGCGTAAACGCTGACTTGATTAAAAATCATGCAAAAATAAGGCGCGCATTATAGGCGGTTAGGGCCTTAGAATCACCATTTGTTTGCACCTGAGAAGGGTTCATTACGGTAAGATGCGCACCCGGATTTACCCTTATCACTATCGAGCGATCATGAAAAAGACATTCAAACTCAATATCGAAGGCAAACACCCCGAGCGCTTGTTCGAAGCCATCAAGCACGAAGTGCGCAAATACGTGAAGCGCGAGCGCAATAAGGCCTTACCGGCGGGTAGTAACTATTGGGCGTTTGATTGTCGTTTTGGTGCGACTGAGGCAGAGGCGGAAGAAGTGCGCCTGGCAATAATCATTGACTTGATGGATAAAGTCAAAGCTGCTGGCGGCGAAGGTTTTTATGTGGAGATTCTCTCCCGTGCGGCGACCCGCAAACCACGTGCTTATGATGATGACCTGGATAACGACGAGGATTTGGGAGACTAATTCCCAGTTGATGATTCATAAAAAAAGGCCGCCTGTTGGGAAACAGACGGCCTTTTGTTTTTCCGGGGCTTTAGCTGCAAAAATTAACGCTTTTTAGGTGCTGCTGGTTTTGCACTGCGGGTTGTTTTGGTACTGGTACGCGCAGGTTTACTCGCCGCAGGGCGAGCGCCGGTTGCCTTGCCTTTTGCCGGTTTGGCAAAAGCGGATTTTTTGGGATTGCCCGCTTTGGATTTGTTGGCTGGTTTGCTAGCCAGTTTCAGTAAACCACTTTTCGGTTTGGTAACTACCTTAACGATCTGCTCGGTAACCTCAAAACCTTTGATTTTTTCGCGTTTAATTTTGGTGCCGATCACATCTTCAATCAGCGAGATTTTGTGCTCCTCAGCAGGTGTCACCAGTGAGATCGCGGTACCTTTTTTACCGGCGCGACCGGTGCGGCCTACACGGTGCACATAGTCTTCGGTAAAGAAGGGCAGGTCCAGGTTCACTACAAAATCCAGCCCCTGAATATCCAATCCGCGTGCAGCGACTTCGGTCGCCACCAATACCTGCAGTTTTCCTTCTTTAAATTCCTGTAGCGCACGACGGCGTGAGCCCTGGGTCTTTTCGCTGTGAATAACCGCTGCATCAACTTTGTCATTTTTCAATGCCTGAATTAGTTGTTCAGCAGCTTCGCGCGTACTGCTAAACACCATCACCTGATACCAGTTCTGGCTGTGCAGTAAATGGATAAACAGTTCGTATTTGCGTGTGCTGTCCACCGGGTAGAGCACATGATCTACGGTTTCGGCTACCGAGTTGCGTTTGGAAACGGTGATCAGGGTAGGGCGATTCATCGCCTGCTTGGAGAGGTTAGTGACCAACGGGGAGCCGGTGGCCGAGAAAAACAGTGTCTGGTGTTTGCGGGTGATACTGGTGAGGATCCCATGCATATCCACCACAAAGCCCATATCCAGCATACGGTCGGCTTCGTCGAGCACAGCAAATTCCACTTTGGCGAGATTCACATTTTCCAGTTCGATATGTTCTTTCAAGCGACCGGGAGTCGCGACCAGAATATCCACGCCAGCACGCAGTTTGGCGCCCTGACTGGTCACTTTAACCCCGCCATAAACAGCGGCGATTTTAAATGGCGTGAATTGCGCAAACTCTTGTAGCGCTTTGGCGATTTGCTCTACCAGCTCGCGGGTAGGGGCAAGAATTAAGGCGCGCACAAATCCCGCTTCAGTACCTTTGGGTTTTTCCAGCATTTGTTGCAATACCGGCAGGCTGTAAGCCGCGGTTTTACCAGTGCCGGTTTGGGCAGTGGTAAGCAGGTCCAGGCCACGACGGGCAGCGGGAATGGCTTGTTCCTGTACTGGTGTGAGGGTTTTAAAGCCGATGACTTTAAGGGCGCGCAGCAATTCGGGCGCAAGTCCAAGGGAAGTAAAGTTCATGGGCGTATCCACCAGTCCAGCTGAAAAAGGGCGCGCAGTATAACGGCTAAAACTGCATTTGGGGTTAGCACTGGCGATCTTTTGAACACTTTATAACCCAAAAACGATTTTCACGTCGCCCTAAGGCCAAACCCATCTTTGGAAAATTAGTAAGCTATGTATATTATATATTTAACTTGTTATGAGGATGGTTTATGAATTCGTACGACCTTGATGATATTGGTCCATTGGTGCCTGAAAACGAAAGCCTGGGTTTTTTGCTAGCAGATAATGTGCGCCTGACCCGTCGTATCGCCTCTCATTATTTTGAGCAATACCAACTTACTTTGTCCCAGGCGAAGGCTCTGCTGGGTGTGCGTCGCTGGCAGGGAATTCGGCAGGTGGACCTGGCGGATTATATGGATATCCAACCCATCAGCCTGGCGCGCCTGCTTGATCAGTTAGCTGAAAACGGCTGGATTGAACGTCGCCCCGACCCTAAAGACCGTCGCGCCTTCCAGCTTTTTTTAACACCTGCGGCTGCGCCTATCCTGAAGATGATTACGGCGGCGTCCGCCGAGTTCCAGCAGCAAGCGCTTGCCGGTTTAACCCCGGAGCAACAGCAGGCTCTGTTTGCCGGGTTGAATCGGGTGCGCGAAAACCTGACGTCTTTGAGCAAGAACATTTCTGAATCCAAAGTGGTATCTGAGGTAAGTGAAAAATGACTGAAACATTGAAGTCGCGCCGCTTTTTATTGTTGGTTGTTATACCTGCGTTGCTGGGGATTGTCGGGTTGGTGATTTATCTATCCGGGGGCCGCTATGCGACTACGGAGAACGCCTATACCAAAGCCGATGTCATCAACATTCGCCCGCGTGTTGCCGGTGCGGTGGAGCAACGCCTGGTGGCGGAGAATGATCATGTAAAAGCGGGGCAGTTACTGTTGGTGCTGGATCGCAAACCCTACGAAGTGGCATTGGCGAAAGCCGAAGCAAAATTGGGTGAGGTCCGCACTAATTTGGCGGCTCTGCATGCGAGCTACAGCGAGAAGCAATCCGAGTTGCAACTGGCCATGGCTAATCGCGATTACGCGGTAAAAGAACAACAACGCCAGGCCAATCTGGCGGAGCGCAAATTGGTAGCCAAGGCGACTTATGACGAGGTGAGTCATACCCGCCGTATCAATGACCAGCAAGTTATCACCATTCAGCAGGATCTTAAGCGCATCGCTGAGTCACTTGGCGGTGATGCAAGTTTACCTATCGAGCAACACCCCAGTTACTTGGCGGCTAAAGCGGAAGTAGAACAGGCGCAGTTGAATTTGGAATACACCCAAATCACTGCACCTAAAGACGGCATAGTTACCAAGCCGCCGGAGGCCGGGGAGTTTTTGGCGGTGGGTGGTGCGGTTATGTCACTGGTAGCGAGCGACAACCTGTGGGTGGAGGCCAATTTCATTGAGACTGACTTAACCCATGTGCGTGTTGGACAAAGCGTGAGTGTGAAGGTAGATACCTATCCCGGCGTTGTGTGGGAAGGCGAAGTACAGAGTATTAGCCCGGCTACCGGTGCCGAGTTCTCGGTAATCCCGGCCCAGAATGCCACCGGTAACTGGGTAAAGATCGCCCAGCGTGTGCCGGTGCGTATCAGCATTAAACCCAATAAGGACGCGCCGCGTTTGCAAGCAGGTTTGAGTACGGGTATTGAAATTGATACCGGCTACAAACGTTCATTGTTGGGAATCTCCATCTAATCTTTTGCTCCGAATTTTTCGCACGGGAGAGCTGTTGTGGCCCAGGTAGCGAGTGATGTTTTACCCGATGCTCCAGAAACCAATGTTCTAGAAACCAACGTGCCCGCGCCCGGTGTGTCTGCCAGCAAGCGCGGGTTAATTACTGCCTCAGTAATGCTGGCGACCATTATTCAGGCGCTGGATACTACTATCGCCAATGTCGCCTTGCCCCATATGCAGGGCAGTATGTCGGCCACCCAGGATCAAATTTCCTGGGTGCTGACCTCCTATATCGTTGCAGCGGCCATCTTCCTGCCGCTTACCGGTTTCCTGTCAGATCGCTTTGGACGCAAGCGTTTAATGCTTTGGTCTATCGCCGGCTTCACTATCACCTCCATGTTGTGTGGTGCGGCGCAAAACCTGCCGCAAGTAGTGATTTTTCGTTTGCTGCAAGGAATTTTTGGTGCGGCGCTGGTGCCCTTGTCGCAATCGATTTTGCTGGATACCTATCCCAAAGAAAAGCACAGCCAGGCCATGGCAGTCTGGGGAATGGGCGTGGTATTGGGGCCTATCCTTGGGCCGACACTAGGTGGTCTGTTGACCGAGCATTACAGTTGGCGCTGGGTGTTTTATATCAATGTTCCCCTGGGAATATTGGCATTGTTGGGGGTAATGGCGGCGGTAACAGAAACTGCGATTAATAAGGCTCGGCACTTTGACTTAATGGGTTTTGCCTTCCTGAGTTTGGGCATTGGCGCACTGCAAATGATGCTTGATAGGGGAGAAAGCCAGAATTGGTTTAACAGCCCGGAAATCGTGATTGAATGCATTTTAATGGGCCTGGGGTTCTACTGGTTTATCAGCCATATCTTTACTTACAAGCAGCCGTTTATTGAGCCGGCGATTTTTAAAGATCGCAACTTTTCCATTGGCCTGATTTTTATGTTTGTGGTGGGAATTATCCTGCTCGCCACTATGGCGCTATTGCCGCCGTTCCTGCAAAACCTGCTGGGTTATCCGGTGGTGGATGTGGGTTTGGTGATGGCGCCGCGCGGTATGGGGGTGATGCTCTCCATGATGATTGTGGGCAAGATCGCCGGCAAAATTGATCCTCGCCTGCAAGTGGGCTTCGGGTTAATTCTGACCGTGATCTCGCTCTGGGAAATGACCCTGTTTAATACCAACATCTCCAGTTGGGACATAGTTCGGACCAGTGTGGTTCAAGGTGTTGGCTTGGGCTTTATCTTCGTGCCCTTATCGGCAATTGCTTTTGCCAGTTTGGAGGGGCGTTTCCGCAACGAGGGGACGGCTTTATTTAGCCTCACCCGCAATATCGGCAGCAGTATCGGTATTTCGGTGGTGATGGCTGAGTTGCAGCAGAATATCCAGCGCAATCATGCTTCCTTTGCCGATTACATTACGCCCTACAATCAGGCGCTGGCGAAAGTCGGTGAGTCCGGCCATTGGGATATAGCAACTACGACTGGCCTGGTTGCTATTAACAATGAAGTGCAACGTCAGGCCGCTACTCTCGCCTATCTACAGGACTTCCAACTGATGATGTGGGTAACCGTCGCCGCCTTACCGCTATTGCTGTTATTGCGCAAACCCCAGCCGGGCGGTGCGCCAGTAAATGTTGCTGCTGACTAATAGGCTAAGAACACAATCGACTAACGGTGGTGTATGAAAATCAGCCAGGCAAGGCGAGAATAGGGAAAACTTGTGTTATCCTGCGCGCCCTTTGCCGGGCTGGCTAGTGCTTGTCCCGCGCGTATTTTGAGAGATGTCCAAGAGAGAGTTATGGCTGCCAAACCCGTTTATAAAGTGATATTCCTGAACCAGGGCCAGGTTTACGAAGTCTTTTGCTCCGCGATTTACCAAAGCGAGATGTATGGTTTTATTGAAATTGAAGAATTTGTGTTCGGTGAGCGCACCCAGGTGTTGATTGATCCCGCCGAGGAAAAACTCAAAAGCGAATTTGCCGGTGTTAAGCGCTCTTACATTCCGATGCATTCAATTGTGCGCATTGATGAAGTGGAAAAAGAAGGTCCGGTGAAAATCACCGAGATCAAAGGTGGTAGCGATAAAATCGCGCAATTCCCCTACGGGACTTTTATTCCTAATCCCAAGCCGGTTGAGTAGCACCTCGCATTAAATCCGCTCACTGTCAGATTTGTTGTTTCAAAATCGCATAAATACATCCCTGTAGCTCCGTCAAGTCGTCCCTGACTTGACGGTTTTGAAACAACAAATCTGACAGCGAGCTACCATCTAACCAAGATTCAAAAAAGTTTTCGGACTAAACTTGCTCTATCTATTTCAGAGCAAGTGCCATGAAAGAAAATCTCTATCTCGCTATAGATCAGGGCGGACAAAGCTCCCGTGTAGGTGTTTACACGGAATCCGGTGATTTAATTTGCCAATTCTCCGCCGCTTGTGCGACCAGCCATCACCAGCCTGAAAATTCTCCCTATCCGCATATCGAACAAGACGGTAATGACATTTTGGCGGGTATTCGTCAATGCCTGGATACGGTGGCCGATCAGTTGGGGGATAGCGTCAGCAATATCAAAGCCGCGAGCTTTGCAGGGCAGGGGTCATCCTTGTTGTGCTGGAACTCAATCACCGGTGAACCCCTAACGCCGGTTTTAAGTTGGCAAGATATTCGCGGCGAGCCTTACCTGAAACAAATTCCTCTCACACACTCACAAGCGCAACAGATTACCGGCTTGCGCGTGTCGCCGCATTATGGCGCGAGCAAGATTCGCTGGTGTCTGGATAACTGTGAATTCGTTAAACAAGCATTGGATGAAAAAACGCTTGTCATAGGCCCCATTGTCAGTTTTATTTTCTGGCATTTGCTCGATCAAAAAAATCGTGTCGACCCTGGTCATGCGCAGCGTACTTTGCTGTGGAATTTACATCGCAATGCCTGGGACGAACGGATGTTGGAATTGTTTCAAATTCCCAAATCGGTTTTACCTGAGTGCCATTTCCACGATAGCCATTTTGGTAATTTGAAATTGGGTTCCCACTCAATTCCATTTTCCGCTGCTGCGCGTGACCAAGGTGCTTCGTTATTTGCAACGGGTATGCCTGATGCTTCGGCTTGCTACGTAAATATGGGAACCGGTGCTTTTATCCAGCGAGTGAGCAATATTTTGCATGCGCCGGATGGCTTATTGGTTAGTCCACTTTGGATTCCGCAAAATAGCTCTCGCTCCTTTGGGGGTGAAAATACTTCAGCACCCTGTTACTTAAACGAAATAGCAGAGAAGCCCTGGTATGCATGGGAGGCAACCGTTAATGGTGTTGCTTCTGCAATGTCTTTTATGCAGGAACAAACCAATCTGGATGTCACTCCAGATCAGATCGAAGCCGCGCTACAAATAAATCCAAAGAGAGAAGCGTATTTTTTAAATGCGATAGGCGGGTTAAGCGCGCCTTACTGGCGAACTGATTTACACGCGCGATTTACTGAGGGGCTATCGCCACAAGAAAAAATCCTCGCCTGGATTGAATCGGTAATTTTTCAGATTGCGGTGAATATTGAACTGATGAAAAAATCAGGCGAAATTCGCACTATTCGCATTAGCGGCGGGTTTAGTAAATCCAATGCGATATGCCAGAAATTGGCGGATATTAGTGGGCTAAATGTTTGTCGTAGCGATAATGCTGATGCAACTTTGCAAGGTGCGGCGTGTATGGCGACGGGATTATCGCCCAATTGGCAGCCTGAGTTTCAGCAGGAAACGTTCTTCCCGCAAGAACATGCAGTTTTAAAGAATCGTTTCCAGGTTTGGCAAAATGCCATGCAAAAATGGCTAACCCCGTAGGGGCGCAATTTATTGCGCCGAGCCATTACCCCCAACCATCAGTCCAAAAATATTTAAATGGTTGTAAAACAAAAAGGGCGCAATATTGCGCCCCTACATGTATCTTATTCAGCTAAAGTACCATCGCGATAATCCTGAATCGCTTGTTCAATTTCCTCGGTGCTGTTCATTACAAAAGGACCGTACTGCACAATCGGTTCTTTAATCGGTTTACCCGAGATCACTAAAAAGCGTGCTTCAGTGTCTAACGCCTGCACACTTAGCTGATCACCTTTACTCAACAAGCCGGTATTGCCTTTGGTAAGTTTGCGTTTGTCTTCACCAATAGCAATATCGCCCTCATACACATACAAAAATGTGTTGTGATCTTCCGGCATAGCGTGGTGAAACTCACTGCCTGCGGGCAAATGTACATCCCAATAAATAGCTTCAGTGGTTAAGCCCTGGATGGGGCCGCTCACAACTTTTCCACCCACAAATGCGGTATTTGCAATCACTTTAATGCAACCACCGTTGGGTAAATCTGCCACAGGAATCTCTGCCGATGGAATATCGCGATAATGTGCAGGTTTCATTTTTTCTGCGGCAGGTAAATTCAGCCACAGTTGAAAACCGCGCATTAATCCGTGTTCCTGTTGCGGCATTTCCGAGTGGATAATTCCACGACCAGCGGTCATCCATTGCACATCGCCATCGCGCAAGTGCCCTTTGTTGCCCATATGATCTTCATGCAACATATGGCCTTGCAACATATAGGTTACGGTTTCAAAACCGCGATGGGGGTGAGCTGGAAAACCGGCGATATAATCATCGGCGCTGCTGCTGCCAAATTCGTCGAGCATTAAAAACGGATCAAAACGTGAATAAGGAGTTTGGCCCAGGGTGCGTTTGATGCGAACACCAGCACCGTCGCTGGTCTCGCGGCCTTGTACGATTTGCTGTAACTGGCGTTGCATAATTTTTCTCCAAAAATTGTTGCGTCGTTTATTTGTATCTAAATTAACTTCTGGAAACAGCGGCTGATTAGGCCGCAATTTCCTGGGCAATTTCAGTTTTTGCCGCAGCAAATGCCTGATCTTTTTGGCCCATGTTCAAACCTTCGGCGTAAATAATGTGCACATCTTTCAAACCTACGAAACCTAAAAAGTTTTTCAAAAACTGGCTTTGAGTATCGCTCGGTTGATCTTTGTGTACACCACCACGGGTTGCGATCACATACACAGGTTTATCGTTTAACAAACCTACCGGGCCTGTTTCGGTGTATTTGAAAGTCACACCGGCACGTGCAATGTGGTCGAAATAGGCTTTGAGGGTGGAAGGTACACCAAAGTTATACAGTGGAACACCAATCACAATCGCATCTGCTTGCTGGATTTCAGCAATGATCTTGTCCGAGTAATCCAGTACCGCTTGTTGCTCGGCGGTGCGACTTTCAGCCGGGCTAAACAAGGCTTGTACGCGCGCTGCATCCAGGTGTGGAACTTCTTCTTTAGCAAAATCGCGTACGGTGACTTCACCGGTTGGGTTAACTGCTTTCCAACGTTGTACAAACTCGTTGGCCAGGGTGGTGGAGTTGCCGTTATCGCCGAACAGACTGCTGTTAATTTGTAAGAGCTTAGCCATGATCAAATCCTCTTGGTTAGGTGGCGTGATTGCCATGTGCCCATTAAATGATTTGACGAATGAATGATAAATACGGATATTTAGCGGTATATGATCGAATTATTGAATTGATCACCCAAAAGAGGACGTATATGCCGGATTCAGGCCCAGTGGCGGTTACCGCCATCAGCGAAAACAAGGTGACCTTGGAGCAGTGGCGAGCATTATTGGCCGTGATCGATGCGGGAGGCTATGCCAAGGCGGCTGAGCTGCTGAATAAAAGCCAGTCAGCGGTTTCCTATTCCATCTCGCAATTGGAGTCCGCGCTGGGCGTTAAGGTATTCCAGTTGCAAGGGCGTAAGGCGGTTCCTTCGCCTGCCGGGGAGTTATTGTATCGCCGTGCACGGCAATTGCTGGAGCAGGCGGAGCGATTGGAAAAGTCGGCGGGTTGTCTGTCGATTAAGGTGGAGCCACTGATAAAAATCGCCGCCGATTTGATTATCCCCCCCATTCGCGTGCTGCAATGCCTGGAGATTTTTGCCAAGGATTTTCCTGATACGCGCGTAGAGATTTTTGAATCGGTATTAAGCGGTACTGAGGATGCGTTATTGCAACGCCATGTGGACCTGGCAATTGGTGGTCGTGTTCCCACCGGATTTATGGGCGAGAAGTTGGTGACTGTGACTATGCATGGCGTATCCAGCCCGGATCATCCTTTGCAGCAGTTGGGGCGCAGCATTAATTACGAGGATATGCGTCAGCATCGCCAGATCATTGTGCGCGATTCAGGGCAATACCGCCGGCGCACGGAAGGTTGGCAGGAGGCAGACCAGCGCTGGACAGTCAGCCATATTAAAACCTCACTGGATGCTATTCGCATGGGGTTGGGTTACGCCTGGCTACCCGATGCTTACACCCATGAGGATATATTGGCAGGGCGTTTGAAATATTTGCCGGTAGAAGTGGGCGCTGTGCGTGAGGTGCCGACCTATCTTACTTTTGCGGATAACGAATTTGCCGGGCCGGCAACGCGCCGTTTGGCGGAAGTGTTAAAAGAAAATTTACCGAAAATGTGTGGCTATTCAATATAAGAATGCCAAATAAAAAATCGGCCCGCGGGCCGATTTTTTTAGGGATTTTTTTGATCTTAAGCTTTCAGATCAACCCAGATGGGGCAGTGATCCGAGGGTTTATCCATGCCGCGAATATCATAATCGATACCGGTGTCGACACATTTATCCAACAAGCTTTGCGTCATTAAAATTAAATCAATTCGCAGGCCGCGTTTAGGTGTGTCTTCAAAGCCGCCGCTGCGATAATCAAACCAACTGAATAGATTGCTGACTTCCGGATTTTTTTCGCGGAAGCTATCTTTTAAGCCCCAGGCTAATAAATCGTTTAGCCATTCGCGCTCTTCCGGCAAGAAACTGCATTTACCGGTACGCAACCAGCGCTTGCGATTTTCGTCGCCGATGCCTATGTCGATATCCTGATGGGAAATATTCATATCGCCCATCACAATAATTTGTTTATCGGGTGTTTGTTCGCCTTTTAAATAGCTGTTCAAGTCTGCGTAGAATTTACGTTTTGCGGGAAATTTTACGGCGTGGTCACGGCTTTCACCCTGCGGAAAATAGCCGTTCAACACGGTAATTTCACCCAGTGGCGTATCGAATACACCGCCGATAAACCGGCGCTGCGCATCCTCTGCATCACCAGGAAACCCTTTAATGACTTTCTTAAACGGGTAGCGCGATAAAAGCGCAACACCGTAATGTGTTTTCTGACCAAAGTACTCAACCTCATAGCCCAGCGCTTTAATCGTTTCCAATGGAAAGTCGGGGTCGTTTACTTTGGTTTCTTGCAGGCCAATAAAATCCGGACGATGTTTTTCAACAACTTCTTCCAGTTGGTGCATGCGAGTGCGAACGCTATTTACGTTAAAGGAAACTGCAATCATGGTTGGCCCTTGTTCTGTTAAAAAAACACCCGAACATTGCTGTTCAGGTGTTTTGGTTAAAGCAATAGGAGATAAATTATTGCTGAGCTACTTTTGAATCTGGTTGTTTAATTTGCTCGATAAAATCTGCCAGTATATGGCCAGCTTCCATCAGGTAAGGATCTTCCTTCGGTTTTATTTCTTTATCTGCTTCTTTTGGTGGAGCGTCTTCATCTTCATCGCCACCATTAGCTTTTTTGAGCGCAGCATAATCCGCATAAGGCTTTTCGCCTTTTGCTACACGGCGCTGATTTTCGTTATCCAGCGCGCGTTTTTCCATGCTTTTTTGCTCTTCCTGACGAGTTGCCAAGCGCAGCGAAACAACTTTTTTATCGGCTGCCTCTTTAAACATTTCACTTTGCTTGTTCAGGAAAATAAATTCCGGATCTTTGGCCATGCGCTCCTGATGATCAGTTTCAATTTTCGGCAAGTACTTGCTGATGGTGTAGTAGTTTTGATGCGGAGCAGGGTGGATGCGATCCCATGGTAAGGCATTGTCATAGCTGCTCTCGCCAATTTCGCTTGGGTCAAGCAAGCTGGGTAGTTGCACGTCAGGAATCACACCACGGTGCTGCGTGCTATCGCCGGAAATACGGTAGAACTTGGCTTCAGTAATTTTCAAACGACCGTGTTTCAAATCTACCAGGTTTTGTACAGAGCCTTTACCGAAGGTGGTTGAGCCAATCACAATGCCACGACCGTAATCTTGAATTGCACCAGCAAAAATTTCTGACGCAGAAGCGCTGAGGCGGTTAATCAATACCGCAATTGGTGCGCGATAAGCTGCAGGCTGATAGGCGCGATAGTTGCGTGAAATAGTGTCGTCACTTTGGCGAATCTGCACAACAGGGCCCGGATCTACAAACAGATCGGTCAACATTGCTGCTTCCGGTAAAGAACCACCACCGTTATCGCGCAAATCAATAATCACACCATCCACTTTTTCTTTGTTTAATTCGTTGAGCAGATTAAGCACATCGCGTGTGGTGCTTTTGTAGTTAGGATCACCTTTTTGGTAGGCCTCAAAGTTCATGTAAAACGTGGGAATATCAATTACACCCAGCTTAAAAGTCTTCTCGCCATCTTTGACTTCGAACACTGCCTTTTTAGCGGCTTGATCTTCCAGTTTTACAGTTTCACGCTTGATGGTGATTGTTTTATTGGCGGTGGCGGTTGGATCCGATGGAATTACTTCCAGGCGAACCAGGGTGCCTTTGGGGCCGCGAATTAATTTTACAACTTCATCCAGTCGCCAGCCGACTACATCAACAAATTCGCCATCCGCGCCTTGAGCGATAGAGACAATTTTATCATTGGGTTTTAATTGGCCTTGCTTTTGCGCAGGACCACCCACAACCAGGCTGCTTACCTTGGTGTAATCTTCATCGCTTTGCAGCACAGCGCCAATACCCTGCAATTCCAATGACATACTAATGTCAAAGTTTTCGGCATTTTCTGGTGACAGATAATTGGTGTGTGGATCGTAGAGCATGGTGAGTGAGTTCATCATCACACTAAACGCTTCTTCCGATGTTTGCTGCTTCAATCTGCGCAGTTGATTTGCATAGCGCTTGCGCAAAGTTGTTTTGCTTTCGTCCAGCTTTTTGCCCGACAAAATCGAATTTAGTAAATTGGATTTCAGGTATTGATGCCAGAGTTTGTCAGCGTCGGCCTGGTTAGCTGGCCAGCTGGCTTTTTCTCGATCCAGTTGAATACTTTCTTCAACATCGAAGTCAAACGTAGTTTTAGGATCTTCGAGATCCTTAACAACTTTTTCGAGTCTCTGGATCATCCGTTCGTTAAAACGGTTATAGATGGTAAAGCTGTTGTCGAGCTTTCCTTTTTTGTAGTCGTCGTCAAAGGTCTTACGAAATTTTTCAAATTCGGCAATATCACTTTGCAGGAAGAAGTTGCGTGCGCTGTCCAGCGATTTCAGATATTCATCAAAATAGCGGGAAGACAATGCATCGTTAAACTCCTGATCGCGGTAGTGTTCGCTATCTAACTTTTGTATTAGGTCGATAGCTGCTTTTCCTTGCTCTTCAGTGGGTTTAAGAATCTCTATTTTGTCGGCGAGGCTCAGTGATGACAGACTGAGCAGGAGACTAAACAGCGTGAGCTTAAACGGTCTAACAACAGCAGTTTGCATAAGGGAATTTCTCAATAGGTCGGGCGCATCCAGTCGAGGTGCTGGACAGAACACTGCTTACTATAGCGGAATTCACCACTAAAGGCAGGCGCCAAGCCGCTGTTTATGACGGCTATTGGCGTCCAGTATCCAGTTAAGATTCACATTTGATGAAAAAGTTGCGCCTTTGATTACTGAGGGGCAGCTTCAACTGCGGGTTCACTAACCGATTTAGGTGTATCTCCCATTAAATCCAGCCAGAGTTCTTTCCTATCCAATGGGGTAGCTTTGGGGAGGTAAGGGTTGGCAATGCGGATAGCGCGGCGGTTTTTGAGGTCTGCTTTACCTAGCGCCTCTTTAACTTCCGGACTGTTGTAAAAATAGCGATCAAAGGCTCCATCTTTGATGGCAGACTCAAGGCCGAATTCTATGTCCTTTGCTAATTCAGGGTCTTTAGGGCTTACAAAAAAATAAGTGGGGAGTGGGTAGATGAGCACCAGGTTTTTTTCGACAGTAAGCTTCAGGTTGGGGAAGGCTGAGAGCTCTGTCCATACTTCGTTGGCGCCGCGCGGAAAGGCATCAAAGCGGCCCCCATCTAGCATGTGGTAAAGGCTCGGTTTTTTGGTGGCTTTGATTACATGTAGACCAGCGCCTTCCAAAATAGATGCATCTTGCCAGCTACGTCCCTGGCCAAATTTGATTTTTTTCAGGTCGTCCAGTGTCCGGATTTGATCAAAGCGTGCCTGGTCTCCCTGGCGAATAAAAAAGAGACGGTGGTTCATCAGCCCGCGGTAGGCGTCTATGCGGATAGGAAGAAAATCTCGCTCCATTTCTTCGGAGGTGCCGCCCCACATAACTGAAATACTGCCGGATTTAACGGATTCCATTACACGTGGGCGAGAGTAAACCTCAGGGGTAGTTGCGTAGATATATTCTTTATTGGAATAGGAAAGTGCCAATTTGAGCAAACCGTTCATGTAGTCAGTTTGCACATTCGATTTCATATTGGTAGTAACTGTTTTCTTTTCCGCAGCAACACTGGGTAGCGTAATTAGCCCGGCTATTAATACCAGCGCGCTGGAGATGGAGAAGCGGTGAAACGAATAACTCAGCTGGGATAAAAAAAACATAATGCAGCTCGCCAGGTTTATATGGTTATAGGGCTAAAAGTAGCACATAAATCGTATTAACGCGGTTTGCCGATAAAATCTCTTTGCCAAATAAAAATGCCGCAGTAATAGCTGCGGCATTATTTTTTGGTTCTAATCATTTTAAATTAACAGGCAGTGCTGCAATCAAACATCATCTGCATAAAATCAATTTGGTCGCTGTGTGTTACGGGCGTAATTGATACCTTGGCAACCTGACGGTTTTCCCACACATAGTCATAACGAGTGAAATTCATTGTGCCATCGGCGGATTCATCTGCACTGATCACCATGCTTTGGTGAGGAGACGTATCCAGTAGATCCAGTAATTCGCGGATAGTCTTATCGGCCCGTTTGGGGTGTAGCAGATCATGCGCACCCTTGTGACCAACAAA
This sequence comes from Gammaproteobacteria bacterium, assembly GCA_021151625.1. Lineage (GTDB taxonomy): Bacteria > Pseudomonadota > Gammaproteobacteria > Pseudomonadales > Cellvibrionaceae > Cellvibrio. The sequence continues at coordinate 235 of JAGKWY010000094.1, read as the reverse complement.
GATGTAATCACAGCCGAGCATTGTACTCAGGCTTAGATGAAACTCTCCACGAGCTACAGCAGTTGCAACATCAAAACCCTTGAGGTTGTGATTGGCGCCCAGATCTGGCGTTCGATAGCTATCAAGCTGGGCATTTTGACTGTGAGACATGAAGTGCTCCGCAGGGCTGATGGTTTATTGTTATTGCGTCCCGCAACTGCTTTCCTGAGTTTACAGAAATTAACAGGCGAAAATT
>JAGKWY010000185.1 GCA_021151625.1 Gammaproteobacteria bacterium | reverse complement strand
CATGGCGATACATTCGGAATTTTATAGCGAAACGTTTATTCCCCAGGGAATGACCTACGACTACACCATGGGCTCTACCGCCGCGCCGCGCGATCAACTACAACACAGCTTGCCCTTGTGCTACACCAACCCGGCACTGGCGAAATCCACCATTCGCTTTGTATTAAAAAAGATGACTTACCTCGGTGAAATTAAATACACCGAAGTAGGCTTTGGTCGCACTTCCAACAGTGCCTGGAATACATCGGATCAACAGCTCTATTTATTTATGGCAGTCGCGGAATACCTGCGCGTTTCTGGCGATGCCGGTTTTCTTGAAGAGCAAACCGAATTCCTGCCCATGGAGGCAAAATATAATGCGAGTACACTGGAAAAATTACGTCGCGCCCTCGCCTATTTACGCGATGAAATTGGTGTTGGCCCGCACGGGCTAATTCGCCTGATGAATTCTGACTGGAATGACATGGTCTTTATGGATACACCGATCATGAAGCATTACTGGACCGCTGAATCCCATATGAATAGCGCTATGGGGTTATGCGTTATTCCCGCACTTATTAAACAACTGGAAAAAAGCCGCAACAAGCTCAGCAACGAAAACCAACAACTGTGCAGAGATTTAATCACTGGTTTGCAGATGTTTGAACAAACCAATCGCACCGCATTTTATAAAGACCTTGAAGACCGCAGCTTCTCGCGCCGCTTGTATTTATCCGGTGGTGAATCGCTGGGCGATAAGGACATGCATATAGAGCCGCAAATATTCCTGATGCAAGACCAGCAATTCCCTTCCGCTAAAAAGAAAGTATTGTGGAGTGAAATACAAAAACGATTGCTGGATAAAGAATTGCTGGAGCCGCGCCAGCGTGAACGTGGTATCCCCGGTATGCCCTATATTCCCGGTACCGGCGAAAACGGCGGTTCCTGGCATTCACTCACCGGGCCACTGGTGATAGGCCTCGCCAGTGTCGATAAAAAAGCAGCTCAATTTTTATTAGAGCGCATGACCTTTAGCCATGCGGCGAAATGCTATCCGAATTATTGGGTGGGGCAATGGACTTCACCGGATACGATCAACACCTTTGAGTCAGGTGACATCGCCGGTTTACCACGCAATGGCGATAACGGGCTTTGGTTTAATTTTGCGGCCTACTGCGCGCACTCACACGCCTGGCCGCTCTTCGCCTATTTGCGCCTGCAACAAGATGACATAGCAATAGGATGACAAACAAAATGCCTGTACAAGCCACACTCGAATTTTATTGCACCCGCTGGGGCAGCGAACAAATTCCCTGGAATACATTTATGCAGGCGGTAAAAGCCAGCGGCTACGAGGGTATTGAATACGGTATTGCGCAGGATACTGCACGCGCCGAGCTGGATAGCGTCTGGAATCTTGCCAGCCAGTATCAACTAAAAATAATTCCCCATCACTACGATACGGTTACGCGCGATTTTGTACTGCACCAGGAGCAATTTGCGCGCTGGTTTGAATTGGTATCGCCCTACCCGGCGGAGAAAATTAACGCGCAAACCGGGCGCGATTGTTTTAGCTGGGAACAAAATAAAACACTGTTTCAACTTGCCCATGCTTATCAGGAAAACAAAGCGGTGCAAGTTATCCACGAAACCCATCGCCAACGCTGCTTATTTGCCGCCCATGCCGCACGCAGTGCACTCGAACAGATACCGGAATTAAAAATCACCCTGGATATTTCCCACTGGCTGTGTGTGGCTGAAAATTTTTTACATGATCAAACCGATGCAATCGATATCGCCACTCAACGCACTGAACATATCCATGCGCGTGTGGGGCACCCACAGGGGCCACAAGTAAACGACCCACGTGTACCGGAATGGAATGAGGCGGTCAATATTCATCTGGAGTGGTGGCGAGCCATTGCAAAACATTTTTCCCATTCAAAAAAGACACTAACCATAACACCGGAATTCGGCCCGGCGCCTTATATGCCCTGCATGCCATTTACCGGCGAGCCCTGTGCCAACCAATGGGATATTAATTTGCACATGATGAAATTATTGCGTGAGCGACTTTAACAAGGCTCATAAAAAAACAGGCATAGCAAAATAGTATTAGTCTGAGCTTAAGGGGTGTTAGCTGATTAAAAACAGCCTGCATAAAATAACAAAATAGTCACTAATCAGGTACGCCACTATGACCCGCCTCACCCAGAAACAAATTCAGAATTACCACAGCGACGGTTTTATTATTGTGCGCGAAATGTTTTCATCCGTCGAAGCGGAAGCACTCTATAAGATTGCGATAAGCGATCAGGAAATTAATAAACACAGCTACGATCTGAATGACAGTACCGGCAAGAAAACCAAACTCGCCTTATGGTTTACACCGGGCGACGACACCTACGGGTTATTAACACGTACGGAAAAAGTGGTTAGCGCTGTAAATCAATTACTGGATGGCGATTCAGCGGTGTGCCATTTTCATTCGAAACTCATGCAAAAGGAGCCGCAGGTTGGCGGCGCCTGGGAGTGGCACCAGGATTATGGCTACTGGTACAAAAATGGTTTTTTATACCCGGACCAGATGCTCAATTACACCGTTCCAATAGCAATAACTCTGATTTCGCGCGCTGGTCTTTAATTTCTGCCTATAACCGCAGCGCCAATATTCCATTTAATGAAAAGTCATCTGCCTGTATTACGCCTATTGACATAGTACCTGACTCAGCGCCCTGGCAATCAGCACCAACAGGCAAAGCCGCATCGGCAGATTTCCTGATTAAAGACCAGGATGTAACCCTGAAGAACTTTTAAAACCACCACCCGTTAAAAGCCAAACGATTTTTACAATAACTATGGAGCCACGCATGACCGCCCTATCAAATTCAAATATCGACTCCACGCCAAACGCTAGCGGAGTGAACCCTTTATTTATTTGGGGAGTCACAGCGGTTGCCGCGCTGGGCGGATTATTATTTGGGTTTGATACAGCTATTATTTCCGGTGCACTCCCCTTTCTGCGCGCACAATTCGAATTAAATGCATTTATGCAAGGCTGGGTTGTCAGCTCGATTTTATTGGGTTGCGGTGCCGGTGCACTCGTTGCCGGGCGTCTTTCCAATCCGTTCGGACGAAAAAACCTGTTAATTGTTTGCGCGCTTTTTTTCGCACTCGCTGGGATAGGAACAGGCCTCGCCAATTCGGTACATTGGTTAATTATTTTTCGTATTTTAGGCGGGGTCGCGGTGGGTATTGCCGCTATGGTTTCCCCCATGTATATCGCAGAAATAAGCCCGGCCAACATTCGCGGGCGCCTGGTGACTATGTATCAACTGGCCATAGTCTGCGGCATTTTGCTGGCATTTGTGTCCGGCTATTTGCTCTCGGGATTAGGTGACGCCAGCTGGCGCTGGATGTTTATCTCCCAGGCAGTACCCGCGCTGGCATTTCTATTGGCTTTATTTTTTGTGCCTGAAAGCCCGCGCTGGCTGGCAATGAAAAATCGCTATAACGAAGCAAGCATAATTCTGGAATCGGTCGGTGGAAAAGCCCACGCTGACCAGGAAATTGAACAAATTAAAACGAGCCTTAATCAGGTTGACACTGTTTCGTGGAAAATCCTGCTGCACAAGGAAAACCTGAAAATAATTCTGATTGGTGTAACCGTTGCAGTTTTCTCACAAATCACCGGCATTAATTCCATTTTGTATTACGCGCCGATTATTTTTGAACGCGCCGGCGCCGGTATGGATGCCGCCCTGTTGCAAACACTCGGCATTGGCCTGACTAATTTTTTATTTACCCTGGTGGCCATTTGGCTGATCGATAAAACCGGGCGCAGGTCTTTGCTGTTAGGTGGCACCCTGTTAATGGCATTATTTTTAGCCATACTCGCCGTTTGCTTTAATGCCAAAATCTTGCAGGGTCCCTGGATATTTTTATGCCTGATGGGCTACATCGCCGCCTTCGCCGCCACATTGGGCCCGGTAACCTGGGTATATTTATCCGAAGTCTTTCCCAACCGGATTCGCGCACAAGCCCTGTCCATAGCAACACTCGCCCTCTGGCTCGCCAACTTCGCCGCTACATTTACCTTCCCCATGCTATTAAGCAGCATCGGCGATGCCGCCACCATGGCCTTGAACGGCATACTCTGTTTGATATTTTTCGTTTTTATTATTTTGAAACTACACGAAACCAAAGGAAAGTCGCTGGAAGCGATTCAACAGGAGAATCAAACCTGATTTATTAAATCCTTTAAAGATCTGTCTTACTTAAAACCATAGATACAACATCTTGTTGCACGCGAAAGATGATGGCAATTTTGAATTATGGTGCGGAATAAAACGATGTGGTGCCATGCCTGACTTTTAATGGTGAACACCACAGTCGCTTGTTATGTTTTTGCGATGCCGCGCTCCCCCAACCAAGCGGAACCATTACTTAAAATTAGAGACATCTCATGCTCTGGCAAAACCAAAACACACCCTTCGTCTTCGTAAAGGAAATTAACCCAATTCCTATAAAAAAACACCCCAATTAGTTTTTATAGCAATTTCCTTCATCCAAAAAATATATAACTCGGCGCTTTCAGAAATCACTCAATACCTCTCGAAACATAACGTTCAGTTCAGCCGCAGTTTGTAAGCGGCGCATTTGCGATAAACTTCGCGCAGCAATTCGCTAAATGCGCTGCTTACAAACTGTCGAGCGCACTAAGTTCACACGGTGTTGCAAAAATTTGTTATTAGTTTTATTACTTGGTATTTATTTCACAGCTATAACACATGTCTTTTCTTCTATATTGAGACCAAGATGGAATAATTAATTTTTTACAAGCAACACAATGAACTCCGTTCTTTCTATTTAGCCAATTTGGACATTCATCATCAGGTTGATTTGGGGATGGAAAAAAGAATTCAGCATCAAATTCTTTAGATAACCTATTACCTATTTTTTGAGCAACCGCAACCTCCGGCCAAGGAGGAACCTCACCATTGAAAATTCGAATATCACCGCCTTTCTTGATGGTTGTTAAATACATCTCTTCAAATTTTTTATTGAATAAAACCCCAGTTTTTAAAACAACAGAAAGGATAAGGAACCATCCTGATGTATCACCGTCCCACAACGCCTGAATACAGACAGGTTTTCCTCTAGCGCTGAGTATTTTATTCGTCAATTCAACATATTCACTTTCTTCCATGCTCTATTTCTCATAACAGTTTATTAAACAGCACAGACTATATATGTCCGCGCTTTATTTTTCTATATTTTGCCCAAGCTACTGCTTATTCCTCAAACAGTCCACATATCACGAGGATGGACCAGCAGCCTCTGATACGATCAGGATAGCTCGGGGATAATGTCGAGCAAGGAATCAGGAACAGGTGAATACTTAAGGATAGGGATATAACTTAGGAAGAAAAGAAAGCAGAGTTGGTTCAGGTAGTCAAAACCCTCTCCGTTGCCAGAGAGGGGCTACTGATTTTTGCGAGCCGATTATAAATTCATAATTATTCTAAAAATCAGAAAGCCGTTACATCAGACTTGCTGACATCGCAGTAAGCGGTGTTCCAGTATTCGCCATACTTGGAAGATTCACTTCCTTTTTGTACGCCCTGGAATTCCTCACATACTTTTGGTGAGCCAGATTTGTAACCTTTGATTTTCAGGTTGCGAATCGTCGCTTTATCACCAAAGTTGCGGTTAACGCCTGCGATGCTGCCGATGGTTCCATCGATGGTTACATTGTTAATCACAACATAACGTGGGCCGCCATTGCTGGAGCAATTTCCGCATGAACGCCACAATTTTCCATTCACACCTTTTGCAGTAAACCCACCGGTAATTTCATAGGTACTGTTTTTAGAGTTGTGTTGGAAAATCTTGTCAGGCTTGGAGCCTGGGGAATTACTGGTGTTGTTGTAGGCAGAGCCACCGGAAATAGTGAACTTGGTTCCACTACTTACCAGAGATGCCGCATCTTCACAAATATCTTCCCACACTACATTTTCTGCACGACATGAACCGCTCGTACAGTGAATTCCATCTGCACCGCCACTACCTGCAATGCGCACATTTTTGATGGTCGCATTTTTCAGGGTAATCACTGGTGGTTGTCCTTCTGCGTCGCCCGGGCAAGTCAGACCGATTGTCTTGCCACCGCAATCGACGGTTTTGTTCTCAATAACCGCACCCGCTTTACACTCACCACTCGCCGTTGAACTCACACTGGAAGCAACAGACGATTTGGATGAGCTGGTAGCTGCAACACTGCTTTTGCTAGAGCTGGTCGATGACACACCGGTACCGCTGGATGGAATCGAACACTCTTTTACAGATTTTGCAGGGTTTGGATCAGAACCAAAAGTAGCTACGCTACAACTAAAAGAACCACTTAATACCTTGTATACAAACTTGTCGTCTGCACCAAAGGCAACGTTGGTTGCTTGGGATACAGAACAGGTTGCACCAATTTTACAAATGGTTGTGTAGCCACTCGGGCGGTTGGCTGCCATAACACTGGCTGAAACACCAATTAACGCCGCCGTTATCATTATTTTTTTAAACATGGAACAAACTCCTTCATAGAGCCGCGAGTAGTAGGTCGCGAAAAACTGATGAGGAGCAGATTTTGCAAATCGCACTTCTGCAAGCAGTTTTAACAGTAACTGCTCATATACTTAAAATTACTTACAAGCGAAGAGCACAAACTGCTGTTTATGCCCGCAAAAATCCTAGCGCGGTTACTATAGCAGCTTAATTTTATCTGTACATATGATTTATCCGCTTGTATTATCTTCCGCACAAAAATATAAATTATTCCGGCACTGGCGTTCGTCACTTTTACCC
>JAGKWY010000184.1 GCA_021151625.1 Gammaproteobacteria bacterium | reverse complement strand
AACCCTGAAAGCCTACATCACCGAAACTGGCAAAATCGTTCCAAGCCGTATCACTGGCACCAAAGCAAAATACCAACGTCAGTTGGCTTCTGCTATCAAGCGTGCTCGTTACCTGGCTTTGATTCCATACACTGATAGCCACGAGTAAGGGGTAATAGAGATGGAAGTTATTCTGCTCGATAAAGTAGGTAAATTAGGCGCGATCGGCGACAAGGTTACCGTTAAGTCTGGTTACGGCCGTAACTACCTGTTGCCACAAGGCAAAGCTGTTGCTGCAACTGCTAAGAACATCGCTGACTTCGAAGCGCGTCGCGCTGAGTTGGAAGCGGCTGCTGCTGGCAAAATTGCTGACGCAACTGCACGTGCTGAGAAGCTGGCTGCGCTGAACGTAACCATCGCTGCCAACGCTGGCGACGAAGGCCGTCTGTTCGGTTCTATCGGTACTCGCGACATCGCTGATGCTATCACTGCAGCTGGCGTTGCTGTTGCCAAGTCTGAAGTTCGCTTGCCACAAGGTGTAATCCGTGAAATCGGTCAATACGAGATCGATATCCAATTGCACTCTGAAGTGATTCAGGCTGTTAAATTGGCAGTTGTTGCTGAGTAATTTGTTGCTCATCACGATTGCTGTGCGAGTTGGCATTAGCTGACAAGCACGACGAAATCGGGCACTATCGACAACCCTTTGGGGTTTTAGATGTGCCCGTTTTTTTGCCTTTCGATTAGATAAATAAGTACCCGAATTTATGTCCAATACTGCCTACGAAACCTCCAGCTTCGAAAGTCGCCTGGCCGACGAGTTGTCCAAATCGGCGCTGCCACATTCGGTAGAGGCGGAGCAATCGGTGTTGGGTGGCCTGATGCTGGAAAATGGCCGCCTGGATGCAGTATTGGAAGTGGTCACGGAAAACGATTTTTTCCGCGAGGATCACCGCATTATTTTCCGCATGATGCTGAATTTGCAGGAAGCCAGTCAGCCGCTCGATGTCATTACCCTGTCCGAAGAGCTGCATAAACACGACGAACTGGAGCGCGTTGGCGGTTTGGGTTATCTGGTCGAAATGGCCAACAACACCCCAAGTGCAGCCAACATTGCGGCCTACGCCAAAATCGTGCGCGAGCGCTCGACCCTGCGCCAACTGATTGCCGCCGCGCAAGACATCAGCAAATCCAGTATGAACCCGGCGGGGTTAGACTCTGATGACCTGCTGCAGCTCGCGGAAAAGCGTGTTGCCGAAATCGCTGAGGATCGCCCGAAAGAGGGTGGTTTGGTTGGCGTTAATGAGCTGCTCAAGGAGACGGTCAGGCGCATTGATGAGCTGTTCCGCTCTGGCAGTGATATCACCGGTGTGCCTTCCGGCATTAATGATCTCGACCAGCGTACTTCTGGTTGGCAGCCGGGCGAATTAATTATCCTCGCTGCGCGTCCCTCTATGGGTAAAACCGCGCTGGCCCTTAACTTCGTTGAAGGCGCCTTATTTAACCAGCCGCGACCGGTGGTTATCTTCAGTATGGAAATGCCGTCTTCGGCGCTCATCATGCGTATGATGTCATCGATCGGTCGTATCGATCAGGGCAAGATGCGTAATGGTAAATTGACTGAAGAAGATTGGCCAAAACTTTCATCGGCGGTGGCGAAACTAAAAGACAAGCTGTTGTTTATTGATGATACTGGTGGTTTGAATCCGCAGGAAATGCGTGCGCGTATCCGCCGTATTGCGCGTGAGCACGGCAATCCCGGCATGATCATGGTCGACTACCTGCAGTTGATGACGGTTGCCGGTGGTGGCGAAGGTCGAACCCAGGAAATCTCTGAAATTTCGCGCTCGCTTAAAGGCATGGCCAAAGAATTTGAATGCCCGATGATCGCACTCTCCCAGTTAAACCGCGGCGTGGAACAGCGCCCTAACAAACGCCCGATGAACTCGGACCTGCGTGAATCGGGTGCGATTGAGCAGGACGCCGACGTGATCCTGTTTATCTACCGCGACGAGTACTATCACGAAGATAGCCCGGACAAAGGGATTGCCGAATTGATTATCGGCAAACAACGTAACGGTGAAATCGGCACCAGCCGCGCCGCCTTCGTGGGCAAATATACCCGCTTCGATAACCTCGCCCCCGAGTACTTCCAGCAGGGCGGCTATGAATAGCCAAGCCCGCCTGCTCGATAAGCTCTGCGCCAATATTGCTCCCGGCAAGCTTGAGTGGATTGGCCTGCGTTCCGAGCGGCGTGGTGAGGTGGTGGTGGTAGATTCAACAGAGGCAGTGATCGATCTTGGGTTGGTAGGTGATCACCGCATGAAAAAGACCCCGGGTTCGGCCCGTCAGGTCACGCTTATTAGCAGCGAATATATCCAGCAAATCTGCCATCACACTGGCCACAGTTCTATTGATCCATGCTTACTGCGTCGCAATCTGGTGATTTCCGGGATGAATATGAATCTCCTGCGTTACCAACGTTTGCAAATTGGCGATGTCATTCTGGAAACCAATGCCCTTTGCCACCCCTGCTCGCGCATGGATGAAGCTTTGGGTAAAGGCGGTACGGCGGCCATGTTTGGTTACGGTGGACTTTGCGCCAAAATTACCCGGGGCGGCGGCTTGAGTGTTGGTGATGCAGTGATTCGCCTGGCTAGATCTGAATATGCATACCCTGATTCAGATGATCAGGGGGAATAGTGATAGCGGCAGGCAAGGATGGTTAGTTGCTTGTCATCCACTGCATAAACTAATCGATTGGTATCATCTATCCGGCGCGACCAAAAACCAGACAGGCTTTCTTTTAATGGTTCAGGTTTTCCAATTCCATCAAAGGGTGTACGTAAGGTTTCCCTGATAAGTTGGTTAATTCGTTTTAACGTTTTCTTATCCTGTCCCTGCCAATATAAATAATCGCTCCAGGCAGCATCTGTCCATGCCAGCAATCTAGTCATCCGTTAAGTCCTGCTCCTGTATTTGAGCGGTGCGATATTGTTCTATTGATTTGACCAGATGCGCCGCATTGGCGGGTGATTTCAATAGGTGTACGGTTTCCATCAGGCTGTTGTAGTAGTCCAAAGACATTACGACAGCGTCATTGGCATCGCGGCGCGTAATAATTGCGCAGTCGGCATCATTGCTCACCCTGTCGAGCAGGTTTTTCAGATTGTTTCTTGCTTCGCTAAAGCTGGTAACCAGCATGATAGTTTTCTCTTGTTCAATATGTTGTACAAGTGTAGTGAGTTCCGAGAAATATAACAATGATCTCGCTGGAATTGCTGGTTAAATTTTGTTCGAAAAATGTACATCCTTTCAGTGACCGTGTATTATCGCGCGCCCAAGTCCCAATGGGCTTTTGACCTAGTTTGAGGCGTGTCAATGCAGGTTTTCCATCACATCAGTTCCTTGCGTGAAGCCCTCGCGGCGGAGCGTCGTGCCGGTAAGCGCATCGGTTTTGTGCCGACCATGGGTAACCTCCACAATGCCCACCTTGAACTGGTGAAAATCGCCCAAAAGAATTGTGATGTTGTGGTGACCAGTATTTTCGTTAACCCGTTGCAATTCGGGTTGAATGAAGATTGGGATAAATACCCACGCACCCTGGCGGCAGATACGGTCAAGCTGGAATCGGTTAAGTGCGATTACCTGTTTTGTCCGGATGAAAAAGAGATTTACCCCAATGGTATGGCTGAACAGACCCGCGTAATTGTGCCAACCATGACCGATGTGCTCTGCGGCGCCAGTCGCCCGGGTCACTTTGAAGGCGTGACAACCGTAGTTACCAAGCTGTTTAATATTGTCCAGCCAGATGAGGCTGTCTTCGGGATTAAGGATTTTCAGCAATTGGCAGTGATTCGCCGCATGGTGGAAGACTTGTGTATTCCTATCAAGATTACCGCCGGCGAGATTTTCCGCGAAGCTGATGGCTTGGCCATGAGTTCGCGCAATGGGTTTATCACAGCGGATGAGCGCCCGAGAGTGGCGGTGCTTAATCGCAGCCTGAATGGAATCAAGCAACAAATTGAGCAGGGTCGCCGCGATTTTACTGTGTTGATCGAAGAGGCGCGTACGCAAATTGAAGCGGCGGGTTTTCGGGTGGATTACATCAACATTTGCAACAGCCGCACACTGGAAATGGCGGCACACGATGATCGGGAGATCACGATACTCGGCGCCATGTACACACAGGGCGCACGTTTAATTGACAATGTTTCCGTGGTGCTTGGCCGTTAATAGCCCACCGTATCAGTATCTCCCTGGAGGATTTTATGCTGTCTCATATGC
>JAGKWY010000183.1 GCA_021151625.1 Gammaproteobacteria bacterium | reverse complement strand
TGTAGTTACTGCAGTAAAAAATGCTAAAGCAGGTCAGGTTCGTTTCCGTGCAGAGAAAGGCGGTATCGTTCATGGTGGTCTGGGTAAAATTTCTTTTGAAGCTGTTGCTATCAAAGAAAACCTGGAAGCATTGGTTAACGATTTGAAAAAAGCCAAACCAGCAACTTCAAAAGGTATTTACCTGAAGAAGATTTCCCTGAGCACTACTATGGGCCCAGGTTTGGTAATTGATCAGGCATCACTCGCAATTTAATTTGCTGATGCAAAAGAACTTTGGGGTCCGCTTGCTTTTTATAAGCCAGGCGGGCTGTCAAAGACCGTAGGTGTCATTGGTTATTTTTAATCGAGACTTAATGTAATTGCCTACGCAGATGGTGAGACCCTTTTCAGTATTTGTATAAATCTGAATGACATCACCAAATGATGGCTTCAATGTTTGTTAATTTATTTAACATGCAGTGAAGATGAAGACAACGATAGACAATGTCTATCCCAACAGGAGAAATCCCGTGGCACTAGGACTTGATGGTAAGAAGGCGATTGTCGCTGAAGTCCATGAAGCTGCTAAGAGTGCGTTGTCTGCGGTAGTTGCGGATTCCCGCGGCGTAACCGTAGGTAAAATGACCGCTCTGCGCAAGCAGGCCCGTGAAGCAGGCGTTTGGATTCAAGTCGTCCGCAACACATTGGCCCGTCGCGCTGTACAAGGCACAGCTTACGAATGTCTCGTTGACACTTTCGTAGGTCCAACCTTGATTGCTTTCTCGAATGATCATCCAGGTGCGGGCGCCCGTATCCTGCAAGATTTCGCTCGTGAAAATGACAAGTTTGAATTGAAAGCTGCCGCTTTTGAAGGTGAGAAAGTAAGCATTGCTGTATTGGCAACATTGCCAACTTACGACGAAGCTATTGCTCGCCTGATGCGTACAATGAAGGAAGCAGCCGCTGGCAAATTGGTTCGCTGTATTGCGGCCGTTGGCGACAAGAAACAAGAAGCTGCCTAATCAATCAGATTGGCGCTTTATTTAGATTAAATTTTTTGAGCCGGAAGGCTCCCAATATAGGAATTGAGACATGTCTCTGACTAAAGAAGATATCATCAATGCCATCGCAGAAATGTCTGTAAAAGACGTTGTTGAACTGGTTTCTGCAATGGAAGAAAAATTCGGTGTTAGCGCTGCTGCTGCTGTTGCTGTTGCTGCTGGCCCAGCTGCTGCTGCTGTTGAAGAACAAACTGAATTCAACGTAATTCTGTCATCTGTTGGTGACAAGAAAGTTAACGTGATTAAAGCTGTTCGTGAACTGACTGGTCTGGGCTTGAAAGAAGCTAAAGATCTGGTTGAAGCTGCACCAAAAGCTGTTAAAGAAGCTGTTTCTAAAGCTGATGCAGAAGCTGCAAAAGCAAAACTGGAAGAAGCTGCGATCAAGCCCGATCCGCGAACAAGCTGGGGAATACAGATGGCTTACTCATATACTGAGAAAAAACGTATCCGCAAGGATTTTGGCAAACTGCCTCATGTAATGGATGTACCTTACCTCTTGGCGATTCAGTTAGATTCCTACAGAAAGTTTACCCAGGCAGATACTGCACCAAACAAGCGTGATGATATGGGTTTGCACGCTGCTTTCCGTTCCGTTTTTCCAATTGTCAGTTACTCAGGTAATGCGGCTCTCGAATATGTGAGCTACAACCTTGGTAAAGCGGCATTTGATGTAAACGAATGTATTTTGCGTGGTGCAACCTACGCTGTTCCCCTGCGCGTTAAAGTGCGCTTGATTATTTATGATCGTGAATCCTCCAATAAAGCGATCAAGGACATTAAAGAACAAGAAGTATACATGGGCGAAATTCCGCTCATGACTGACAACGGTACTTTTGTAATCAATGGTACCGAGCGTGTGATTGTTTCCCAGTTGCACCGTTCTCCTGGTGTGTTCTTCGATCACGATAAGGGTAAAACCCATTCATCCGGCAAGTTACTTTATTCCGCGCGTATTATTCCTTACCGTGGTTCATGGTTGGATTTCGAATTTGATCCAAAAGATTTGCTGTACGTACGTATTGACCGTCGTCGTAAATTGCCAGCAACTATTTTGTTGCGTGCGTTGGGCTTCAGCTCGCAAGAAATGCTTGGCATGTTCTTCGAGACCAGCAGCTTTACCTTGGGTAAAGATGGTCAGTTTAGTTACGAAGTGGTTCCATCGCGCTTGCGCGGTGATGTGGCTACATTCGATATTAAAGACGACAAAGGCAATATCATTGTTGAAGAAGGTCGTCGTATCACTGCACGCCATATTCGTCAGTTGGAAAAAGCTGGCGTTGATCAAATGGATGTTCCTTCTGAATATCTGTTGGGTCGTTCATTGGCGAAAGATATTGTCGACACTCGCACTGGCGAACAATTGTTTGAGTGCAACACCGAAATTACTGCGGATGTATTGAATAAAATCGCTGCTGCCGGCGTTGAAAAAGTAGAAACTCTCTACACTAACGAACTGGATTGTGGTCCGTTTATTTCTGAAACCCTGCGTGTTGATCCAACCCGCACTGCACTGGAAGCATTGGTAGAAATTTACCGCATGATGCGTCCAGGCGAGCCACCAACCAAAGAGTCGGCAGAAGCGCTGTTCCAGAATTTATTCTTCTCGCAAGAACGTTACGACTTGTCTGCTGTAGGTCGTATGAAGTTCAACCGTCGCTTGGGCCGCGAAGCTGAAACTGGCGAAGGTACTTTGTCTAACGACGACATCGTTGATGTGATGAAGACCCTGATTTCTATCCGTAACGGTAAAGGCGTTGTGGATGATATCGATCACTTGGGTAACCGTCGTGTTCGCTCTGTGGGTGAAATGGCAGAAAACCAATTCCGTGTTGGTTTGGTTCGTGTAGAGCGCGCCGTGAAAGAGCGTTTGTCCATGGCAGAAAGCGAAGGCTTGATGCCACAGGATTTGATTAACGCAAAACCGGTTGCGGCAGCGGTGAAAGAATTCTTCGGTTCTTCACAGTTGTCCCAGTTCATGGATCAAAACAACCCGCTTTCCGAGATTACTCACAAGCGTCGTGTTTCTGCACTTGGCCCAGGCGGTTTGACGCGTGAGCGTGCAGGCTTTGAGGTGCGTGACGTACACCCGACTCACTACGGTCGAGTATGTCCAATTGAAACGCCTGAAGGTCCGAACATTGGTCTGATCAACTCTCTGGCAACTTATGCTCGCACTAACAATTACGGCTTCCTTGAAAGCCCGTATCGCAAAGTGATTGATGGCAAGGTAACCAGCGAAATCGATTTCCTGTCGGCGATTAACGAATCCGAATACGTTATTGCGCAGGCATCTGCAACGCTCGATGAGCAAGGCAACCTGACTGAAGAGTTGGTTTCTGTTCGTCACCTAAATGAATTTGCTCTCAAGCCTGCAGCTGAAGTCCAGTATATGGACGTATCTGCACGTCAGGTTGTATCTGTTGCAGCGTCGTTGATTCCATTCCTTGAGCACGACGATGCGAACCGTGCATTGATGGGATCAAACATGCAGCGTCAAGCTGTACCAACCCTGCGCTCGCAAAAGCCGCTGGTTGGTACCGGTATGGAGCGCAATGTTGCTGCTGACTCAGGTGTGTGTGTTGTTGCCAAGCGCGGTGGTGTGATTGATAGCGTTGACGCTGGTCGTATCGTAGTAAAAGTTCACGATGCAGAAGTGCAAGCTGGCGATGCCGGTGTGGATATTTACAACCTGATCAAATACACCCGTTCTAACCAAAACACCTGTATTAACCAGCGTCCAATTGTAAGCATGGGCGATGTGGTTTCTCGTGGCGACATTCTGGCTGACGGCCCATCGGTAGATATGGGTGAATTGGCGCTTGGCCAAAACATGCGTATCGCGTTTATGCCGTGGAATGGTTACAACTTCGAAGACTCGATTCTGGTTTCCGAGCGTGTTGTTCAAGAAGACCGTTTCACTACCATCCACATTCAGGAATTAACCTGTATCGCGCGCGACACCAAGTTGGGCAGCGAAGAAATTACTGCTGACATTCCAAACGTGGGTGAAAGCGCCCTGAGCAAACTGGATGAGTCCGGTATTGTTTACATCGGCGCGGAAGTGGTTGGTGGCGATATTCTGGTGGGCAAGGTAACGCCAAAAGGCGAAACCCAATTGACCCCGGAAGAAAAACTGCTGCGCGCAATTTTCGGTGAAAAAGCCTCTGATGTTAAAGATACTTCCCTGCGTGTGCCCTCAAGCACCAAGGGTACTGTTATCGACGTTCAGGTATTTACTCGCGATGGTCTGGAAAAAGATCAGCGCAGTCTGGAAATCGAAAAAGCGCAATTGGATGAAGTGCGTAAAGATCTCAACGAAGAATATCGTATCGTTGAAACCGCAACCTTCGAGCGTCTGCGTTCTGCATTGGTAGGCCAAATTGTTGCATCAGGCAAAAATGTGAAGAAAGGCGAAGCCATGACTCACGACATCCTGAATAGCCTTGAGAAAGATCAGTGGTTCAAGCTTCGTATGAACGAAGAAGCTCTGAATGAGCAGATTGATCGTGCTGAAGAACAATTAGCTGAGCGCCGTAAGATTCTTGATGAGCGTTTCGAAGATAAGAAACGCAAGCTGTCTACTGGCGATGACCTGGCTCCTGGCGTTCTCAAAATCGTTAAAGTGTATTTGGCAATCAAGCGTCGTATCCAGCCTGGCGACAAGATGGCTGGTCGTCACGGTAACAAAGGGGTTATCTCGGTCATTATGCCGATTGAAGATATGCCTTACGACGAAAACGGCGAAACTGTGGACATCGTACTCAACCCGCTCGGTGTACCTTCACGTATGAACGTGGGGCAGGTGTTGGAAATGCACCTGGGTATGGCCGCGAAAGGTTTGGGTGTGAAGATCAACAAGTTGGTGCAAGAGCAAAAAGCCATTGCTGATGTTCGCGCCTTCCTTGAGGACATCTACAACAAGACCGGCGATGTTGCTGCGAAAGAAGATCTGGCGTCATTCTCTGATAAAGAAATTCTGGATCTGGCTAAGAACCTGATTGACGGTGTGCCAATGGCAACGCCGGTATTTGATGGTGCGAAAGAGCATGAAATCAAATCCCTGTTGCGTTTGGCTGGCTTGTCCGATTCAGGTCAAACCATTCTTTATGATGGGCGTACCGGTGACCAGTTCACCCGTCCAGTAACCGTTGGCTACATGTACATGTTGAAGTTGAACCACTTGGTCGACGACAAAATGCACGCCCGTTCAACCGGTTCGTACAGTCTGGTAACCCAGCAGCCATTGGGTGGTAAAGCGCAGTTTGGTGGTCAGCGTTTCGGTGAGATGGAAGTGTGGGCGCTGGAAGCATACGGCGCAGCCTACACCTTGCAAGAAATGCTTACAGTTAAGTCGGATGACGTTGCCGGCCGTACCAAGATGTATAAAAACATCGTTGATGGCGACCATCGTATGGAGCCGGGCATGCCCGAGTCCTTCAACGTATTGGTTAAGGAAATCCGCTCTCTGGGTATCAATATCGAGCTTGAGCAAGAAGATTAATGCTCGGCAGTTGCCAGCTCCCCGGAGCTGGCATTCGCCCGGAAACACCAAAGAATTCGCCTAGAAGTTTAATGAAAGCTCCCCGGAGCCAACAGGAGAAAGCGCCTTGAAAGACTTACTGAATTTGCTCAAGTCCCAGGGACAAGTCGAAGAGTTCGACTC
>JAGKWY010000093.1 GCA_021151625.1 Gammaproteobacteria bacterium | reverse complement strand
GCATTTCATAGCGATAGATCAGGATTTTAATATCGGCGTTATAGCGCGCGCTGCATCTGTGTTCCATAGCGATTCCTTTATATAGTTGAGTGATAAATTGCTACCACGAATGGCGTTAGCCAAGGCGATGATAGCTTGCCAATAACTGCCGAATACGATCAGCAAGTGTGGGTTCAACCTGACCCCACGAAAACGTCCACACCCAATTTTTATCCGTTGTACCGGGCATATTCATCCTGTGCCCTCCATCCAGCTCCAAAAAATCTTGCATGGGAATAATGGCCATGCGCCCTACAGATGCCAGTGCCGATTCGATTAACAACCAGGGCATTTGGTCTTCCGAGTTAAAACAGTACTCTTTAACTTGTTGGCGGTTTCTATCATTGAGCGATTCCCACCACCCCAGCGTTGTATCGTTATCATGCGTACCGGTATAAATCACATCACTGCGCGTATGATTGTGCGGCAAGTGTGGATTGTTAGTATTCCCATCAAATCCAAACTGGAGTACCAGCATGCCCGGTAAGTCAAAGTCATTGCGTAGCGCTTCAACCTCCTCCGTAATAACTCCCAGGTTCTCTGCCACCAATGGCAACCCCGGATAAGCTTCAAAGCACGCCTTTAAAAATGCATTTCCGGGAGCTTTAACCCATTTTCCCAGACGAGCATCGTGGCTATCGCCGGGAATTTCCCAGTAAGCTTCAAACCCACGAAAGTGATCGATTCGAATTAAATCAAACAACTGCAGCTGGGTACGCAATCTTGCCAGCCACCACTGAAATCCATCGGCTTCCATGACCTGCCATGCATAATGTGGATTGCCCCAATGCTGCCCTGTTTCTGAAAAATAATCGGGGGGAACCCCAGCAACTGTCAGCGGACTTCCATTTTCGTCCAATTGAAAATAATGCTGCTGAGCCCACACATCTGCACTGTCGTGTCCCACAAAAATCGGCATATCGCCAAATAGATAGATGCCCTTTTCATTCGCATAATCTTTAAGCGCATGCCACTGACTAAAGAATGCAAACTGCTCAAATAACACGACATCAATGTCTGCTTTTAATTCACGACGAACTTTTGCAATAGACTTGGTCTCGCGACTACGTAACCCCGCAGGCCAATCGCTCCATGATGCGCCTTTATAATGCTTGCGCAATGCGCAAAACAAAGAGAAATCGTCTAACCAATAATTTTGTTGTGAGCAAAAAGTCTGAAAGTCTTGTTTGAGATGTGAGCCTTTATCTGATTCCAGAAATTCATAGAATGATAAGGCGCACTTTTGTCGTGCAATCGCGATATTTTTCTCACCATCGAGTTGCACATCACCTGCCCTTACCCATCCTTTTTCAATCAACCAATCCAAACTAATTAGCTCGGCATTCCCCGCATGAGCGGAGATAGATTGATAAGGTGACATATCAGCTTGTGTTGGCCCGGTTGGCAGCATTTGCCAAATGCTCAAGCCAGCGTTGTGTATCAGATCTATAAAATAATAGGCATCTTTTCCCAGAGTGCCGAATCTATTTTTTAAATCATCACCCCAGCAAGATTCAGAACAAGGCAAGGATGTAGGATGTAGCAAAACACCTGCTGTACGACGTTGAAAAAGTGGTGATTTGTCTGCCATTCGCCCTTCCCTTTTACTACACCTATAGCAATTAAAAAGTTGCTACAAAAAGATTAACCGCTATCTATTGGATAGATGGTTTTATTAATTGGCGTGCCCTTGACGCATGACACCACCCGTCGCCGGATCACCACCGCCAACACTAATTACTTGATTCAAATACCCGGGAGCTGGCGTTTCAATTAATGAATAGAGGTTCATCAGGTGGCGGCGATATAGGTATTCAAAGTCGCTAACACTTTGCGCAGGATTGTAGTCGCCAAACCACCAAAACCAATCTGAGCCTTCACATAAGGCCAATTGTTTTTCAATTTGTGCGAGCTGTTCCGCAGAAAATTGTCGAGTACGCAGTGCTTGATCGACTTGTTGCTTGGCGTCGCATAACATATCCCAACCGCGATTTTTATCTTTGTCGCCAATCCAGGTAGAAAAGGTGCCATAGACCCAACTGCCAGCAACCAGATGCGGCATACGCAGAGGCTCTGGTTTCTGCTGATCCAAAATATCGCTGTAAGTCGAAAGTTCAAGCTGCGGATGAGCAATCAAGCGTTCATAAAGATTGTGCAAAAAGTGAAAGGCATTTTCTGGAAAATATTCCCAGGCATTTTCACCATCCATAATTACAGAGATTACTGTGTTTTTTGTGTCACTGGCAGCGTTAGCAATATTCACCATATGATTCAATAAATCGCCAACCGCATCGTCAGAGTGCCAGGTGGCATATTTGAAACCAATCAGATCAGACAAGCCATCATCGCGGAAAAAAGTATTAATTTTTACGCTGGCAAATTCATATGGTCTATGCAGTGACTGCCCGGTTTGCTGCAACTCAACAGTAACCGCCTGATTTTCCTGGGCACGCAAACTATTGTGCAGCACTGAATCGCCAGTAGCTGCCCAATCAAATTTCGCCTCGTGCAAAAGCTTTAAAGTGTCGTCGCTTAAAGAACCCTCCGATGCCCAGCACCCCCGCGGGCGCTTGCCAAAATAATTCTCAAAGGTTTTTATGCCTTCATTTAAATGCCATTTGGCCCGATTGCGCCCATCGGGATAACAGCTTGCATTGGGCAAGGAAACACCAGGCATAGCTTCTTTTGCGGAATTTAAATCGATCAATAACGGAACAATAGGATGCGCATAAGGGCTCATGCACAATTCGATTTGACCGCTATCAGCCAAGGCTTTGTAGCGTGGACCAATCGATGCAACCAGCTCGCCGATAATGGTAAGTAGTTCGCGTCTGTCTGCTGGAGTAAAGTCGCGCTCTTTATCTTGCAATCGCTGAATACGCGCATCACTGCGACGCGGAATCTCTGCCAGCCAACTCAAGTGATACCAAACACCTAAGTCAATTAAAAATTGCTCATTGAGATAACGGCTTAAAAAAGGCTGTTCTTTGAAATTGTTAACCAAGGCTGCCAGCTCGCGATACGCAGGGAAACGATCAATCATACGCTCGCGGTTAGCGCGTAAATATTTTTGCGCAAGGTCGGTAAATGCCATGCTGCCCGGTAAAGGCAAATTTGGCTCGACCAGTGATGCCAGAACGGCATCCTTAATTTTTTCACCATGCGCGAGATGCGCAGCAATTTGCTGCGCATAATCGTCTAGTTGCTCCAATAAAATAGGAGCAAAATTTACGACTGCCCTCGCCTCAGGCTGCGCTTCAATATGCGCAGCCATATCGACATAGTCTTTAATGGCGTGAAGATAAGTCCAGGGAAAATAGTATTCGCCCGTCATAATGTCGCGATAATCTGGCTGATGCATATGCCAAAGAAATACGACCTTCGTTTTGCCATTATTAGCCATTGATATCATCCTGTCCTAACATGTCGGGAGTGACCAGTACAACGCCTTTAGGTGACACATGGAAACGTTTTTTATCTGCTTCCAGGTCATAACCAATGACGGTACCTTCGGGAATTTTACAGCGGCGATCAATTAGCGCTTTGCGAATTTTACAGCGACGCCCTACTTCGACACTGGGAAATAAAACTGAATCTTCAATTTCGCAATAGGAATGAACACGAACACGCGGGAACAATAATGAATGTTTAACTGCAGAGCCGGAAATAATGCATCCCCCCGCAATTAATGAGTCCACCGCATAACCGCGGCGGCCGTCGTCATTAAATACAAACTTTGCTGGTGCCACTTGTTCCTGGTAAGTCCAGATTGGCCAGGCAGCATCATACAAATCCAATTCGGGAGTAATACCTGTTAATTCGAGGTTGGCTTCCCATAATGAATCTACAGTCCCTACATCGCGCCAATAAGCATCACCGCCGGATACCGGGTCACGGAATGGGAAAGCGCTTACGCGGTGGGTTTTAATCATTGAGGGGATAATGTCTTTGCCAAAATCGTGAGAGGAATCCGGATTGTCGCGATCCTTTAATAATTCGCGAAATAAAACTTTGGTGCTGAAAACATAAATGCCCATAGAGGCGAGCGCCTTGTCTGGTTTGCCGGGCATGGGCTCTGGCTTCGGCGGCTTCTCAGTGAATTTAACAATGCGATAGTCCTTATCCATATCCATTACACCAAAGGCATGTGCAATTTCCAACGGAACTTCAATACAACCTACAGTAATATCTGCACCGCGCTCAACGTGTGCAGCAATCATGGTGCCGTAATCCATTTTGTACACATGGTCACCGGCGAGAATTAATACATATTCAGGATTGTGGCGACGAATAATGTCGATATTTTGCAACACTGCATCTGCAGTGCCTGCATACCAGGATTCACTCAATCGCTGCTGCGCGGGCAACAGCTCAACAAATTCACCAAGCTCCCCACCTAAAAAGCCCCAGCCGCGTTGTACGTGGCGATCAAGAGAGTGAGATTTATATTGGGTAAGTACGCTGATGCGACGAATACCAGAGTTAACACAGTTTGAAAGAGGGAAATCAATGATGCGAAATTTTCCGCCAAAATGTACCGCAGGTTTTGCACGCCAATCGGTGAGTTGATGTAGCCGGGAGCCGCGCCCACCAGCCAAAATTACCGCCAGGGTTTCTCTTGTAAGACGACTAACAAAACGACCTGATGTAGGTGTACTCATTACAACTTTTTCCTTATGGCTATTGTGTGTAACTACGATGAAATTTTTGTGACTTCGCTAGCAAGAGTAAGAGCAATATCAGTGCCAATAAATTGATTTACCGCAAACTACGCGCCATCTTTTTTACTTTAGGAATCAAGTGCATGTTGAATCAAAAGCAGGACAAACCTTTATCTCACGAGATGTTACGCATAGTTACCGCTACCCACCATGATCCCTTTGAAGTCCTTGGCCGCCACCCACTTTTAAGCGCCGCCTCAGCAACTGCAGACACACTTATTAGAGTTTATTTACCCGGTGCACGCAGCGCTTCCTTACTGATTAATGATCAACTCCATGCATTAAAACGTATAGAAGGAACCGATTTTTTTGAATGGTATGGATTGGGCGATAAGCTCCCAAGACACTATCAAGTGCAATGGTTCGACCGTCACAACCTGATGCATACTGAATACGACCCCTACTGTTTTGCACCATTATTGGGCGATATTGATATGCACCTCTTTGCTGAAGGACAGCATTGGGATATCTATCAACACCTGGGTGCCCATTTGCGCACAGTGGAAGGCATTGAGGGTGTGTTGTTCGCGACTTGGGCTCCCAATGCCGAGCGAATCAGTATTGTTGGTGACTTTAATGACTGGGATGGCCGCCAGCATCCTATGCGTGTGAGGGGCGGCAGTGGTTTGTGGGAGGTATTTATCCCTGGCATCAAGCCCGGTGCTTTATACAAGTTTGAAATCCGTAACCGTGCAACTGGCGCTGTTTTTCTAAAATCAGATCCCTACGGGCAAGCATTTGAGTTACGCCCACAAACCAGCTCTATTATCAAAGCGCCTTCTGAATATGCCTGGCAGGATGGTGATTGGATTAACCGTCGCACCCATTGGGATTGGCAGCATGCCCCCATGTCCGTTTATGAAGTCCACTTGGGCTCCTGGCGTCGCGGTTGGGCCGGTGAGTTCATGAGTTATAAAGAGCTAGCTCATCAACTGGTGGATTATGTAAAGCCATTAGGATTTACTCATATTGAAATCCTGCCGGTAAGCGAGCATCCGCTGGATGATTCATGGGGCTATCAAACCACCGGTTACTACGCACCGACCAGCCGTTTCGGCACACCGGATGATTTCCGTTATTTCGTGGATTATCTGCACCAGCATGGCATTGGCATTATCCTCGATTGGGTGCCCGCACACTTCCCTAAAGATGCCCACGCCCTCGCCCGCTTTGACGGCTCTGCACTTTATGAACACGAAGACCCGCGTTTAGGTGAGCATCGCGACTGGGGTACGTTGATTTACAACTATGGCCGCAATGAAGTGCGCAATTTCTTATTGGCCAACGCGCTCTTTTGGTTAAAGGAATATCACATAGATGGTTTGCGTGTGGATGCAGTAGCCTCCATGCTGCATTTGGATTACTCACGCGAACACGGCGAGTGGATTCCCAATATCTATGGTGGCAACGAAAACCTGGAGGCCATGTCCTTCTTGCAAAAACTTAACGAAGTCTGTCACGGGCAACATCCTGGCACTCTGGTAATTGCCGAGGAATCAACGGCCTGGCCGCAAGTGACTCGCCCAACATGGGTAGGTGGTTTGGGTTTCTCGATGAAATGGAATATGGGCTGGATGCACGATACCCTGGATTACATCAGCAAAGACCCAGTGCATCGCCAATATCACCACAACCAACTGACTTTTGGGATGATGTACGCCTTTAGCGAAAACTTCCAATTACCGTTTTCACATGATGAAGTGGTGCACGGTAAAGGCAGCATGATTAATAAAATGCCGGGCGATGACTGGCAGAAATTTGCCAACCTGCGTTTGCTTTATACCTATCTCTATACCTATCCGGGCAGCAAATTATTGTTTATGGGCAGTGAATTCGCGCAATGGAGCGAATGGGCTCATGGTCGTTCACTGGATTGGCATTTGCTCGATTACGAGCGTCATCAAGGTATACAAACCTTGATAAAAGATTTGAACCATTGTTACACCAGCATGCCATCACTTTATCAGCGCAGTTTTCGCGGTGATGGTTTTGAATGGATTGACTGCCACGACAGTACTCAATCCATTGTGAGTTACATTCGTAAAAGCGATCATGATTTTTCGATTGTTATTTTGAATTTCACTCCGGTACCGCGTGCGGCTTATCGCATTGGTGTTCCAGTCGCCGGAGCCTATCGTGAACTGCTCAACTCGGATTCATCTTTCTACGGTGGTGGCAACCTGGGCAATGACAACCCACTCTACACCCAGCCAGTGCCCTGGATGAACCATCAGCAATCACTGGAAATAAATTTGCCACCACTCGGTGCATTAATTTTGAAACTGTCCTGATTAATTAGCTCAAGAAGGATCACTTATGCAGAAGATTTTATTTGCAACCAGTGAAGTTTATCCGCTGATAAAAACTGGCGGCCTCGCCGATGTTAGTGGCAGTTTGCCGCGCGCATTATTAAAACTCGGCTGCGACATAAAAATCCTGTTGCCTGCTTATCCCAGTGTATTGGAAAAAGCAGCCGGAGTTGCTTTGAAGCAGATCACGCAACTGGATATTGATGGCAACGCTGTAAGTATTAAACAAACCCGTTTGCCCGGTACCAAAGTCACTGTATGGTTAGTTGATGTACCTGAATTTTCTGAACGTACCGGTAACCCCTACTGCGGTCCGGACGGAAACGATTGGTATGATAACCACAAACGCTTTTATATTTTTTCCAAAGCGGCTGAACTGATCGCACTCAACCAGGCCAATTTGGATTGGCAGCCTGATATAGTTCATTGCAATGATTGGCAAACCGGTTTGATTCCCGCTCTGCTTTCATTGCATCCCGAACACCCGGCAACTGTTTTTACGATTCACAACCTCGCTTATCGTGGACTTTTTTCCCATCAGGCATTCGCAGAATTAAATCTGCCCCAGGCGTTTTGGCATCACGAGCGCCTGGAGTTTTATGGGCAGATGTCTTTTATCAAAGGTGGCATTGCGTTCGCGGATTATGTCACCACGGTTAGCCCCAGTTACGCACGGGAAATTCAAAAGCCAGAGTTTGGTTATGGTCTGGATGGATTGCTGCGTTATCGCAGCGATTCATTAGCCGGAATATTAAACGGCATCGATAATGACGAATGGAACCCGGGCACTGATGCTCACCTTGTTGCCACCTATAATCGCCGCACCCTAAGCAACAAACGAAAAAACAAATTGGCGCTACAAGAGCAAATGGGCTTGGCAGTAAACAGCGAAACACCTTTGCTAGGCTTTATCGGTCGTTTGGTGGATCAAAAAGGAGTGGACCTGATTCTCTCCCAAATGAATAAGCTGCTGACTTCGAATTATCAGTTGGTGATTCTGGGGAGCGGCTTCCCGCATTATGAACAAACTCTGCGTAACATCGCCGAACAAAACCCACATAAAGTGGCTATCCATTTGGGATACGACGAAGCCCTTGCTCACAAAATTGAGGCTGGGAGCGATATCTTCCTGATGCCTTCCATTTTTGAACCCTGTGGTTTAAATCAGATGTACAGCCTGCGTTATGGAACCCTTCCGGTGGTACATGCCGTAGGCGGATTGCGTGATACGGTAGTTGAACACCCACTTGATGAAATTACTGAGGGGGCTAACGGCTTTGTCTTCCATCAACCTGAAGGTAGTGAGTTGTTCGAGGCTATTGAGCGAGCCACCCTCGCCTATCAACAGCCTGACGTATGGAAGAAATTGCAGCTCAATGCCATGGGACAGGATTTTTCATGGGAGGTCAGCGCAAAATCCTATTGTGAAATTTTTTCACAGCTGCAAAAAAGTTAATCAATAACCTGCAGACAAGGATGTCTGTTAACACTCTCAACTTCTCCTTCCCAGCTATCGTCGACAATGTTTACATTCGCGCCATTGTCTATTTGCATACCATTTACTTGCCTATTGATAAATCTACATATTTTTCCCGTGGTGCAGGTTTTGCTAAAACACTTCAGTGGTATCTGTTTTTCCTATTTTTAGCCATTGCAACGCAATAAGGATAACTTATGAAAAGTATGCTGAAAGTGGCCTTAGCTACATTTGTTATTACGGCAACAAGCTTTACATCTGCGGCAACTATTAATCTTACTGGAACCTTACGCGATATTGGTGTAGCCCACCCTGATTTCGAGGATTGGTGTTGCGGTTATGTTCCAGGCTTGGTGAAGACGACTCTTGGAGCAGATGGAACCCCGGAGTATAACGGCGGGCCATCTTTGACCAATGCTGATAATTTCTCTGACTGGTTTTCAAGCGGCACTGACAATGTGCTGGGCGAAAAATCACTAACATTGACACTGGATAATACTATTTCTGGAAACCCGGATGTATACAGCTATATCAATGGTGATTTTTTTCCATTAGATGGTCAGTTGGGAGGGAATCAAGGTTATGGTCGCAACTATCACTTTACATTCAGATTAAATACTTCATTCACTTATCAGGGCGGCGAAACATTTATGTTCACCGGTGATGATGACGTTTGGGTATTTATTGATGATAAATTGGTAATCGATTTGGGTGGCGTGCATGGAGCTATGAGCCAAAGTGTTAGCCTGGATTCTCTGGGTTTAACTTCAGGTAGCGATTACTCCTTTGATCTGTTCTTTGCGGAACGCCACACCGTAGCATCCAGCTTCCGCATCGATACTTCAATCAAACTAAAATCAAACGAAGTGCCAGAGCCATCAACACTACT
Organism: Gammaproteobacteria bacterium; assembly: GCA_021151625.1. Lineage (GTDB taxonomy): Bacteria > Pseudomonadota > Gammaproteobacteria > Pseudomonadales > Cellvibrionaceae > Cellvibrio. Next base: position 32,311 of record JAGKWY010000093.1, on the reverse strand, counting down.
ATTATTGGTAATGGGATTGTTGGGGTTGGGCGTCGCTCGTAGAAAAGCGTGAGCTTAATATTTCTCTATTTGATAGAGCTTAAATAAAAAAACGAGCTTTCCAGCTCGTTTTTTTATTGGCCGAATAACACAAAGTATCTTATAGCTTTGGTATTGCCGCCAGCAACTGTTGCGTATAGGGTTGTTGGGGAGCCGCAAATAACTCTTCCGTCAAACCTTCCTCTACCAATTTACCTTTTTGCATCACTACAACGCGATCACACAAATAGCGCACGACTGACATGTCATGTGAAATAAATAACATGGTTAGCTGGTGCTTTTGGGTTAATTGCAACAGCAATGCTAAAATTTGGGCTCGAATAGTTACATCCAATGCTGATACGGGTTCATCGGCGATGATTAATTTTGGCTTTAGCGCAACCGCTCGTGCAATTGCAATGCGCTGACGCTGACCGCCGGAGAACTCATGGGGGTATTTACGTAAAAAACGTCTATCCAGCCCCACGTCATCCATCAACTGGTTGACTTGCTCCAGCACAGTACTTTTGTTGGCCAGCCCATGTACAAGCAGAGGCTCTGCGAGCGTATCAAACACCGTCATGCGCGGATTTAGCGAAGCATAAGGGTCCTGGAAAATCATCTGAAAATCACGGCGTGCGATCTTTAAATCGTCCGCTGTAATTTGCACTAAATCTTTTCCGTTAAATAACACCTCACCTGCCTGTGCATCCACCAAGCGAATAATGCTGCGTCCCAAGGTGGATTTTCCCGAGCCGGATTCGCCGACCAATCCTAAAATTTCGCCACGATAGAGTTTGATGGAAACTTCATCAACACCTTTAACGACATTTTTAATTTTCCTGAACCAAGTCCCTGCGTATTGCTTAAATCCAACTTCCAGCTTTTTAACTTCCAGCAGTGGTGGTTGTGAATAATCGATAGTGTGATTAGTAGCAGGTTTTGCAGTGGTTAATACGGCACTTAACAATTTTTGCGTATAGGGCTGCACCGGTTTTTTGAAGATACTTTGTGTTTCGCCCTGCTCTACCAAGCGCCCCTTTTCCATGACCAACACATGATTTGCCATTTGCGCAGCAACACCCAAATCATGGGTAATAAAAATAACAGTTAGCTGGCGATTTTTTTGTAGTTCTTTAATAAGGCTTAGAATTTGTGCCTGAACGGTAACATCCAACGCAGTGGTCGGCTCATCCGCAATAAGCAGTTCCGGTTCAGCAAGCAATGCCATCGCAATCATCACCCGCTGACGCATACCACCGGAAAATTGGTGTGGATATTGGTCAATTCGCTCGGCTGCATTATGAATTCCCACTTCCACTAAGGCATCAATTGCTTTTAAACGTGCCTCTTGCTTGCTCATTCCTTTATGCACCAACAACACTTCCATAAGTTGGTCAACAATGTGTAAATAGGGATTCAGACAAGTCATCGGGTCTTGAAAAATCATCGCTATTTTATTCGCGCGAATATGGCGCATTTCTTTTTCTGATAGACGCAACAAGTCCTGACCTTGAAACATCGCGCGGCCAGATTCTATTTTTCCTGGCGGCATGGGAATCAGCCCCAACAAGCTGTAACAGGCAACAGATTTACCTGAACCTGATTCACCTACGATTCCTAATACATCGCCTTTATTAATTGAAAAACTTAAATCTTCAACAGCAACAGTTTGCCCATTGCGGGTATTAAAGACGACACGCAAATTTTCAACGGATAATAATGCTTCGTTCGACATAATTAATCCTTGGAAGCTCGTGGGTCTAACGCATCGCGCAAGCCATCACCCAAAAAGTTAAGTGAAAAGAGTGTAAAAGTAAGAACTAAGCCAGGGAAAAATAACAACCATGGAAATTCTTCCATCACTTCCACTCCACTCGAAATTAACGAACCCCATGAGCTCGCCGGTGGCTGTATTCCCAAACCTAGAAAGCTTAAAAAGGATTCCAGCAAAATCACACTGGGAATGGTTAATGTGGTGTAAACGATAACGGGGCCTAATGCATTGGGAATTAAATGGCGAGATATAATTCGCCATGGAGATAAGCCCATGGATATCGCTGCTTCAACAAATTCCTGTTTTTTTATTGCGAGGACTTGCCCTCGCACTATCCGCGCCATGGTCAACCATTCCACAGCACCTATAGCAAGAAATAGCAGTAACATACTACTACCAAAGACAACGGTGAGCAAAATGATAAAAATAGTAAATGGCAGCGCGTAAAGCGCATCCACTATCCTCATCATTACTGCGTCTGTTCTGCCACCAATAAATCCAGCTACTGCGCCCCACAACACACCAATAGTTAACGCAACAGCAGTAGCGATAAATCCAACGGCGAGCGAAATGCGGCTGCCGTACATAATGCGAGTTAATTGATCGCGGCCGAGCACATCGGTTCCCAACCAATGCTGTGCTGATGGCGCTGATGCCCCCAACTCAAGATTCTGTTCTTCGTAGGAATAAGGCGCTATCCATGGAGTTAATATGGCAATCACAACCAGTGCTGTTAAAAAATAAAGTCCTAACATGGCCATCTTATTCTTACGCAAGCGGCTGATCGCATCCTGAGTAAGGGATCGCCCTTTCTCAAGATTGGACAGTTCAGGAATACTCGTAACCTTACTCATAATTACCCCTTAGCCTGAACGTCTTGTCGTAATTTTGGATTCAGCCAAACGAGGACTATATCGGCGAGCAAATTAAATAAAATGATGAGAAATGCAAAGAAAATGGTGCATCCCATGATCATGGTGTAATCGCGATTAAACGCAGCAGTTACGTAAAAACGCCCGAGGCCGGGAATTTGGAAAATAGACTCAACTACAAACGAACCCGCAAGCAACCCTGCGATGGCTGGCCCTAAAAATGAAACGACTGGCGTTATTCCGCCACGCAACGCATGCACAAATACAATTCTCGCAGTCGATAAGCCTTTTGCGCGCGCCGTACGAATATAATCTTGCGAGAGAATTTCCAGCATTCCTCCGCGACTGATGCGGGCAATGTAGGCAGCATAAACAGAACCTAGTGTAATTGACGGAAGTATTTTATCGCCCGGAATTTGCCCCCAGCCTGCCACCGGTAACCATCCAAGCCACAAGCCAAATATCAGCAATAAAATTGGTCCAAGCACAAAAGTCGGCATACAAATACCAATCATGGCCGCAGACATGGGAATATAGTCCTGTGCAGAGTTGGCTTTTAACGATGCCAATATTCCTGCCGCAAGACCAACCACCAACGCAAATGCAATGGCATACATAGATAACTCAAAGGTTGCAGGAAACCCGGCGGCAATAATGTCATTAACTGTATGCGACTGATATTTAAAAGAAGGCCCAAAATCCCCCTGGACCAAATGCCACATATAATTTATGTACTGCTTCCACAGCGGATCATCCAAATGATAGCGCTCATTGAGATGCTTCAGTACTTCTGCGGGAACTGCGCGTTCTTGGGAGAAAGGTCCTCCGGGTGCACTATGAACCATAATAAAAGTAATAGTAGCAACCAGGATAAGTACAGGAATCGCCTGCAGGATTCGTTTAACAATAAAACTAATCATGAGCACTCACCTCCGGCTTATCTGCTTCCAGATAAATATATTTGTACGGATGGTAGTCCATGATATTGGAGTAATAACCTTTAACATCCGAAGATAACAAGTAGTTAGTGGTGTAATAATAAATTGGCAAGAATGGTGCCTCATCCATCAAAATAGCTTCCGCTTTTCGAAAATAGTCATAGCGTTCTTCGCGTGTTTTTGCTGCTTTTGATAATTCAAGATAGCGGTCATAATCCGCATTTGACCATCCGGTGTTGTTGTTTCCGGCACCAGTAATAAATAACTCCAGAAATGTAAATGGATCGAGATAGTCGCCAATCCAGCCTCGCCGGCTTATTTGATAGTTAAGAATATCCTGGTTTGCGAGAAATACCTTCCACTCCTGATTTTGGATGGTGATATCGATATTCAGTGCTTTTTTCCACATTTGTTGAATGGCAACGGCAATTTTTTGATGATCCTCAAGCGTGTTGTAAATCAGCTCGATTTTCGGAAATCCCTTGCCTCCAGGGTAGCCAGCTTCTGCCAATAGTTTCCGTGCAAGCTCAATGTCTTGCACCATTTTTTTATCTGCGTTGTACCCGAGGGTATCTGGCGGCACCAGCGTAAATGAAGGGACCTGGCCGCCCTTTGCTACATTGCGTGCAATTGAGTCCCGGTCAATTGAATAGGCTAGAGCCTTACGTACACGCGCATCATTTAATGGTGGTTTGGTGACGTTGAATAAATAGAAATAATTTCCAAAATATAGATAACCGCGATATTCCTTCGCTCCCGCCGCTTTATAGATCGGAATTTTGTCGGTTGGCATAAATTCAGTTTTGTGCACCTGCCCAGCTTTGAACATACGCTCTTCAACCAGGTTTTTTTCAATTGGATAAAAGCGAACTTCATTTAAGCGAACATTGTCAGCATCCCAGTAGTTAATATTTTTTTTCACTGAAAATACTTTTCCCGGTGTCCACTCGGTAGGTACAAAAGCGCCATTGCCAACAAAGTTTTCTGGCCGAGTCCAGCGGGTACCAATCTCATCAATTTGACCGAATTTCAGAATGGTTGGAATATGTACCGGAAAGGTGCTGTGGTGATCGAGAACCTGCAAAAAGTAAGGCGTAGGAAATTCAAGTATGATTTGCAGATGGCGTTGATCTATAGCCTTGACGCCAACCAAATTAAAATCCGAAATTTCCCCTTTATGATATTTCTCCGCATTCTTTAACGAATAGAACGAACCTGAGTAAGGATTAGGTAATTTAGGGGATATAGCTCTTTTCCAGGATTGCACAAAATCGTCAGCCACCAAGGGCTCGCCATTTGACCATTTCGCACTATCGCGAATATAAAAATCGTAGACTAATCCATCATCTGAAATAGTCCAGCGTTCAGCAACAGCAGGGATTATTTCCAAGGTTTTCGGGTCTTTGGAAACCAAACCTTCAAATAGTGCCATTTGTATCCGGTATTCGGGCATTCCATGTGTTGTGTGAGGATCAATCTCAGCTGGCTCGGTGCCGTTTCCAACATGATAAATCTGTTCTTTAGTGCCGATGCTGACTAATGTCTCTCGATCACCACAACCAAAGATAAAAACACACACTAGCAACAAAAAAAGACGCATTATATTTTGCATGTCACATCCAACTTACTTCGGAGCCAAATCATTGGCAAATGCTTCAAACCCGTAAGGTCTACCCAGGAAATCCTCCACTAATTCTGCCGCATCCTTTTTCCCGCCAGGAGCTAATACGGTATTGCGATAGCGCTGAGCAAGCGTGCTATTGCGCAATCCGTGTTTGGCAAATTCGCTATGCATATCGGCCGCAATAACCAAGGACCACATATAGGTGTAATACAGCGATGAATAGCCATTCAAATGACCAAAGCTTGCGTAAAAATAGGTTTCATCTACATAACCAAAAGGAGAATAGTTGGCTTGTATTTCAGCCATTTTTTTATCCAGGTCAAGCGTAGATGGATTTTGATTGTAAAAACCTAGTGATAATGCAGCATAGAAAAGCTGGTGCTTGGTCCACATGGCTTTGCCAAAATCTCTCGCCTTCACCATTTTTTTCACCAATGCGGGCGGGATCACTTCACCTTTTTCATTGCGGGCAAACGATGCAAGCGTCGCGGCATCCCAGACCCACTCCTCCAACATTTGAGAAGGTGCTTCAACAAAATCCAACTCGGTTTTCACCCCGGAGAAATACACCCAGCGTTGATCCACGCCCGCAAATAGATCATGCATTAAATGCCCAAATTCATGCAGGAATGTTTCTACATCGGTATGCTCCATTAATCCCTTGGGGAAATTACACACCAATGCAGCCTCTGGAAGTTGAATTCCCTTTAGCCCACTGACAACTGAAAATTGTGCGGCATGTTGGTATTTTCCATCACGCGGGTGCATATCCAAATAAAAACGGCCAATGACCTTGCCATCTTCCAGTACTTCATAAGCAGTAACGGATTCGTGCCACACTGCGGTTTTCCATGGCTTGATGGCGACACCAAACATGGTTTCGGTTAAATCAAAAATTCCCTTTTGTACTTTGTCATATTGAAAATACTGACGAATTTCTTGTGAGTTAACTTCGTACTTTTCTTTCTTAACCAAGTGCTCCAGATAAAGCTTTTGCCAATCTGCAACGGATTTAGCTTTGGGGTCAATTTTCTGTAGTCGCGTTAACAGTTCCTGATACTCAACCGCTGCACGTGGATTCGCCAACGCAGAAACCTTATCTATAAAAGATTGCGCATTGACGGGATTTTTAATCATTTTGTCTTCGGTAATATATTCCGAAAAATTTTTATAGCCCAAGAGTTGAGCCAGCTCATAACGCTTGGCCAACAAATCCGCCAATACCTGTTTGTTTTCTGGATAAGCCTGCTGCCTGAAAATTACATAGAACTTTTTACGCAACTCATCATTTTCAGCGAATTGCATAAAGGGGAAATAATCAGGATAAGCAGTCGTCAGAATAATTTTACCCTGCTCATTGGGCTTGTGAGCATCAATATAATCCTGTGGCATTCCTTTCAGGTCTGCAACCGAATTGAGAACTAGCTGGCGGGCACCTTCGCGAATATTTTTATCAAACTGTTGTCCCACCAAGTTGATTTCTTCATTTAGCGCTTTGATACGCACGCGCGTTGCATCATTTTTATCAACCCCGGAACGGCGATAATCACGCAGCATGTGTTCTACAAAACGGCGGTCTTCGGCATTTAATTGGGTCAAGTCAACAGCCGCTATGCGGTTATACAAGGGACGTGAAAGACTGATTTCGCTAATTAGCGACACCATGTTTTGCTCGCACTGCTCAGCAGTCGTGCGCATTTCTGCATTTGGATGAACATTGGCATAGAGACCGGACAGGTTCATTTGCTTATCAATGAGGGTGTCCAGGCCATTAATTGCATTGAGCAACTCAGGTGTGGTGTAAGTTGTTTTCGTACTGGAAAACTCAGTCATGTATGCCTGAGCCCGAATGTAATCTGCTCGACAGCTATCGAGGTATTCGCTGGCTTTCTTATCAGTGGGGTTATTCCAGGTAACAGGGGTACTTGCAGTTGATTCGACTTTTGCAGAGGAGTTACTGGAAGAACTGGTACTACATCCGCTGACCAACCCCACAGTCGCCAACCCCAGGATCATCCCAAAGGTTAACAAAGGTCGGCTTGTGGTTCGATCTGTCACGCAAAACCATTTCATAACACCCCCTTTTTGTATTTTAAGACGGAAAATAGGTCTGGACTAAAGGCATGGTAGTACAGTTTTCCACGCAAACAAAGGGGGAAAAAAGCTTAAACAATAAGGACTTATGTGATACCAAGCGCACTTCCGTACACGCTGGATGGAGTTAGCCATCAACCATAGTGTTTTCCGCAATAGGTTTCCCTACAAATTCACAGATTGCTGCTAAGCTTCAGATAACCCTCATTGGAAATGCCCATAACAAGATCTGAACTATGCGAGATTATTTGCTCACTGAAGATCAGCGCGATTGCCTGCAAGAGATAACCAATGTCGCCATGGGACAGGCTGGGTCGCACCTCGCCCGTCTTTTGAACGTATTTGTTGTACTGTCTATCCCCCATGTCAGCGTGCTTAACCCAACCGATATCGCCATGGCCCTGCAGTCGCTCAATCGCGAGGGTAAGGACGATATAGTTCACGGCGTTTGCCAGGGGTTTATTGGCGGCGGGATTGCAGGCGAAGCCATGTTGATTTTCCATGGCACCGACTTTGAAGACCTGGCCAAGCTACTGAAATATGATCGGGTTCCTGACGAGCAAGCCCAGTACGAGTTGTTAATGGATACCGCCAACGTCCTTAATGGGGCTTGCTTGCGCGGCCTGGCTGAGCAATTGGATACCCATTTCAGTTTTGGACCTCCAATGTTATTGGGACAGCACTGCAACATCACCGACTTATTGCAAAACAACAATATGAAGTGGAAGCAGGCACTGGTTGTTGAAATTAATTACGCGATAGAAAACCACAAAATCAATTGTGATCTATTGTTAGTGGTAGCCGAACACTCAATTCACGGATTAATTGAAAAACTCAATTATCTACTTGATTAACTTTTTGGGCAGCTGATGTAAACGATGGCACTCAGTGAAGAACTCAACAAGATATTAAAAGACGTTCATTGGCAAATGGATGTTTTGCAAAATATTGATGTGGGCCTGGTGGTGATGAACCAGGACTACAAGATTGAAGTGTGGAATAGCTTTATGCAAAACCACAGCGGCAAAGCACCAGAAAATGTACTTGGCAGAAATTTGTTTGCTGTTTTCCCCGAACTTCCTGAACAATGGTTTCGTCATAAAGCCCAGGCAGTTTTTGTATTGCAAAATGCAACTTTTACCACTTGGGAACAGCGCCCTTACCTGTTTCGTTTTCCGCACTATCGCCCTATTACTGGAACTGCGGAATACATGTATCAGAACAGCACCATTATTCCCCTCGCCGACACCAAGGGCATTGTCGATCACATCTGCCTGATTGTTTACGATGTCACAGATACCGCTGTAAATAAGTTGGCGCAACAGCAGGCAAACAAACAACTGCAAAACCTGAGTCGCACTGATCACCTCACCGGCCTGTTTAATCGCGGTTACTGGGAATTGCGCTTGATTCAGGAATTCAAGCGCTTTGATCGCTATGAGCAGCCTTCCAGTTTGATTATGCTGGATATAGATCACTTCAAAAAAATCAACGATAAGTATGGCCACACCGTTGGCGATGAAGCCATTCGCGGCGTGAGCCGGGCGATAAAGGAACAAGTGCGTGATCTGGATATTGCTGGTCGTTACGGTGGTGAAGAATTCGGAATTATCCTGACCAATACTAATGGTGATGGTGCCTGTGTATTTGCCGAACGTTTACGCAAAACGGTTGAGCATTTAACGGTTTATGCTGAAGGGCATGAAGTGAAATTTACGATCAGTTTGGGGGTTGCCGAACTTAATGATCAAATACACGATCATCGTAACTGGATTGAAAAAGCAGACCACGCACTTTATCGCTCCAAAGAAGGCGGTAGAAACCGCTGCACTATGGAACCCTAGGGAGCGATTGAAAAAGAAGCTATGAACCTCAGGCGAGGCTCATACTCAGGCGTGAAGTTTATATACACCAAAAACTAATCGTCCAACAGGGTCAACGGTGTATCCAAACCAAACTCTACATGAATTTGCGTACACCAACGATTTAATCTGCCTGCTGTCAGATTTTCTTGCTGATCCTCATCAAGCGCCAAACCTACAAACATTCCCGCACCGGGAATTTCCGCTTTCGATGCTTCAAACTCGTAACCTTCTGTAGACCATTGCCCAACTATTTCAGGCCCGCTTTGGATAATGATATCGTGCAACATGCCCATGGCATCCAGGAAGTAGTCGCCGTAGCCAAATTGATCACCTAAACCAAACAGTGCCACTTGTTTGCCGGAAAAATCTACCGCGGCAATATCGTCCCAAAACTCTTCCCAATCCGATTGAATCTGCCCGAAATCCCAAGTCGGAATTCCCAGGATAATTTTGTCGTAATTGGCAAAGTCCAACTGGGTCACATCCGCAATATCGCGTACATCAACTGCATCTTCACCAAAACGTTTTTGAATACGGTAAGCAACGCGTTCAGTGTTTCCTTCGTCGCTACCAAAGAACAGACCAATCTGGGCCACAATAACCTCGGGATCAGGGGGGATTAATAAATAGATCGAGAACCGGGATGGTTAAAATCGGCGCGGATTTTCCCAAGATTAGGACTTTGGGGCAAGTAAATTTGAAGTAACTAGCCTATCTGAAAATAAATACCCCCGACTGAGCGGGGGTATTATCCAGGCAAGTATCCAGGCAAGGCAGGCTACCGATTAGGCCCCGGTGGCACTGCTCGAGCTTTGCGGCTCATTTTCACGGGCATTTCTGCGTGCTTCGCGCTTTGTCTTAAGCTCAGCCAGTTTCTGCTTTTGTTCATCTGTTAACACAGCAATAAACGCCTTATGAGCTTTAGCTCCTGCCAACAATTGCTCAGCGTGTAGCTTCCCAAGGGTTTCAGTCAATGCGACCAACTCTGCATCATTTGCACCTGTATTAACAGCTGTTGCTAAAGCCTCACGGGCATCGCCAATCTTGTCTTTCAGGGTATCGCGCGCATCCTCTTGAGCATCGCGTTGGGCTTTGAGGGTCTCTTTCTGTGCATCGGTTAAATCCAGCAGATGTGCCAAACGCTTACTCCCATGCCCCTCATCCCAACCACCATGGTTGCACACTCAGCGCCTCAATCCACAAGGGGTAGAAAAACTACTATGCTCAAAGTTCTCCTCATTGATGACGATAAAGAACTCAGTCAACTGCTCAGCGAATATTTGCATACCGAAGGCTTTGCTATTGATACCGCTTTTGATGGTCAAACCGCACTCGACCTTGCACTCAAACACAGTTATTCGGTAATTGTGCTGGATGTAATGTTGCCGGTACGCAATGGCTTTGATGTGTTGAAAAATCTGCGTCAACACAACCAAACTCCGGTAATTATGTTAACCGCCAAGGGCGATACTGTTGATCGTGTTATAGGTTTGGAAATAGGTGCTGATGATTACTTGTCTAAACCTTGCGATCCACGTGAATTGGTGGCCCGTATTCGCGCAATTTTGCGCCGTGCCAATCAAAAAGAATCCAGCCCTGCCAATATCGAACGCCTTACCTCTGGCAAACTTTCTTTGCATTTAGGAACGCGGACAACTACTTGGGATAACCAGGAAGTTCCACTCACAGGAACCGAGTTCAGCGTATTGGAAATTCTGGTGCGTCGGGCTGGCCAGGTTATCAGCAAAGATGACATGACCGAACAAGCACTGAATCGCAAGCTGACGCCTTACGATCGCAGCATTGATGTTCATGTAAGTAATATTCGTAAAAAAATTACTGCCGCTGGCTCATCCAAGGATTTAATCATTAATGTGCGCGGCGCTGGTTATATGCTGACCATGAATGACGAAGAATCTGTAAGTTGATGACACGGCTTTATTTAAAAATATTTTTTACGTTTTGGTTAATCACTGCCGCCATTATCGTTGGCACCAATATTGTTGTGCACTGGTTCGATATGACACCAGAAGGCAATTTGCAACATGACAGTGAAGCCAGTGATGATGACCCAGCCAAACGCTTGCTATTCCAGATGGTGGGCAATGCAGTAAATCGCAATGCTCGCCAACTGGTACAAGACTTGCGCGCTATGCCCAGTTGGTCCACACGCTATGTGTATGTGATCGATCGAGAAAACCGCGACCTACTAGATCGCCCTCTCCCCCCTGGTGTTATGTTTCTCGCACCACGCCTCACCGCTAAACATCCATTTGATCGCGTGCAAGATCGCAATCGGAAATTATTTGGTCGCTACATCACTCTCAACGATGGCACCAGTGTGAAATTAATTACTATTTCCGCTGGGCGCGATGAAGGTCAGGATCGCGATATTATTTGGGAATTATTTATCGATAACATCTGGCCTTTATTACTGGTTTCCATTCTGGTAAGCGGCTCCGCCTGTTTTTTTCTTGCTCGTCATTTCACTCGTAGTATTAATACTTTGCAAAAAGCAACGCAACAAATTGCGCGTGGCGATTTAAGTGTGCGGATTAGTGATCAGTTTTATGGACGTAAAGATGAAGTCGCCGCACTGGGGCGCGACTTCGACCACATGACTGAACGTTTGCAAAAAGCGATGCAGGAACAGAAGCGTTTGATCAAAGATGTATCCCACGAATTACGCACACCACTTGCGCGTTTGCAAATTGCACTAGCGCTAGCCCGGCAACGTAGCAACGGGATTGTGGATCAGGAATTAAATCGAATTAAGCAAGCTGCCGATTATCTCAATGACATTATTACCGACATACTGACCCTGCCTGTTCAAGGCCAGGATAGTTGGGTGCTCGACGATGTACTCGATCTCGTTAGCTTGCTGCAAATGCTGATAGACAACTACCAGACTGAGGCCCAGGAAAAAAATATCCAGATCCAATTCAAATGCGCGATGGAGGAAGCCCTGGTTTCAACCCATGGCAATATGCTGGTGGGGGTATTTGAAAACACTCTGCGCAACGCACTTCTCTATACACCTGCCAATGCAGAAATTTGTGTTCAGCTCAATGAAACGGGCGATGGCGAATACTATCGTGTCGACATTATGGATCAGGGGCCAGGTGTTCCCGAGGATGCCCTGGAAAGCATTTTCCAGCCCTTCTATCGCACAGATGAAGCCCGTGCCCGGGAAAGCGGCGGCTATGGATTGGGCCTGGCGATTGCGCAACGCAGCGTTTCGTTGCATCAGGGACGTATCTGGGCGGAAAATCGTCCAGTAGGCGGCTTAAGCTTGTGCATCATTCTTCCTCAAATCAAAAACTAATACGTCCCTAAGTGTTATTTCTATAAATACGAAGCATGCCAAACATTTGACAAGCGGCAGCTTCATTCCGCTTTTTTTAACCTTTTGAGAAGTTTCTTTGGCGGCAAGCAAAGCTACTTTTGCTCCTCATAACGCCTAACCAAATGATTTTATTGAGTTAATTTTAACTTGTGCGCTATGGCACAGTTTTCGCTATCCCTCAGATATTGATGCCAGTTTCCGCAAAAGCGGCAATCAGTAGCGTATAAATTTAACTGAGCAGGTAAAGATTATGCGGGATATGACTATGGTGATCGGTGCCAATCTGGCAAACGGCGCAGGCAATCTCCCTTTAACACCATTAACTCCCGAGCAGGAGCTAGCGACTCGCGTTCGCCTTTCGCAGGCCTTGCAAATGAGCCTTGACCCCGCCGAAGTGCTCAACTTGTTTTACAAACATATTCAAGCAGCTGTTAGCGTATCGGGGGTTTTGTTTAAATCTGCCGCACAAAATGCCGATGTAAAAATTGGCCGCGAATGCATGCATCATTGCGACTACCGTTTGACCACCGACGAAGGTTATTTGGGTGAAATTATTTTCAGTCGCAGTAAACGGTTTAGTGAAAACGAGCTAATTACTCTGGAGTTTTTACTTAGCTCGTTAATTTACCCCCTGCGCAATGCCCTGCGCTATCAATCAGCCATGCGCCTTGCACTGTTAGATCCATTAACCATGCTGGGCAACCGGGCCGCACTCGATTCCGCCCTTCGTCGCGAGCTACAGTTGGCAGAGCGGCATCAAAGCGATTTGTCGTTGTTAATGATTGACGCAGACTTTTTTAAGCGAATTAACGACGACTACGGTCATCACCGCGGTGATTTGATGCTATGCGCTATCGCCAAAGGCATTGAATCTGTCTGTCGCGGTAGCGATATTATTTTTCGATATGGTGGCGAAGAGTTTGTTGTACTGCTGGGAAAAACCAATCTGGATGGTGCAAAAATTATTGCTGAGCGCATTCGTCAACACATCGAACAAACGCATATCAGCCACAATGGAAAAGTGATTGGCACTACCGTAAGCATAGGTATTGCCACTCGTCAGCCTGGCAAAAAAGAGCACATTAATGATTTATTTGATCGCGCCGATGCTGCTTTATATCAGGCAAAAGCAAATGGCAGAAACTGTGTCGTCAGCAACAACGACTTGCTAGTCGCACAATAACAGACAATATTCATTCATAAAAAAACCGCGCTTTCGGCGCGGTTTTTTATTCAATATCTACTACTCAACAATTGGCGGACGCTTGCGTGGCGGCGCCTTGTGTCGGCGCGGGGCGGCAGATGCAGCGCGCAGTTTTTTGTCATGTCGCTGCAATTGCGCCAGTTCATCGCGCGTAGGCTGCATAATCTGTGTATAGGTAGAACTGTCGAAGCCGGCAGTCATACACAAATCCTGAATTTCTCGCTCGGTTAAATCAATCCATTGACCAACACGTACGTGTGATGGAATAAAAATATTGGCATAACGTACACGTTTCAAACGACTAACTTTTACGCCTTGCGATTCCCACAAACGACGCACTTCCCGATTGCGCCCTTCCATCACCACGCAATAAAACCAGCGATTCTTACCTTCACCAGCACCATCTACTATGTCAGTAAAACGAGCGACGCCATCATCCAATAGCACGCCATCCAGCAACTGCTCTTTCATTTCATCGGTTACGTCACCCTGAATGCGAACAAGGTATTCACGATCGATAACAGACGAGGGATGCATAAGCTTGTTGGCTAACTCACCATCATTAGTGAACAACAACAAACCACTGGTATTGAAGTCCAGACGCCCCACTGAAATCCAGCGCTCGCCTTTTAATGAAGGCAAACGATCATAAACGGTCGGACGACCTTCCGGGTCTGAGCGAGAGCAAATTTCACCTTCCGGCTTGTTATACAAAATCACGCGGCGACGAGTGAGCTCGGTACGTAAAACAATGCGCTGACCATTAACAAAAATTTTATCTTTGTTGGTAACTCTATCGCCTAATTTTGCGACATGATCATTAACCTTAACCTGACCAGCTTCAATCAAACGCTCCATCTCACGGCGCGATCCCACACCGGCGCGCGCCAATACTTTTTGCAACTTTTCATCTGCTGGAGTTGCAGCTTTCTCTGCCGAAGTATCTACTTTTTTGGTGTTAACTTTGCGTTCAACAGCCCCCGACTCGGCTTGCTTTTTAGGCTTGGCAGCAGGACGCTTCATAGGGGTATTTTTTTCTGCGCCGGATGATTTCTCATTACTGCGCTTGCCGGCACCCTTTGCGGCAACTACTGGCTTCACAGCCCTGGTAGATTTTTCAGGTTTATCCTGGTCGATTTTCTTCACCATACATTCGTGGGCAGCTTAAAGGCTGCCAGTTTCCTCTTGGTTTTCAATAGCGGACGCGTGTTCAGCATCTGCTTTTTCAGGGGCATCATCTACATCAACGAAGGCTTCTTCTCCATCAACGAAACCCTCCTCGTAGAGTGCCGCCTCATTAACCGGCGCACTGGGTTCAGTTGCCGAACTTTCATCAAGCGATAAAGTTTGATCCGGAATGGGCGGATCAGTGTCCTTTTCTCCAAGCCCTGCTTCGCCCAAATCCAATACCGGATTCAGCTCATCCAGATCGCGGATTTCACTCAGGGAGGGTAACTCCTCCAGGCTTTTCAAATTAAAATAGTCCAAAAACTGACGAGTTGTTGCATAAAGCGATGGTCGACCCGGCACATCCCTATGACCAACAACTTTAACCCAGTCGCGTTCAAGCAGGGTTTTCATGATGTGGGAGCTCACAGCTACGCCGCGAATTTCTTCGATGTCGCCGCGCGTAATGGGTTGGCGATAAGCAATCAACGACAGAGTTTCCAACAGTGCACGTGAATATTTTTGCGGTTTTTCTTCCCACAAACGATTCACCCAGGGCGCCAGATCATCGCGTACCTGAAAACGCCATCCTGATGCGACTTCTTTCAACTCAAACCCGCGCTCGGCACAGGCTGCCTGAATATCTTGCAATGCTGCGATGATTTCGTCTTTGCCTGGCGCAACAGCCTCATCAAATAACTCAAGCAATTTGGCAACTGTCATCGGCTGTCCAGCCGCTAAAATTGCACCCTCAAGAATTTTGCGCAGTAACACTGCATCCACCGGCATTTGGGTTACAGGAACAGTGGCCGACTCTTCTTCAGTTACAGATTCCTCAAATAACTGACTGCTGTTCTCTTCCGGATCCAGCGAATCCAACTCTTCGTCGATATGAGTTTCGTTTGTCATTGTGTTCTGGCTTTCACATGAATGGGAGCAAAGGCTTCGCTTTGAACAATTTCTACCAGTGACTCTTTAATTAATTCCATAATGGCTAAAAAAGTCACCACTACACCAAGACGCCCTTCTTCCACTTTAAACAAGCTAACAAAGGGGACAAAATGTTGATGCGCCAAAGTATCCAAAACCTGCGCCATGCGCTCGCGGGTAGACAACTTTTCTTTGGATACATGGTGGCTTTCAAACATATCGGCACGGCGCAAGACTTCCGAAAGCGCCAGCAATAATTCTTGCAACTCAACATCCGGTTCAGGCCGGGTAAGATTTCGATCTGGCCCGGTAGCAGTTACCGGAAACACATTGCGCCCCACCCGCGGAACCTTATCCAAATCCTCCGCTGCCTGTTTGAAACGCTCATACTCTTGCAAGCGACGAATCAGCGATGCACGAGGATCTTCTTCCTCTTCCTGCTCTTCGGCGGAGCGCGGCAGTAACATCCGCGATTTGATCTCCGCCAACATGGCGGCCATCACCAGATATTCAGCCGCTAATTCAAACTGATGCGATTCCATCAGATCAACATAGGCCATGTACTGGGAGGTAATCTCAGAGACGTTGATGTCCAGAATATCGATGTTTTGACGGCGAATCAGATAGAGCAGTAAATCCAGCGGCCCTTCAAAAGCATCAAGAAATACCTCCAGCGCATCAGGAGGAATATAGAGATCTTGTGGCAATTGGGTGTATGCCTTGCCATGAACAACGGCAAAAGGCATTTCCCCCTGTTGTGGGCGCCCCTGGGGAGTATCCGGTGTTTCTGCAGCAGTACCCGGCGCTACCGACTCAGCAGCAGCCTCTACAGAAACTTCAATGTCAGGGGTTTCACTCACGCAACTTACTCACACAGCCAGAAAAGGGACAAAATAAGGGCGGCATTATAGCCATTTCAGACGGTATCGGACAGCGCGGCCTGCGGAGAGGGAATCTTTTTTAAGATCAGTCAGTTAGCATCAAATGGTGAGAAATCACCTTTACCTTGTCTTATAAGCTCGGGGTTATCGCCGGTCAAATCAACTACGGTTGTGGGCTCAAGGCCGCAATAGCCGCCATCGATGACCAAATCCACAAAGTGCTCCAGGCTATCGCGAATGTCGTAAGGATCTGTCATCGGATATTCTTCACCCGGCAGCAACAAGCTGCTTGTCATTAAGGGCTCACCCAACTCCGCCAGGAGCGCGAGGGCGATGGGATTATCCGGGACACGTAAACCAATAGTTTTACGCTTTGGATGGAGCAATCGGCGTGGAACCTCCGCAGTCGCCTCCAATATAAAGGTATAGGCACCAGGAGTATGGTTTTTTAGCAGACGAAAGACCTGGTTATCTACCCGCGCGTAAGTCGCCAGCTCAGAGAGATCACGGCACATCAACGTAAAATTGTGGTTTTTATCGAGCTTGCGCAGGTTACGAATGCGCTCCAACGCATCCTTATCACCAATATGACAACCCAGTGCATAGGCTGAATCTGTTGGATAAACCACCAATCCACCTTTACGAATAATATCTACCGCTTGAGCAATCAACCGATGCTGCGGATTTTCGGGGTGTATCTGAAAAAACTGGGCCATAACTCTAAACCTATTTCCGTTTCACTATTTAAACCCTAGCAGATTCCACACGGGTTTAAGGGTATCAGGTAACACACCAAAGCTCCCTAGTTCCTGCCAGGCTTGCCCCGGAGCATGAAAGTCAGAGCCGCAAGATGCGTACAAACCACGAGCATTTACTATTTTTGCCAAGTCCTGTGTCATTGCGGTTGATTGTTGACCGCTAATCACTTCAACAGCATCACCACCTGCTGCCGCAAAGGAATCAATCAACGCACACATTTTCATACGTGTCAGCTCATACTTTGCCGGATGAGCCAACACAGCGACACCAGCGGATGCATGAATCCAATGAATCACCTGCTCCATCGCAGGCCACTGATATTTCACATCAGCAGATTTACCAGTCCCCAGATAGCGCTTAAAGGCTGCATTTATATTTTTAACCGCACCTACATCAACAAGGTACTGGGCAAAATGTGGCCGCCCCAAGGTCCCGCTACCGGCAAGTTTCTGCGCCCCGGCCAAAGCATCAGGAAAACCCAATTTAGCCAGGCGCTCACCAATAGCGAGCGAACGAGCAGCCCTCGCCTGCTCCTGAAAATTAACAGCAGCCTGCAATTCCGGGGAGTTAATGTCTACCCCCAACCCAACGATATGCACACCACCCTTTCCCCATTGACTGGAAAACTCAATGCCAGGAATTAATTGAAGCCCAAGTGTTACTGCGGCTTTATGTGCAATACTCACACCGGCTATGGTATCGTGATCCGTGATTGCCAATACCGAAACGCCGCGTTCTTTAGCGCGTGCGAGCAGATCTTCCGGGCTTAATACACCATCCGAAAAAGAACTATGGCAATGCAGGTCAAAAATCACACAAACTCCACGATTTAGTGCAACCACCAGGATTGGTCATGACTGATAGAGATACCGAAGCCGACAAACGCATTGAAGATAATAACGGCATATTAACTGATACCCATCAGGAACAGGCGACGAATTCCAAACAGCCCCCGAAAAAAGAAAGCTTTTTCGCCAATTTATTGATGAACATTGTGATCCCCACATTAATTTTGACCAAATTAAGTGGTGAAGAATATTTAGGGCCTACCTGGGGGCTAATTATCGCACTGGCCTTCCCTATTGGTTATGGTGTACGCGATTTTGCAGTTAATAAAAAGCTGAATGTTTTTTCTGCACTGGGAGTGGTGAGCGTTTTATTAACTGGCGGACTTAGCCTGCTGAAATTACCTCCGGAATACTTTGCTATTAAAGAGGCTGCCATTCCGGGGTTGCTGGGTATCATCACGCTCATCTCAATCAAAACCCGCTATCCGCTGGTGAAGGTATTTATCTACAACGACAAGGTTCTGAAAATTGATAAGGTGAATGCAGCGCTTGCACAATTCAATACACAAAAACAATTTGAGCGAACACTGAACAATGCATCACTACTTATTGCAGGCTCTTTTTTTCTGTCGTCATTTTTGAACTACGTGCTGGCCAAATTAATTTTGGTAAGCCCTGGCGGCACACCCGAATTTAACGTGGAATTGGGAAAAATGACCTTCTGGAGTTATTTTGTGATTGCACTGCCGATGATGATCATTATGATGGGCACCTTGTTTTATGTGTTCCGTAGTATTCGCACCTTAACCCAACTAACCCTGGAAGAAGTCATCAATGATGGCAGTGCCGAATAAGCCATAAACAACGCCAATTACCACTCAGCGTCGAGACAATTAAATGCTTTATGCCATCATCAGTGAAGATCACCCCAACAGCCTTGAAAAACGTAAAGCAACTCGCCCGGCCCATCTGGCCAGATTGCAACAATTGAGTGATCAAGGCCGCTTGTTTGTAGCAGGCCCGCATCCGGCGATTGATAACGACAATCCGGGTGAAGCTGGCTTTACAGGCAGCCTGGTGATTGCTGAATTCGCTTCGTTGGAAGCCGCTCAAGAATGGGCAGACCAAGACCCTTACTGTGCTGCCGGTATTTATGCCAAGGTTGTAGTAAAGCCCTTCAAAAAAGTATTGCCATAATTTGTTAATTTAAACCTGCTTAAGGATTGGAATCACTGTGAAAAAATCCCTTCTCCCCGGTGCAAAACTTTCGCTCCTTGTATTGTCGCTTGCCAGCACGTCTGTGTACGCAGTAGACAGATATGTCTCTGATGTTATCTATATACCTGTGCGCAGCGACAAAAATCCTTCAGCCAGTATTTTGCAACAAGGGATCGCCAGTGGGACCAAATTGAATTTCGTCCGCGAAGAAACCGGAACCGACAATAATTTATGGTCGTTGGTAGTAACGCCAGACGGTACTGAAGGCTGGGTGCGTAGCCAAAATATTACCGATAAGCCCACAGCCGCCATGCAACTCGCTGCGCTATCCAATTCATCGCGCGATCTGGTTGGTTTGCAAACGGAAAATGTTCAACTGAAAGAGCAGTTGGCAAAGGTACAGCAAGAACATCAACAACTGCTGACAGATACCGAAGATATGCGTCAGGCCGCCACTACTGCGCTCAATCTGGAAGAAGAACATCAAAGCCTGCTAAAAGAAAATCAACTATTACAAACTCACGCAGATGTACTCAAAGCAGAAAATGAAAAACTGAGAAATACAGACCGTTTTAATCACTGGGTTTACGGTGGTGGACTAGTGCTGGGAGGCATAATACTGTCGTTTATGCTGCAGGGATTAGGGCGTCGCAAACGCAGGTCTGAATGGCGTTAAGCTGCTGGTATTGTTTCTTTTTTTGTTAGCGAGCTCACATGAACAAGTATATTTTTTCCATCCTTAGCGTTTTATGTCTGATCATCAGCTGTAACTTGCAGGCTGCAGACAAGCAACTGGTCGCCATAAAAACCGACCTGGGGACCTTTGTTATCGAGCTGCAAGCCAAAGAAGCTCCAATCACCGTAAAAAACTTTTTATCTTACGTCGACAACAAGTTCTACGATGGCACTATTTTTCATCGCGTTGTGCCAGGTTTTGTTGTGCAAGGTGGAGGAATGACGTTTGATTTTGCTGAAAAGAAAACTGAGGCTCCCATCAAGAATGAATCCAATAATGGGTTGGGCAATGATTACAAGACGGTTGCCATGGCGAGACAATCCGATCCGGATAGCGCCACCGCTCAATTTTATATCAACCTGAAAAACAACGACGGGCTCAATGCTACCGGTAGCAAGCCAGGCTATACAGTGTTTGGAAAAGTTGTTGCTGGTATGGAGGTCATTGAAAAAATTGCTGAAGAACCGCGCGGAATGTATAAGGCATTTCCAGAGGCACCTAACTACGCTGTACGTATTCTGAGTGCAACCCGAACCAATTCGGTTGCGGTTGATAACCCAGCACAGCAAAAACCTTCGCTGTTCAAAGATGCCGTGGTGCCTGTGAATGAAACAAAGCAATAATACTGCCCTTAGCGTCAATCTGAATAAAATTGCCCTGCTCCGCAATTCACGTCCAGGCAACTTCCCCAATGTAGTTGCCCATGGCGAAACCTGCATTAACGCAGGAGCTGATGGATTAACTGTTCACCCTCGCCCCGACCAGCGACACATTCGCCCCGTTGATGTTTACGAATTGAGCGAGCTAGTAAGTGGTTACCCGGGAGTAGAATTCAATATCGAAGGTAATCCGTACGCTGAATCTCTGGGCGACTTTCCAGGTTTTATTAAACTGGTGCAAGATGTTCGACCTCATCAATGTACGCTGGTGCCAGATTCAAACGATCAACTAACCTCAGATCATGGTTTTGATTTAAAAATTGCCGGCGAAAAACTGCGTCCGTTAATTCAGCAATTACGGGATATCGGCGTGAGGGTTAGCTTGTTTATGGATCCTGATATTGAGCAAATTAGTCTGGCCAAAGAAATTGGTGCGGATCGCATTGAGCTTTATACCGGCCCGTTTGCGGAGCACTTTAAAACGCAAGATGATTTCTTTAAGGATCTGTTTGCAAAGTACCATGCAGCAGCCGTTCACGCACAAGCTATAGGTATTGGCTTAAACGCCGGCCATGATTTAAATCTGGATAACCTTGGTCATTTTCGCCAGGTGCCTGCACTGCTGGAAGTATCTATTGGCCACGCACTAATAGTCGATGCAATCGCAATGGGGTTAATACCTGCGGTTCAAGCTTACAAAAAACTCTGTAACCAATAGGGCGCGGCCATGAATAAACCGCGAGACGACAGCCCAGCTTATCTGGAAAAAAAACGCTTCTTTGATTCGTTAATGACGGTCTACGGGCGCAAGACCGTTCTTGAAGCACTGCAAGACCCGGCAACTTTTATCTATCGCCTGCATCTTGCAAGCAGCAATAAATCTGCAGACATCATTGACGAAATTGTCGCCCTGGCAAAAAGCAAAGGTGCAGAAATTGTTTTCCACGAGCGTCAGGCGCTATCTCGCATCTCTAAAAATGCGGCGCAAGACCAAGGGGTCGCGGCCGACCTGCAGTTGCGCGGCTATCGACTCTACGATGAATTTATCGCTACCAATCGTGAAAAGCCGTACACGCTACTTGCTTTGGACGGCGTTCAAAATCCACAAAATTTGGGAATGATTATTCGCTCGGCCTGTGCGGGAAATATCGATGGAATTCTGTTGCCGCAAAAAGGTAATGCGCAAATTGACCCACTGGTAATCAAGGCAAGCGCGGGTACTGTTTTTAGAGCACCACTATTGCGTTGCAAAGATTTAAAAGAAGCGCTTAACGATTTTCAGCAACAAGGGGCGGTTGTTTGCGTTCTCTCATCACATGCAAAGCTTGAGCTAAAACAATTTTCTCCCGGCAAGGCCTGCATTTTTGTCCTGGGCAATGAGTCTGAGGGGGTCTCAAAGGAAATTGAACGCTTGAGCGATGAGAAAGTGCGTATCCCGATGAATAACGGCGTTGAATCCTTAAACGTAGCCGTTACCGCGGCGTTGATTGCATTTCGGTAGTGAGGGCACAGAAAACTACACTTTTGCCAAGCCCCATAAAAGGGCCCTGGCAAAAGGGATATTCATTACAAACTTAACTGACGATTGCTCGCCTTGATAAATTCTTTTTTCAGGTCTTCGTAAGTGTGAACCGCAGGGAATTGCGGAAATTGCTCGATCACATTTTGCGGTGCATGAAACAGAATCCCCTGATCTGCCTCACCCAGCATAGTGGTATCGTTGTATGAGTCACCCGCTGCAATAATGCGGTAGTACAGTGTTTTCAATGCTAATACTGACTGGCGCTTTGGATCTTTCTGGCGAAGCGTGTACCCCACCACCATGCCGCGTTCATCAACATTCAGGCGATGACACATAAGGGTTGGGAAACCCAATTGACGCATGAGCCAGTAACTTTCGCGAATTCAATCCAAATTTCCGGAACCAGTACACCTTCCAGATCCAGGCATGCAATTTCCACAGCAACCTCCAAAACGGTTAAAAATAAGGCTATTTGAGTCAAAAGAGTGGCGGCAATCTACCTGTTTTACCCATTTAAAGCAAACTCGGGCACCAGCCTGTCATAGCATGCTGTACCCGGCCGATCTTCTCTGGATCATTGGGAAGCGGCGCCTGCTCTGGTATCCTTAGCAACCCTATGCAGGAGCCACACTACGGTGGGGCAATAATATTACCGTGAGTAGCCGCCATGACCGAAAATCTGATCAATGCAGTCGATCTCGATACCCAATTCCAACAGGAAAGCCCGCAGAAAATTATCAAGTACGCGATTAAGCAATTCGACAACATCGCCATTTCCTTCAGTGGTGCAGAAGATGTTGCCCTTATTGAAATGGCTCGTAATTATCGCCCTGACATTCCTGTGTTTTGCCTGGATACGGGCCGTTTACATGCGGAAACCTATCGCTTTATTGAGAAAGTGCGAAAGCACTACGGTATTAAAATTGACGTAATTTCTCCAGATGGCGAAGCCGTACGCAAACTGGTGCAGGAAAAAGGTCTATTCAGTTTCTATGAAGATGACCACAAAGAATGCTGCGGTATTCGTAAGATTGAACCGCTACGCAAAAAATTATTGACGCTGGATGCCTGGATTACCGGCCAACGCAAGGATCAAAGCCCCACTCGCGCAGAAATTCCGGTTATTCAGAATGACAAGACTTTTGCTCGTCCTGGTGCAACTCTCACCAAATTTAATCCTTTAGCAAATTGGTCCTCTAAAGAAGTTTGGGATTACATTCGCTTATGCGAAGTCCCCTATAATGAATTGCATGAGCGCGGATTTGTTTCAATCGGTTGCGAACCCTGTACTCGCCCGATTGCGCCCGGACAACATGAGCGTGAAGGTCGCTGGTGGTGGGAAGAGGCCACTAAGAAAGAATGTGGATTGCACGCGGGAAATATAGACAAATAAAAAAGGGAGCGTTAGCTCCCTTTATCTTACTACCTATACAGCGCAAATAGATTATTTGTGGCGCAGTAGCCGGCCGCTATCGAGTAGATTTTTGCATCATTTCCAGAAGTGATGCCTCAGCGCGCGACAGTCCGCAGCGACGGGCCACCTCCTCTGCATCCATTCCCATCTTGAACATTTGTGCCGCTTGTGAATAAGGTTGGAACTCATCATCATTGTAATAATCGATTTTTTCCGGCTTTTTATCGCCCGCTGATTGCAAGCGTTTTTCCATTGCCAATAAACGCTGACCCATGCCAACGGAACCACTACTGGAAGCGGCAACTTCGCGTGTTAACCGTTGAATTAGTTTTTCTGTATCCAACGCCTGAGCACGCAAACGCTTAAATGTAAAAAGCGCGATTGCCAAAGCAACCGCGCTAATTGCCAAACAAATAATTAAACCAATTTCCAACACAGTCATGAATTAGTTCCAGCACTCATATCCATAAGTGGCATGAGGAATTAAATATCTTCCAACTCTGACCACTCTTCACTAGTCAATAATTTATTCAAATCAATCAAAATCAGCAACTCATTGTTCTTGTGGCACACGCCCTGGATAAATTTCGCACTTTCTTCGTTGCCGACATTAGGGGCCATTTCAATTTCTGACTGGCGCAAGTAAACCACTTCCGCAACGCTATCTACCAGAATACCAATCACATGGCGGTCAGTTTCAATAATCACAATACGTGTATTGTCGGTAATCTCACCACTAGATAAATTAAAACGATGACGAGTATCTATTACTGTCACCACATTGCCGCGCAAATTGATAATGCCCAACACATAGGATGGCGCACCAGGCACCGGAGCGATTTCAGAATAACGCAGAACCTCTTGTACCTGCATTACATTAATACCGTAGGTTTCTCCATCCAGACGAAAAGTCACCCACTGCAACACCGGATCATCAGTGCTTTTATTCTTTGCTACATCAGTTGCCATCTTCATGTTCCTCTGGAGCCGCCTGCCGCCGGCGGCAAATCGATAAATGTCGTTATAACTATAGTTGAGGACTTTTCCTATGCCACTTTTGCAGGAGCACTAAATTAACTCGCCTTACACGCATTTAGGCCGGAACAAAATTCTTATCCGCATCGATCAACATCTGCCCGATGCGAGGGATATCCAACAAGGCACACATATGATCCTTCACCGTGCCGGCAAGCCAGGGGCGCTTGCTGCGATCACCACGCCACTTCACATCTTCCGGCTCAAGGGTAATTGGCTGATTAACAGAATCTACCGCCAACCCCCAGGGCACACCGTTAATGGAAACTACGTATTTGGCTGTTTGGGTAAAGGACTCATCGTAGCGTTCGGGCATAACAAACTTAGCGGTATTTACCGTGCGAATTTTACCGGCCGGAGTTGGTTGCAAACCCATAAACCAATCCGCCTGGCCAAATAATGGTGTCAACTCATCGGTGAGTGGTTGTATTTGCCCGAGCGAAATCAGTGGTACCGCCAAGGTTAATCCAGACACCTGAAATAACAATACATCAAAACGGGATTGCGCCCATTGAGGACGACCATTTTCCTGCCACTCCACTCCCTCAAGCTGAAAATGCCCTACCTGTGTAGCTTCCGCTGGTGGCACTTGTAAAACAGGCTCAGGAACCAAAGTCACTTCTGCGACTTCAACATCCCATTCTTGAATTTCTGCAGGGTTTTCCACAAATGCCGTTTTGGTTTGCACTTCAACTGCCACTTCTACCGATGTCTCTACCAGCAATTGAGTACGCGCCGATTGAAGCAGCTTTTCCAGTTTTAATTTTTGCTCCCGGGTTTGTATAACCTCTGGTTCAACAAATGATGATTTTGGTTCTGACAACAGTTCTGCTTTGGGTTTTGGCGGTGCAATAGGCGGTACTGCAGGGGGTAATTCTGCACGCAAATGAGATTTAGCAGGTTTGCGTTCTTTGGTTTTAGTATCAGCAAACTCACTCGCCTTTTCGACAACCTTTTTTGTAGGCAAGGGAACTACCCTTGCTGAACCAGCGTTGGCAGCAAGCGGTGTAACCTGGGCCTCCATTACACCCAGCGCGACGCCCAGTGGATCTTCTCCACCGAGTAAGTCATCCAGATAATTATTGAGGATGTCATCGGGGGTAGAAGTACCATCACCCGATGATTGTTTTGAGCTCACGACAATGCACCTGCCTTGCTAGCCATCACCGGACCTGATGAAGGTGTAGTTGATTCGAGTTGTTTGAATTTCTTTTCCAGCCAATGCCAGAGCGAGGTATAGGCTTCAACACCCCTGCTGGCAGGATCAAACAAATGGGGTGGAATACCTGCCTTACTTGCATCGCGAAAACGAGTATCCACCGGAACATGTCCTGGCCAGGACTGCTCAGGGTAAGTATTGCGAATGCTGCGCAAACTGGTTACTGACGCCTGGGTACGACGATCAAACATTACCGGTACCACCGTGTAATCCAGCGCTTTTTTGCGCGAGCGAGACATCATATTTAGTGTATTGACCATACGCTCCAGCCCCTTTAAGGCAAGGAACTCAGTCTGCACTGGCACCACAAGATACTGGCAAGCTGCCAGGGCATTTACCATGAGTACGCCCAGTAATGGCGGCGTATCTATCAGTACATAATCGTATTCATCAGCTAATAGCGACAAAGCACGGCTCAATACTAAGCCCATACCATCCTGGCCTATCGCCTGGCGCTCCAGCGTCGCCAGCGCGGTAGTCGCAGGAATAACTTCAATATTTGCAAATTGGGTTGGCAAAACCAGCCGTTTCACTGACTGATAGGAAAGCTCTTTGCGTTCCTGAAACAAGGTATAACTGCTAAGCGCTTGCGCGTCCGGATCAATTCCAAACCAGGTGGATAAGGAGCCGTGAGGGTCAATATCCAGCAGCAGTACCCTATGGCCAGAGTTGGCGATAAGCCCACCCAAGGCAACAGTCGTTGTGGTTTTACCCACCCCACCCTTTTGATTTGCAATGGCCAAGATCCGCACTTATCGATCCTCTCTGGCGTCAAATACCAGACACATTAATCTTAAAACACCCATATCCCCTATCAAAGCAATCTCCATGCCGGCAACCAGGAAGATTCACTCCATTACTGGCATGATTATCATCCTGAAAACCACTAACCGCCAGAAAAGAACGCAGCAAATCTTTTTAGGTAGCTCACATTTTGTTCAGGGGGATATTTATTATTGCCCAGCTATCGCCAAGTTCAAGCCAACATTAGACAAGCAAACCCAATCCAGGCGCTGTCCTTAACACTTCTGAATGATTGCATTGTTTTTTCAGGGCTAGACTATCATTGAGTCCAATGTAATTCCTGATGCCATCCATTTTTCTGATGTGGTAACGATGTCCAGAAACTATCTCAGCGCTTCAGGCCTATCATTTGTTGTCGGCCTTGTCGCTTTTATCTTTACTATTAACCTGCAAGCCAAGGAAAAACCAAAGCAGGAAAACAACATTACCCAAGTCGTTATTGCCTGCGAGGAAAACCTGAAGCAGGATCACGACGATTACTATTACAGCCGGCTATTAGAGCTGGCACTCACGAAAACGATTCCTACACACGGTCCGTACAAACTCACATTTATACCGGTAATGCCAATAACCAATCGACTGTTGCGCGAGATAGAGCGCGGCCGTGTCGATGTAACCTGGATGCCCTACTCCCAAAACCAACGCTACCAACTGACTCCCATCCCGATTCGTTTACTAAAAAACCTGAGTGATTACAGGGTATTCCTCATTCGCTCTCAGGATCAGGATGGATTCTCTAAGGTAAAAACACTTGCAGATTTACGCAAATTCAAAGGCGGTATTGGATCCCACTGGCCTGATCGCAGGGTAATGGAAGAAAATGGATTGCCCCTGGTGTTGAGCATGAGTTATTTCAATTTATTCAAGATGCTTAAATCCAATCGCTTTGATTATTTTTCACGCGGTGTTTACCAGGTTAGAACTGAAGTCGATACTCATGCAGATCAAGGCATAACACTGGAGAAATCATTATTTCTTCGCTATGAAAACCCGGTTTATTTTTATGTGCGAAGCGACAATATAGAACTTGCTGCACGCATTGAAAAAGGTTTGAAGATGGCAATTGCCGATGGAAGTTTCAATGAGCTTTTTAGCAGTATTGATAATTTACGCTGGGGAGAAAAATTACTGAAAGAGAAAAATCGCACCACAATCCAATTAACAACTTTCAATCAATAAAGTTAAAAATTACTCCACCGGTTTGGTAGACGGTTGTTGTACATTAACCTTTGGGCGATCCATTTTGCGCTTGGCCACCATAATAGCGACACGACGATTTTGCGCCCTACCCACATCAGTTTCATTAGACGCAACTGGCTGATACTCACCATACCCTACCGCCGATAGCCGTTCTGGTGTAACCCCCTTGCTCGCCAGATACTTTACGATAGCGCTGGCACGTGCGGTAGATAATTCCCAATTGGTAGGGTATTTAGCGCTGTTGATGGGAATATTATCAGTGAAGCCTTCAACCTGAACCGGATTGGAGTAGCTTTTAAGTATTAACGCGATTTCGTCAAAAATTTTCTGCGCTTGCTCGCTAGCGTCTGCACTACCAGAGCTAAATAAAATACTGTCTTTTAATTCAATTTGCAGCCATAACTCATTGCTGGAAACCTGAATCATCTGATCATCAATTAACTGGGAAAATTTTTCAGTTACCAAGTCAGATATTTGCGAGAGCTCATCACTGGTAGTCACCGCCTCCGCAGAAGCAGCTACTGAACTCGTTGTTTCAGCAACCACACCTGTGTCGCTAATCACTACAGGTGTTTCTTGTTGATCGGTGGTAGCTTGCGCCGTTTTCCCCATATCGATCGGGGTGATAACATCATTGGAAGGGTTTAATTGTTCGGAGGGATCAGCATTGGTTTGCGAATCAGTTGGCTGATTAAAAGCTTCAATAAAGGTATCTGACAGCACGCGGTACTTGCTGTCATTCACTTGGGAAATGGAATACATCACTACAAAGAAGGCAAACAATAGCGTAATAAAATCCGCATAAGACACTAACCAGCGCTCATGGTTTATGTGGATATCTTCTCGCCTGCGACGCACCATAAATTCAACTTAACCTCAGTGCCTATGCAAATAGCCGTTGAGCTTCATTTCAATCGAGCGCGGGTTTTCACCATCGGCTATCGCAATAATGCCTTCAATAATCAACTCGCGGTACTGCGAATTTTCATTGACACACATACGCAATTTGTTGGATACCGGGATAAAAACCAGGTTGGCCAGCGCCACACCATAAATTGTTGCCACAAATGCAATAGCAATTCCCGGCCCCAGGGTTGCAGGGTCAGCCAAATTATTCATCACATGAATCAAGCCCATAACGGCGCCGATAATGCCAATGGTAGGCGCGTAACCGCCCATGCATTCGTAGAATTTTATCGCGTCAAAATCGCGTTGCTCATCCACAATTAAATCCGTTTCCAGAATGCGACGAATCACTTCAGGCTCATTGCCATCCACCAGTAACTGCAAACCTTTTTTGGCAAACGGATCTTTTTCCCGCTCAGAAATTGATTCCAACCCCAACAAACCATCTTTACGCGCAGCAGCTGCCCAACGCGCAATATTGGAAACGCCTTGTTTAAAAGGTACGTAAGGCGGTTTAACAACCCAGCGAATAATTCTTAACGCACGGCGCAAACTATTTTTGGAGGTTTGCAACATTGCCGCACCTAAGGTCCCACCGATAACAATAAATGCTGCCGGGCCATTCGCCAAAGTGCCTAACCCGCCACCCTCCATAAAGTTGCCGCCGATAATGGCTGCAAATGCGACAATAACCCCGATAATACTTAGTACATCCATTACATAACCTCTCGCACCAGTCGCGGCCCAATGTCTTTCAGGCTAAGCACTTTATCTGAATAACCTGCGCGAGCAACCGCCATGGGCATGCCATAAATCACGCAACTGGCCTCATCTTGCGACCAAAGCGACGAGCCCATTTGTTTCAATATACCAGCACCTTTACATCCATCGGAACCCATACCGGTCAACACGACTCCCAACACTTTATCGGCGTAGGTATTCGCTGCGGAACCAAAGGTGATATCCAACGAAGGTTTGTAAGTAACGCGATCATCATCCGGTAACACACGCACTGAACCGCCGTTGCGTTTATCCAGCATCAATTGTTTCCCACCGGGTGCCAGCAATGCCAAACCTGGTTGCAACTGATCGCCATCTACCGCTTCGCGTACCTGGATTTTGCATTGCTTATTTAAACGCTCTGCAAAAGCTTTGGTGAAATTTTCTGGCATGTGCTGCACAAGAACGATGGGCAAGGGGAAATTTGCCGGTAAGGTAATCAACACTTCTGCCAGCGCGACTGGGCCGCCAGTAGATGCACCTATCACTAGAATTTTAGGTTTGTTCTTCAGGCGATAATTATCCGGTGCGGCTGATTTATTTTCATCCTGCGAGCTTGAAACCTGAGGCCTGGCAAGCACAGTTGTCGGTGCAGGCGCTGCAGCACGAATACTTGATGTCTGCGAAGAAGTTGTTGGCGCAGCAGTTTTCGGTTCAATGGCTGACGTCGGCGATGCTATACGGGCACTTGCACCAGCAAGAGTGATTAAACGCTCATGTAATTTTTTCTTCAGCGCTTCGGAACTGCGCGACACTTCAGCAAAATCGCTTCGCGACCATTGCTGGCAATACCAATTACTTTTAAATCCGGGTGCTCATTAATAATGTCTTTCAGGCGATGCTGAAAGAAATTGGAATCATCGACGACTAATACCCGGACAGGCATTCAACATACTCCGCAGTTGCAACTGCTTTGGAAAACAGCTCCAATCAAAATGCCCGCAAAGCAGGCATTTTATTGAATAAATTAGTTGTGTCCCCAACTCGTCGATCCTTTTGCGTAGCGACGTAATAAGCTGGGAATATCCAAAATTAACGCGATGGTACCGTCCCCGGTAATGGTTGCACCGGCCATGCCCGGTGTTCCCTGCAACATTTTTCCAAGTGGCTTAATAACCACCTCTTCCTGGCCGATCAATTGGTCCACCACAAAACCAACGCGGCGAGTACCCACAGTAACAATTACCACATGGGCCGCATCAGGTCGATGACCGTAAGCGCCTTTCACCAACCAGTCTTTCATGTAGAAAAGTGGAATCGCCTGGTCGCGAATCGCCACGCAATCCTGCCCATCTACAATATGGCTCTTGGTTAAATCCATATGGAAAATTTCATTTACGCTTACCAGCGGGAAGGCAAATGTTTGTTGGCCCAACATAAACATCAGCGTAGGCATAATGGCCAGGGTTAATGGCACTTTGATGATAAAACGTGTGCCCTTACCCAATTCGGATTTAATTTCTACCGTACCGTTAAGTTGGGTAATTTTGGTTTTCACCACATCCATACCCACGCCGCGCCCGGACACATCGGAAATTTCTTTCTTGGTAGAAAATCCTGGGGCAAAAATTAAATTGTAGGCTTCGGTATCTGACAAACGATTGGCAGTGTCCTCATCAAACATACCTTTTTCTACCGCTATGCGACGCAATTTTGCCGGGTCCATACCCGCGCCATCATCACTGATGGATAGCAAAATATGATCGCCTTCTTGCTCGGCAGCGAGAACGACCTGACCGATACGCGCCTTGCCATTCGCCTCGCGCACTTCCGGATATTCAATACCGTGATCAACCGAGTTACGCACCAAATGCACTAAAGGATCTGCAAGCGCCTCAACCAGGTTTTTATCCAGATCGGTTTCTTCACCCACTAATTCCAGATTAATTTCTTTGCGCAAACTGCGCGCCAAATCGCGCACTACGCGTGGAAAGCGACCGAATACTTTTTTGATCGGTTGCATCCGCGTTTTCATTACGGATGTTTGCAAATCAGCGGTTACGACATCGAGGTTAGCAACAGCTTTCACCAAAGCTTCATTGGTTGAGCTATTGCCCAAACGCACCAGACGATTGCGAACCAATACCAACTCACCCACCATGTTCATGATGTCATCAAGGCGCTGGGTATCTACACGCACAGTAGTTTCTACTTGCGGTGCATCTTTATCGGCTGCGGGTGCAGGTGGAGGCGCGGATGCAGCTGGCGCAGCTTTTGGAGGCTCAGTCTTTTTAACTGGCGCCGCGGGTGCAGTGGGTTTTACTTCTGCCGCGGGTTTGGGAGCAGGTTTAGCCGCTGGCGGTGGTGATGTAGTAGTTGCGACTGCACTACCTACGCCAGGCCCTTTACCTTTGCCATGTAATTGATCAAGTAGCGCATCAAATTCATCATCGGTAATTAGCTCACCACCACCCGTAGCAATTGGCGGTTTTGGCGCTGCTACAGGAGCTGGTGCAGGTGCTGCGGCACCGGCAACACCGGGGCCTTTACCTTTGCCATGTAACTGATCGAGCAACGCATCAAATTCATCATCGGTAATTTCATCAGAAGTTGAA
>JAGKWY010000182.1 GCA_021151625.1 Gammaproteobacteria bacterium | reverse complement strand
TTAATAATCAGTAAAAAATCCACCATCAGCTCCCGGATCAAGAAATCGCGGCGCAGTCTGCGCCAGTTCCACAAGGTTTGCAAACTCTGTGCCCATAAGTTGGGCAGCACTGGGTTATAATTCCTTCTACCATCTCCGGAGGACAGATTTATGAAGTCAGCAATTTCTCGTGTACTGGTAATCTCAGTCGTGATGTTACTCAGTGCTTGTGCCCAGGTTCGCTATGGCGATGACTTTAAATCCGGTACCGATTTTAGCGGTCTGAAAACCTATCAATGGCGCAGCACCACCGTTGACATAGGTGGCATTGATAAAAACTTCTTGCAACAACTGGCTGATGCGCAAATGCGAGCACAGGGGTTTGTACCGAGCGACTCAGCACCGGATTTATTGCTGGATCTGCAAGCTTTTTCGCGCGTTAGCAGCGGCGGAAATACCAGTATCGGAATCGGTATAGGCATGCCGGTCGGGCGCCACGGCAGTATTGGATTGGGTACTGGCAAGTTGTTAGGCCAAGGAAAACAGGAAGGTGTAATGGTGATTGACATTACCCAAGCCAAATCCAATACACTCATTTGGCGCGGCACCGCTGAAGGAATCCCACTGATTAATTTTTCTCTCAAGGCAGAAAACAAATTGCGTGAAAGTTTTACGCAATTATTGCAACAGTTTCCACCGCAAACAGTCGCCAAGTAATTTGGTCATAGTTTTTTATTAATACTGCCCTGCGGATTCCACTCGAATCCGCGGCTATTCTTTTTCTCTTGATGTATTGGCCTTGCCCGAGTAATCCCCATGCTGCACACCTCATCCTCCCCTCGCCTTTCTGCAGAAGGTATTTTGTTATTAATTGGTATGGCGATTGGATGGGGTATTAATTGGCCGATCATGAAGTTTATTCTGCACGAAATTCCACCACTGAGTTTTCGTGGATTCTGCTTATTCCTGGGTGGTCTGGGTATTCTCGGACTGGCGCGCACCTCTGGACTCGCGCTGCAAATACCGCGCGGCTACGTACAAAAAGTGATTTGGGTTTGCGTGTTTAATATTATTGGCTGGAATATTTTAGCCACTTACGGATTGAGCTTATTGCCCGCTGGACGCTCTGCACTACTGGGCTACACCATGCCAATCTGGGCAGTGTTGCTATCCATCTGGATACTCAAAGACAAATTTACCGCACGCGTTGGCATTGCCTTGCTTCTGGGAAGTGGCGGAGTCTTGGCATTGTTGAGCGAAACCTTATTAAGCTGGTTTGGCGGCCCGATTAATCACGATTTATTTATAGGCGCAATATTTATGGTTATTGCCGCATGGAGCTGGGGCGCGGGCACAGTGATGATGAAACGCTGGCAAATCCCCATGCACAGCGTAGCCTTGACCGGTTGGCTATTGTTACTGGCAAGCATTCCGATTCTAATCGCCGCAGTTTTTATTGATGGCCCGCCACAAAAAATGCCTTCAACGCTGGTGCTCTGGGGTGTGGTCTACAACGTATTTATTGCCTTTATGTTTTGCTACTGGGCCTGGGTACGCTTGGTCAGTTTGGTGCCCGTGAGTGTGTCTTCGCTCTCATCACTGATCACGCCATTGATTGGTGTAATTTCCGGAATTTTATTATTAGGTGAGGAGCCTGGCTGGCCGGAACTCAGCGCCACCTTATTAATTCTTGGTGCTGTGGCCGTAGTCAACTCAGGTTCAAAACCCACTCAAATCTCTACCAGTAAAGAGTGAGCCAATGCGATTAGATTTTTGTGCGGCAAAATTTCTGCCGCATAGGCAATGACCTCCACACCTGCCACCCTCGCCTCACGTAAAGTAGCCCCATACAACTTATCAATATGATCGGCAGGTCGCACCGATTTAATGCCCGTGTGCTGTACACAGAAAAATAATACTGAACGATGCCCCCGTTTCACCATTTCCATCAACTCACGCAAATGCTTACTACCGCGCTCGCTCACCGCATCGGGAAAAAATCCTTCGCCCTCAGCCTCCATCAGCGTTACATTTTTTACTTCCACATAACACCGGCGCGCATCATCCGGATTTTCATTCAATAAAAAATCAATGCGCGATTTTTCCTGACCATAAACCTGTTCGCGCTTCAATCGGGCATAGCCTTGTAACTCGGCAATCACACCCGCACGAATTGCTGTCTCCACCAACTCATTGGCACGTGCGGTATTGATCCCCGCCAGATGATTGCCCGGTGTGGTGACCAGCTCCAGGGTTTGAGGGTATTTGCGAGTTTTGCTTTCGCTCACCGAATACCAGCAGGGGCTGTCGGGCAACACACAATTTTTCATCGAACCGGTATTGGGGCAATGAATGGTTAGCTCGCGACCATCGGCAAGGCGAATATCCGCCAAAAAGCGCTTATAGCGGCGAAGCAATATTGCTGGATACAACTGGGACATAAACAGAACTTCAAGGTTGGAAGATAAGTGATGCATTAAAGATAAATGACAAATTAACGACAAATTGAACCACAAACGCGCCATTTTGGGGCTATAGTTTTTGCTTGGGGTCGATTGGCGGCGAGTTCCAGAAACGCATCGGTAATCCGTTGAGTGACAAGCAAAAAAGGCTAGCACTCCCATTTGTTATCTGATAGCTTGCTCCCCCTTCTAATTCTGCCTACCTAATAAAGGCAGTGAATGACGATCCAGGAAGTCCTACGAGGCGCTAACCACTATGGCGAAAAAATCTCCCTCTACTGAAACCTTCGCGCTGCGTCCTTTTACTCCCTATGTGGAGAAAAAAGGCGAAGAGTACATGAACGATAGCCAAAAGCTGCATTTCCGTAATCTGCTGCTCAACTGGCGTTCAGAGCTGATGGAAGAAGTAGACCGCACCGTGAGCCACATGAAAGATGAAGCGGCAAACTTCCCCGATCCGGCCGACCGCGCCAGCCAGGAAGAAGAATTCAGCCTGGAATTGCGTACCCGCGACCGCGAGCGCAAGCTGATCAAGAAAATCGATAGCACTCTGGAGCTGATCGAGAACAATGATTACGGCTACTGTGATGCCTGCGGCGTAGAAATCGGCATTCGTCGCCTGGAAGCTCGTCCAACTGCGACCCTCTGCGTAGATTGCAAAACCCTCGCAGAAATCAAAGAAAAACAAATCGGCGGCTAATCCGCTGGCTTCGGAGGTGGGCGCGCCCACCTCATCGCTATGCACTCCTCCATCGCCACTCTCCCAGCACCAAACTCCTATATCGGCAGATTTGCCCCATCGCCCTCAGGCCCATTGCATTTCGGCTCACTGGTTACCGCACTTGCCAGTTTTCTAGATGCCAAAGCCCATGGCGGACAATGGCTGGTACGCATAGAAGACATAGACCCGCCGCGCGAACAACCCGGCGCTGCCACTGCAATCCTGCGTTGCCTTGAAGGTCA
Source organism: Gammaproteobacteria bacterium (assembly GCA_021151625.1). Lineage (GTDB taxonomy): Bacteria > Pseudomonadota > Gammaproteobacteria > Pseudomonadales > Cellvibrionaceae > Cellvibrio. Next base: position 910 of record JAGKWY010000182.1, on the reverse strand, counting down.
CGGATTGCATTGGGATGGCGAGATTATCTACCAAAGCCAGCGGCACCGGGCTTATCAGGATTGCCTGGAAACCCTGATCAGCCGCCACTGGGTTTATCCCTGCGGCTGCTCACGCCAGGATCTATCCAACATGGGCGGCACCTATAACGGTCACTGCCGCAATCACCCGGTCAATCTGGCGCAACCTTACTCGCTACGCCTCAAACTTTACGACATTGAGAACCACTCCAGTGCCGATGAAATCCGTTTCCATGACCTGATTCAGGGCCCGCAAGCACAAAACCTGCGCACCCAGGCGGGCGACCAGATACTAAAACGACGCGATGGACTCTATGCCTACCAACTCGCCGTAGTGGTGGATGACATAGCCCAGGGAATTACCCATGTGATTCGCGGGGCGGATTTACTGGAAGTCACCGGGCGCCAGCTGTTCTTCTTTGAACTGCTCGGTGCGCAGCTACCCGCCTTTGGCCATGTGCCTTTGGCAGTGCAGGAAAATGGACAGAAGCTAAGCAAACAAAATCATGCCCGCGCCATTGATAACCAGACGGCGAGCAGGAACCTGTGGCGTGGGCTAGAGTTTTTAGGGCAAAATCCGCCCGCTGATTTGGCGGATGCTTCAACCTGCGAAATTCTGGACTGGGGTTTGCATTACTGGCGCAGGGAAAAGATTAACGGCCTGAGCCATTTATACCTCGATAACGACTTGTCATAGCAAGCAAACAGGCCGACAAGAATAACATCAACCTGGTTGCGCACCCGCGCCACTCTGGACCTATAGATCATGAACAATCAACGCCTGGTCATATTGCTGCTGCTGATTGCCTATATATTTTCACCCAGCCTGTTTAACTGGATTATCAACCCGGAAGGCGCCTGGTACCGACCTTACATCGTCTGGATACTGGTG
>JAGKWY010000005.1 GCA_021151625.1 Gammaproteobacteria bacterium | reverse complement strand
ACCTTCTACCACGTCCAGCTCGTTCTCCAGGCTGGTACCTTCTTCTACGGTGATAACACCTTCTTTACCTACTTTTTCCATCGCTTCTGCAATCAGCTCGCCCACAGAGGTATCGCTGTTAGCAGAGATGCTGCCTACTTGAGAGATAGACTTGGTATCAGCGCAAGGAACAGCAATAGATTGAACGTGCTTAACAGCAGCAGCGATTGCTTTGTCGATACCACGCTTCAGGTCCATCGGGTTCATACCTGCAGCAACTGACTTCAAACCTTCGTTAACGATAGCTTGCGCCAAAACGGTTGCAGTAGTAGTGCCGTCACCTGCATCGTCAGACGCTTTGGACGCAACTTCTTTCACCATTTGCGCGCCCATGTTTTCAAACTTGTCTTTCAGGGAAATTTCTTTAGCAACAGAAACACCGTCTTTGGTGATGGTTGGTGCACCAAAAGATTTTTCCAGAACCACGTTACGGCCTTTCGGGCCAAGGGTAGCTTTTACTGCATCGGCCAGGATATTTACACCGGCAAGCATGCGTTGACGGGCGCTATCACCAAACTTTACTTCTTTAGCTGACATGATTTGTACCTTTAAAAATTCGTTTTCGTAAGAAATTCAGGGAAGTCGAGCGAATGAAATCACTTTCCATTCAAATCAATTGGGCGCTGGAATTATTCCAACACAGCCTTGATGTCTGACTCGCTCAGGATTACCAGCTCTTCGCCGTCGATGGTGATAGTGTCGCTACCGGCATATTTGCCAAACACAACTACATCACCCACCTTCACATCCAGTGGACGCAGCTCACCGCTGGTCAATACGCGGCCGTTGCCTACAGCAACTACTTCACCCTGATTTGGCTTCTCTTTGGCAGAACCGGACAGAATGATGCCACCGGCAGTTTTGGTTTCTTCTTCTTTGCGGCGAACCACAACGCGATCATGCAATGGACGAATTTTCATGAAGCTATGTCTCCTAACAATCAATTTTTAACGAAACAGGGAATCCGGCTCAGGCTGGCTGAGCGAGGCGACTCCAGCGTGGTGTTTATAAGGATGATCTTGAAAGTTTCAAGGCCATCAGGATGGCCGCCGATACTCCAGGGCTACCCGGAAACCGGAGGCCGAAAGCGGTGACAACCTATCTGGGGCTGGCTTTGGGGATTTCAACGGCGACAGTGAAAAAATCCTGCATCAAGGCGTCTTTGGGCCGGTAGAGTCGGGATTATCTGTGGATGGCGCAGTTTCCTGCTCTATCAAGATTCCCTCTCGTGAGGAATCAGCACCGGATTTGGCCGTACCCTGATGCTCATAAACATTGCCCGCCCCGAACGGGTCTGCGCCAAAAGGAGAGCGCCCAAACGGCGATTGCTGCTGGGCAAAACCCGCCGCCCGCACTGTCATTTTGGCCACCCAACGCTTGATTAATAACTGACGCAACCAGGGGATAAAACACAGTAGCGCCAGGGCATCGGTAATAAAACCGGGGATAATTAACAGCACCGCTCCAATGGCCTTGAACAGCCCGTCGGCGATAGCAACGCCGGGCAATTCGCCGGTGCGCATATTTTGCGCTGCTTTGATCATGCTCGATGCCCCCAGGTAACGCAGCAGGTTCATGCCCACCACAATCATCGCCACCAACCACAGGATTACCGGCAATGCCCCTACCTCATCGCCAACTTCAATCATCAGCCAGAGTTCAAGGAAGGGAAACAACAACAGGGGCAAAATACGCATCAGACGCCTATCCACAAAAACCAAAGGGCTGCCAGTCTACCACTTGTAACTCACCCCCAGCGACATACGGGTATCCGCCCCCTTGCGCGCCGGCTGGGGTTCATTGTCTAACCAGTAATCGATTTTGAATTCCGAATAGATGCGCTTGAGGATCATCGAGCTCAAGCCAGTCGTGGTTTTCACGCGCCAGTTGGGTTTATCTTCCGTGGATTGCAGAACCTCATTGTTATGGAAAAAACCTACACCCCAAGGCATGGAATAGCGAAAATCGGTTGCCAGGCGCAGCGCCATAAATTCATCCTCACTGGCAAACTCACCCATCAGTTCCTGCGGAAAAATATAATTTTCATCCATATAGGCGGCGCCGGTTTTTAACGAAAGCGCACTGGTGCGATTCTCAAAAAATTGATAGCCCGCCCCCGAACCCAGGCTGCGGTAGTTAGCCATACCCCGCTGGGGCTCAGCACCCGCCAGCAAACTGTTGTACCAAAACCATTGGTCCGCCACGAACCAATCCAGTGAGTAACGGCTATTCCAGCGCTCTTGCGGCGCGGAGTAATTCCAGGAAGCGCGCGCAAAATCGCCGCCTAATACATGACGGAAATCACCGCGGCGCAATTCTATTTCGGTTTGCAAATTCCACTCGTCGCGCACTTCATTGCCGCGCGAATAAGCGCCCCACAAATTTAAACGGCCATGATGGGTCCAGGCACCTTTTTTATAATCTTCGTAAGGCATAAGCGTTTTAATCGTCAGCAGCGATGAGCGACGCACACGGGAAGAATTTTCGCATTGATAAACCAGCTCCACTCCTTCCATATTTTGCAACTGGCAGGCCGCTTTACTGCCATTGATTTTTAACGGGCGCTCCGACTGGATATTTTTGATTTTAGTTTTAGCGATCCACTGCTCGCCAAAATTGCTGGATTTCCACACCAGATGCTCAGCTTCTGTGCGAATCAATTCACCTTCCAGACGGTCGCCATTGTGCAATTCAATTACACCTGCACTGGCAGCACTGGCATAAACAATAGAAAGCAGGATCAATATGTATTTCACAGTTGCAGAATCCGGTTTTACCTGAAGACAGATATTCATTAAAGTAACCGGCATTTCCCGCTGCAATGTCAGAAATGTTAATAGTGTAAATATTGGTTAGGCTTGGGTTTAGGCAGGTAAATCCCCGTCAATTTCCCGCATTTTTGGTACCGCTATGAAAAAACCGACACCGCCATCACCTGCCCCGGTCCCACCGGCTGAGGACTCTGCTTTCGCGCGCAACAAGTCGGCGATTTATCTCGCACTCATGGCTATCCCTCCCGGTAAAGTGATTGCCTATGGCCAATTAGCCAAGCTCGCGGGTTTGCCCGGTGCCGCTCGCCTTGCCGGAAAAGTGCTGTGCGGATTACCAAAAAACACCGAACTCCCCTGGCACCGGGTGATTAATTCGCAGGGAAAAATTTCACTGCCAGAAGACTCCCCCGGCTATAAAGAACAAAAGTGTCGCCTGGAATCCGAAGGAATCGAATTTAAAAACAACAAAATCAATCTGCGTATTTACGGTTACAATAACTAATCATTTATCAGCTGAACCAACCCATGACCTCATCTGACCAAACCGCAATCAAAACTCCCGATAAAAATAATAATAGCTACCAGGGTTGGAGCGGAATCAAACGCGCATTTGCCACCCCATCCGCACTGACATTATTTTGCCTGGGAATTGGTTCAGGCCTGCCATTTTTATTAGTGGGGGGAATGACACTCTCAACCTGGCTGCGCGATGTCGGCTTTGAATTAAGTGTGATTGGCCTGATCAGCTATGCCGGTTTTTTTTACGTGCTCAAATTTTTATGGGCGCCACTCATCGATAAATTCAGTTTGCCGTTTCTTGGCCGGCGCAAAGGCTGGCTGGTGCTATCGCTACTGGTGTTAATTGCCGCGCTGGTTGCCGTTGCCTTAGTGGGGCCGGAATCATCGCTCAGTGTTTTTATTGCATTAGTGGCAATTGCTGCCTTTGCCGGAGCAACTCTGGATACAGTGGTCGATGCTTATCGCATTGAGATTGCACCAATTGAATCCCAGGCGGCGCTGGCAGCGACTTATATTTTGGGGTATCGCATCGCATTAATTGTATCGGGCGCCATTGCGCTTTACCTTGCCGAATTATTTGGCTGGACCAACGCCTATTTAATAATGGCTCTCTGTCTGCTGATCCCGCTAACAGCAGCGATTATTTGCAAAGAGCCAACAACTGAACGCGCATTGGCCGTGCGCGATGTTCATATCATTGATGCGTTTATCAAACCCTTTCAGGAATTTTTTTCGCGCAATGGCGTGTTACTGGCATTAGCATTATTGCTCTTTGTCGGCTTGTTTAAATTGCCGGATCAAATGATTGGGGTAATGGCTGGGCCGTTCTATCTCGACTCTGGTTACACCAAAGCTGATATAGCAACGGTATCCAAACTGTTTGGCGTATGGGTAGGAATTGGTGGTGCATTTTTAGGTGGATTTTGTATCGCCGCATTTAGTCTGCGCAACATGTTGGTGGTGGCGACCCTGCTGGTTTCACTATCCAATATTGCGTATTTGTTGATGGCGAACAATCCCGGGCAAGCCTGGGCATTTTATGCCACCATCAGTGCCGACAATATTTCACAGGGTTTCGCAGGTGTGGTATTGGTCGCCTTTATGTCGGGCCTGACCAACCAGAATTTCACCGCTACCCAATATGCATTGCTCGCCTCACTGGCGAATTTGCCGGGAAAATTTATTGGCGGACTGTCCGGGTATATTGTTGAGGCAACCAGCTATTCCTGGTTTTATATTTTCAGCAGCTTGTCGGTAATTCCCACGCTACTCATTTTGGCTTGGCTTTGGAACCGGCTACACAAATCTTGATACTTGCGCAGAAAAAACTAAAAACAAAAAGCCCCGTCGATAACGGGGCTTTTTGTTTATTACTACTCTTGATGGTGCACAGCGCAGGATTTCAACCCACGCTCCTTAATCAACAAAGATTAATCGCGGAAGTTTTCAAACTGCATGGGCATGCCCAACTCGGCAGCGCGCAGTGCGGCAATACACTCCTGTAAATCATCGCGCTTCTTGCCGGTCACACGCACCTGCTCGCCTTGAATACTCGCTTGCACTTTCAGCTTCTTATCTTTCACCAGAGCAACAATCTTCTTCGCCAGATCCTTATCAATGCCCGTGCGAACTTTTACTTCGCGCTTCACTTGCTTGCCCGCACTTTTGACCTGACCAATTTCCAGACAACTCACATCAATGCCATTTTTTGCCATGGCAGGTCTGAGAATGTCCAGCATTTGATCCAGTTGCATTTCTGCGTCTGCAGTAATAGTGATTTCGTATTCTTTTAGCTCGAAACTGGCATTCACGCCTTTAAAATCAAAACGATTGGTAATCAAACGCTGGGCCTGATCAACCGAATTGGTTAACGCGTGTTTATCAACTTCCGAAACCACATCAAACGATGGCATAACTAACCTCAAACTTTTTCAAATTAACTATTAACAATTTATTAAACAATTAAGGTGGCAAATGCGATAGCGCAAACCCAGAACAACAATGAACGGGTATAAAGCGGCAAGCTGGATTTAATTAATGCAAAGGAATAGGCAGGTTCGGAATGAGTGGTAATTACATCGCCCGTCAGGTCTTCAATAATATCCTGGGTTTCCTCTTCCATTTCTTCCTGCATTTCTGCTTTTTGCTCCGGGTTCATTGTTGCCATAGCTTCCGCTGAACACTCGGTGGGTGCACCCAGGGCGCCGCGCAAACACTCATTTAATACATGCTCGGAGGAACTCTGCACATCCAATAAATTTTTGCGTAAGGGGCAGGTTTCAAAATTGCCCACAAAGGCCCAGGTCACGCCCATCAAACGCACCGATGGCAATTCCAGCAGCCACAACCATTTGCTAGCAACCTGTGCGGCTTCACTGCCCTGCTCGGAAAAATCGCGATAAAGCACGCTCAAGCGATAGAGTAATGCACCGAAGGGACCCGCGATAAAAAACCAGAAGAGTACAGCGAAGGTACGTTCAAAACCGCGATAGGCAATAATTTTCAGCGCTTCACCGTGCAACAAACGCCAATCAGCGGTCTCGCCTGCGACAGGTTGAACATCGGTATTGCCGCGCAACTTATCCAGCAATTGTATCGCGGCGACGGAATCACCACGCGTAGCCAACTCAATATACTCCTGCACATCGGCCATTAAATTGCCGCGCCCAAGGCTGTAGAGCAGCACCAATGAATACAATACAAATAAACGTCTGACTCTTGCTAGACAAGTGAAACAGGAACTCAGGTTCCCAGCGATGCAGAATAACGCGACCAATCAAATGCCGGCCCCGGATCTGTTTTGCGCCCTGGCGCAATATGTTCATGGCCGATAATGCGCGCAGGTGTAAGTGTAGGATAAGTCAGCAGCAGCTGGCGAGTTACTTTCACCAATACGACGTATTGCTCATCGGTATAGGGCAACTCATCAGTTCCCTCTAACTCAATTCCTATGGAGTAATCATTACAGTTGGCAACGCCATCAAAACTGGAAGCACCTGCATGCCAGGCGCGTTGGTCAAAAGCAACAAATTGAGTCACTTTGCCGTCGCGTTCGATGAATAAATGCGCAGAAACCTGCAAATTGGCAATGGTAACGAAATAAGGGTGAACGCTGGCATCCAATCGATTTTGAAAAAATTGTTGCACATAGCCGCCACCAAATTCACCCGGTGGCAAACTGATATTGTGAATCACCAATAAACTCACAGGCACATTTTGCGGGCGCTGGTTGAAATTGGGCGATGGCACTTTATGCGCAATGTTTAACCAATTATCAACAATAGCGATAGGTTGCTCGTCAGCAGCAGTCATTGGTCTGGCTCGCTTTGTGCCCCACACCTGCGGGGCACACCACTCGAATAAGAAAAAGATTATGCGGGAATTGTGCGGTCTTCTGCCCAAATACGCAATTGCGTGATCTGTTCCGCCATAACTACCGACAAGGGGCTGGTCGCCGCAATTTCACGCAACAATATTTCGGTGGTTAACGGCTTGGCTTCCGCTGCAGCCGAATAGAGCGCCGCAATAATTGCCTGCTCAATTTCCGAACCGGAAAAGCCCTGGGTAGCTGCACTTAATTGCTCGAGATCGAAATTTGCAACCGTGCAATCGCGCTTGCGCAAATGGATAGAGAAAATATCCTTGCGCACAACCGGCTCAGGCAAATCGACAAAAAAGATTTCATCCAGGCGCCCCTTGCGAATTAATTCCGGTGGCAAGCGCGAAATATCGTTACTGGTGGCCACAATAAATACGCGCGTGCGACGCTCTGCCATCCAGGTCAATAACGAGCCCAACAACCGCTGCGACACGCCATTGTCATTGCCATCCTGCGCCATGCCTTTTTCAATTTCATCAAGCCACAGTACACAAGGCGACATAGCATCGGCCAACTTTAACGCCTCGCGTAAATTGCGTTCGGTTTCGCCGTGGAATTTATTGTAGAGCGCCCCCACATCCATGCGCATTAATGGCAAGCCCCACAAACCGGCAACCGCTTTGGCCGCAAGGCTTTTGCCTCCACCCTGCACGCCCAACAGCAAAATACCTTTGGGTCTATCCAATTTGGAATCATCGTCGTTAAACGCATCGCGACGCGTGAGCAGCCAGCGTTTTAAATTATGCAAGCCACCGACATTGGAAAAATCTTCCGTCTGCTGCTCAAAACTGACTACACCTTCCATATCCAGCAGTGCAAACTTTGCTTTATTGATACGTGGCAAATCGTCTTCATTGAGCGAGCCATCATTCCAGATAGCACCGCGTACTAAACGACGCACATCGCTGGCATTCATGCCCTGCAAATTATTGACGAGTTTTTTAAGCGTGATGTTATCGGTTTTTACGCGCGCACTGGCGTGGCGATCGGACCAGTCTTTGGCTTCCTCGCGAATGATTTCCATAATTTTGTCATCATCGGGCAAGGTCAATGCGTAGCTGGCGCTGTAACGCGATAACTCCGCCGGCAGGCGCAATTGGTGACTCAGGAAAACCAGCGTGTGGGGAATGGCGAAATGATTGAGCGCTATATCTTTTAGCAAGCGGACAATTTGCGGCTGGTCAATCAGGAATGGGTGAATATCGCAGAGCGCAAACATTCCCGGCTGCAATTGCTGCTTGACGTGGCGGAGCATTTCCTCCGCCTCATTGAGTTCAGTGCCCTTGGGAACTAGCTGCGGGCCAAAATTCAACCGGGACAAACCATCGGTTACCGACCAGCGATGCAAATCCTTACCATGCTTGTTGGCAACCTTCAGCAACACATCCAGCGCTTTCTTTTCTTCGTAGGTTTCTATTACCAGTAGCGGGATGCGCGAATCCAGCAACAATTTGATCTCATCAACGTCTTGCACGCTTGTCTCCTTTCAACCGAACAGTAGCTCTTGGGAAATGTTCTTGTGGTTTTGGAAAACAAGCATGCAGTGACTGATGCGCCCTTGCAACCAGTTTTTTAGGGGGCTATGACCTCAATCACCTGGCGCAAATGAATATCGCTACTGGATGCTCCTATCTGGATTTCATAACGGCCAGGATCAACGGCATAGGCTTTTTTCTGCTCATCGTAAATCAGCAAATCCTTATCCGGCTGCAGGCTGAAATAAATCGCACGGGATTCGCCCTTGCGCAGATGCACCCGCTGCAGCGCCCGCAATTCTTTCAACGCCCGACTGCGTTGGAGTTGTAGAGGTTTGACATACACCTGCACCACTTCATCACCCGCGAATTTGCCGGCATTTTTTAGTTGCAATTGCAGATTTACTTTCTGGCTGGCTGTGATGCGCGATTGATCCAGTTTCAAACCAGAATACTTGAAATGGGTGTAGGACAAACCATAACCAAAGGGATAAAGCGCTTCACCGGTAAAATAACGGTAAGTGCGATTTGCCATGGAATAATTATCAAACGCTGGTAATTTTTCATCGGCTTTATAAAAGGTAACTGGCAAACGGCCCGCAGGGTTTGTAGCGCCAAACAATACATCAGCCACTGCATTACCGCCGCGCTGGCCGGAATACCAGCTCATTAAAATCGCCGGTAAATTTTTATCGGCCCAATCAATGGCCATGGCAGAACCACCGGTTAACACCATCACAATAGGTTTGCCAGTTTTATGCACGGCTTCAAGTAATTTTTGTTGGATAGCAGGCAGGCGAATATCCGTGCGATCACCGCCGGCAAAACCGGGATAATTCACTTTCATTTCCTCACCTTCCACATCGCCGGTCAAACCACCAACAAATACCACTACATCCGCATTTTTTGCAGCAGCAATCGCTTCATCAAAGGGTGCTTTGGCACCAGGCAAGCGCCAGCCCAAACGCACTTCGGCATCGCGGATATCTTCAAAATATTCCAGACTGATGTCATAGGCTTTGCCGGCTTGCAATTCAATTTGCACACTTTGGCTGCGCAAACGCTCAGCGAGCTGCCATGAATCGATTAGGGTTTTGCCATCAATTTTTAAGCGCACCCCATCGTTGGCACTGACATTTAATTCGTACGTGCCGGATACCGGAGGCAACAATTGCCCCGACCAACGCACACTGTAGCTATCACTAGGCAACCCAGCATCAGCTGCAACTTCACCGCGTGCAACTAATGAATCTGTAGGTGCACCGCGATCCCAACGAAAGGCAATGCGCGAATCAATACGTGTTAACAATGGCTCGCCGGAAAGCTCAACACCTTTAAAATATTCACCTTTCAAACCTTGCTCGGTTGAATTTTCCGATGGGCGCAAATAAGCAGACTCAATCACTGGTGCTGCACGCGGATCTTCACGGCCTTCCACTAAATCCACGCCGCGGGCATAAACCACTTGTGTGGTTGGCGAAACGGCGGCACGAATGCCTTGCAAAATAGTCACTGGTGCGGCAGGCATGCCGTAATAATTGCCAAGCAGCGACATCACCTCATCGGCCGTAGGGCCAATGACCGCAATATTTTTTAACGATTTTTTTAACGGCAACATGCCATCATTTTTTAACAGCACGATAGATTGCCGGGCAACTTTGCGCGCGAGCTGATCATGTTCTGCTGACTGATTTATCGAATAAGGCATTTGTGCCCAGGGCACGCTGCTCGCAGGATCAAACATTCCCAAACGAAAACGTGTTAAAAATAAACGGCGCAATGAATCATCCAGCTCTGCTTCGCTGATCAACCCCTGCTTCACAGCATTCACCAGGGCGTGATAGGTTTTGCCGCAATTTAATTCGGTACCTTTTTTAACACCGAGCGCTGCAGCCTGTTCAGCAGTGTTAACAATTTTGTGATGCAGGAAAATATCTTCAATGGAATCGCAATCCGAAACCACATAACCGGTAAATCCCCAATCCTTGCGTAAAATATCAATTAACAAACGCTGGCTGGCTGATGCAGATTCGCCACCAACACGATTATAGGCACCCATCACCGACGCCACTTTTCCCTCTTGCACCAGCGCTTTAAACGCGGGCAAATAGGTTTCGTACAAATCCCGTTCGCTGGGCGATACATCAAAGTGATGGCGATCTGCTTCCGGGCCCGAATGCACTGCAAAATGTTTAGCCGTAGCATCGGCTTTACGATACTGAGTTGTAGGAGCACCGGCATAATCCCCTTGCAAACCTTTTACAAATTCCACCCCCATGCGACTGGTGAGGTAAGGATCTTCACCGTAGGTTTCCTGACCACGTCCCCAGCGCGGATCACGAAAAATATTGATATTGGGCGACCAAAATGTCAGCCCCTGGTAGCGCATGCGCTGATCACGTCGGGCAAATTCATGGTGTTTTGCCCGGCCTTCATCGCTAATCACACGTGCCACTTCACCAATCAAGGCGGGATCGAAGGTTGCCGCCATACCAATCGCCTGGGGAAAAACTGTTGCGTCGCCCGCACGCGCTACACCATGCAGGGCTTCATTCCACCATTCATATTTAGGGACACCCAAACGCGGAATTGCCGGAGCATCGTTAAGCATCTGCGCAACTTTCTCCTCCAGCGTCATACGCGCCACCAGATCCGCCGCACGCATTTCAAAGCTGCGCGAGGAATCCTGATAAATCGGTGCATCGCTTGTTAGTAAGTTTTGCTGCTGGGCAATTAGTGGCATGGATAAGCCAATCACCACGAAAGATGGAAAAAGTTTACGTTTGAAAAATAAGGAAACAGACATGACGGTAAATCCCGGAAGACAAAATTTTATTATTTTTTGACTATAGTCATGCAACGACTTGTATACAAGTAAATTAGGGTTAAGCCTGCAGGCAATTTCTGCTTTAATAACGCATCTTTTGCGGAGAACCCATCATGTCCCGTCACCTGAGTCTTATCGACAACTTCATCATCAATGCCGACCGCGCCCTGCGTACATTGGCAGCTGGTAGCGATATGACCTGCGAGCGCCCTTCCCCAGCCCGCCCACTCGATGAAGCCGAGTTGAGCGATAGCGAGCGCAAACAAGCTGCTGCATTAATGCGTGTGAATCACACGGGAGAGATTTGCGCACAGGCGCTCTATCAAGGTCAGGCGCTAACCGCCAAATTGCCGCAGGTGCGCAGCGAGATGGAACATGCGGCGGAAGAGGAAATTGATCATTTGGTCTGGTGTCAGGAGCGAATCGATTCGCTGGGCAGCCATACCAGCTATCTCAATCCAGTGTGGTACGGATTGTCGTTCGCGATCGGCGCAGGAGCGGGTTTGGTTAGCGATAAAGTCAGTTTGGGATTTGTCGCGGCGACTGAAGATCAGGTATGCAAGCACCTGCAAAGCCACCTGAAGCAATTACCCACCACAGATTTGCGCAGCCGCGCTGTGGTAGAACAAATGTTGGAAGATGAAGCACGCCATGCGGATATGGCGTTGAGTGCAGGCGGTTATAACTTCCCCACACCGGTGAAGGGAGTAATGACCCTGGTTTCAAAAGCCATGACGAAAACCAGTTATTACATTTAAATATTTGCGTCACTTACTTTGTAGCAGGTTTCCAGAAGGGGTTTTAGGGTTCGAAAACGCATAAACCCATCCATGGTAGTCATGCCAGCCATAAATGACTGGCGTTTCACCAAGCACAAAGCATGCTTTGTAATCGCTTGGTTTCACCCCTATATCATCGATGACTCGAGGGTTTTGAACCCTAAAATCCCTTCTGGAAACTAGTTAATCGCATTTACGAAATCGGACTAAATCAAGCCTCGCGGATCTCATAAGAGTGAGTAATCTCCACCCCACCCGCCTCCAGCATAATTGAGGCCGAACAATATTTAGTCGCCGACAATTCCACTGCGCGCTTAACCTGAGCTTCTTTCAATTCTTTGCCGGTTACCAAAAACTTCATATGGATTTTGGTAAAGGGCGATGGCACACCTTCAGCGCGTTCAGCATCCAGCTCGCAGCGGCAATCAGTCACCTGCTGGCGAGCTTTGGTCAGAATACTCATCACATCAAAGGAAGAGCAGCCACCCAACCCCAGCAGCAACATTTCCATTGGACGCACACCGGTATTGCGACCACCGTGATCCGGCGGGCCATCCATCAATACTGCATGGCCGCTTCCTGATTCCCCCAGAAATTGGGCACCATCAATCCACTTCACAACTGCTTGCATAATTCACCCACCCGACATTAACCGCTCATTCAAGAAAGGCGCGTAGCCTACCATACTAAAAGTGCAAAGCCGAAATGTCGCATTATTCAACATCAATTGTTAAGAATGTCATTTTTTGTAGACAATTCAATTAACTAGGCTTATAACTGCATCACAAATTTTCAGCTTGTTACGGCCTGTGTCTAGCCGCGCGGCGGCCTTGTCGTCATAATAAATTTCATATGTAAATTAATCATATAAAAACCCTCTCAACCATTACAAAAATCAGGAGCCACACCTTGGTCGCTGTCTCGCTAACACCGCACATTAAGAATGTGGAAGAGTTTTTAATTCACTGTCACCGTCGCCGTTATCCCGCCAAAAGCACCATCATTTACGCGGGCGATAAGAGTGATTCGCTGTACTACATCGTCAAAGGCTCAGTGACCGTATTGATTGAGGATGACGAAGGCCACGAGATGATCGTTGCCTACTTGAACGATGGCGATTTTTTTGGGGAAATGGGCCTGTTCGACGAAAAAGATTCCCGTAGTGCCTGGGTTCGCGCCAAGTCTGAATGTGAAGTAGCTGAAATCAGTTACGCCAAGTTCCAGGAGATTTCTGAATCCCACCCCGAATTTCTGTTTGCATTAGGCAGCCAAATGGCCCGCCGTTTGCGCGCTACCACGCGTAAAGTGGGCGACCTCGCCTTCCTCGATGTAACCGGCCGAGTTGCCCGTACCCTGCTTGAGCTGTGCAAAGAGCCAGATGCAATGACCCACCCCGATGGCATGCAGATCAAAATCACCCGTCAGGAAATTGGCCGCATTGTTGGCTGTTCCCGCGAAATGGTTGGCCGTGTACTCAAGACTCTGGAAGATCAGGGCTTGGTACTAGTGAAAGGCAAAACCATGGTGGTTTACGGTACGCGTTAATCGCTTACCTGTTAAGTGCTCGCCAGATAAAAATAAAGCCCGCAATTGCGGGCTTTATTTTTATTTAACTCGATCCATCCAATAATTTGGCTTTCGGCTCTGATGCATAACGGCAAGCACGTAAATGGTGTCATCAACTTGCCTATATAAAACGGCAAACGGAAAGCGTGCAAGTAAATAACGCCGAACACCTTTTTTGAATATTGGCCAAATCTCAGGAAGTTCCAGTATAGCCTGGTAGGATTGTTCCAGTTCAACTATCAAATCCTGTCCCAAGCCATAAGCTTGAGTTTCATACCACATAAAAGATTCAACAATTTCTTTTTGCACATCCGGGTGAAAAAGTAGCCTGGGCATACTAACGCTTTATTCCCTGTTTAATTTCGTCCCAAGTAAGGGCCTTCACCTCACCAGATAATAACTGGGCAAAACGTTGCTCAGCCACATCAGCCCAAGCTTCATCAACACCCTGATCATGGACTTCATCAAGACTGGAAATCAAGCAGTGCGCAAGAGTAGCACGCTCATGAGGCGTCAACTCCTTGATACTTGCTATAACGTTTTTCATTTTACCAGACATAATAATTTCCTTAATCCAAAAACTATCAAGAAAAAAACTGTTGTAGCGCCAAACCAGGATTTTCAGCGCGCATAAATGCCTCCCCAACCAAAAACGCATGGACGTTTTTATCGCGCATGGCTTTTACATCAGCTGGAGTCAAAATGCCGCTTTCAGTTACAACAATGCGATCATTGCCAATTTTATCCAGCAATTTATAGGTTGTTTCCAGGGTCACATCAAAGGTGTGCAGATTGCGATTGTTGATGCCGATTAATTTGTTGGGCAGTTCAAGTGCAATATCCAGTTCGCGCTCGTCGTGAACTTCAACTAACACATCCAAGCCTATGTCGTGGGCTAGTGCATTCAACTCTTTCAGCTTGGCAGTTTCCAGCGCTGAAACAATTAACAATACACAATCAGCACCCAATGCACGCGCTTCGTAGATGTGGTATTCATCCACTAGAAAATCCTTGCGAATTACCGGCAGGCTTACAGCTGCTCGTGCCTGTTGCAAATAAGCATCTGCACCCTGGAAAAAGTCAACGTCAGTTAATATCGATAAACAAGCTGCACCACCTTGCTCGTAGGAACGCGCAATTTCATCCGGCACAAAATGTTCACGGATAACGCCCTTGCTAGGTGATGCTTTTTTAATTTCTGCAATCACGCCTGCTTTACCCTGGGCAAGTTTGGCTTCAATCGCCTTAACAAAACCACGTGCAGGCGCCTGAGCAGCTGCACGGGCTTTTAATTCATCCAGCGATACGTGGGCTTTGCGATCGGCAATTTCCTCCCACTTGCGGGCGATAATTTTGCGTAATACGGTTGGTGTATCAGACATGAAATTTTCCAACTAACCTTTATTGAGGTAAAAAAATAAACATAAACAGTTAAGAGCACGCCCTTAAAAATCACTCAAGATATTGGGTGAAGGCGGCCAGCTCACGAATTTTTTCACCGGCAAGACTGCTGCCGATTGCATCGCGCGCCATTTCCACCCCATCCGATAAACTGCTGGCAACACCGCTCACATAAATCGCAGCACCAGCATTCAGTGCAATAATATCTGCCGCTTTTTCAGCGTACTGCCCGCGGCGATTACCCAAGGCATCGCGAATCAATAACAAAGAATCTTCTGCATTGCTGACACTCAAACCAATAAGGCTTTTGGACTGCATACCAAAATCTTCCGGTTTGATAATGTACTCGCGAATTTCACCATTTTTTAATTCAGCCACTTTGGTTTCAGTAGCCAGGCTGATTTCATCCAGGCCATCTTTAGCATGGACAACCATTACATGCTCACTACCTAAACGCGCGAGCACTTCCGCCATTGGCTTGCACAACTCGCCATTAAATACACCAATCACCTGACGCTTTACATTGGCGGGATTGGTCATAGGGCCGAGCATATTAAAAATAGTGCGCATTCCCAACTCTTTACGTGGGCCAATCGCATGACGCATAGCACTGTGGTGTGCAGGCGCAAACATAAAGCCCACACCAATTTCTTTTACACAGCGCGCAACCTGTTCAGCGGTAATGTCCAGTTTTATGCCTGCGGCTTCCAAAACATCCGCACTGCCCGTTGAACTGGATACTGAACGATTACCATGTTTGGCAACTCGACCACCTGCAGCCGCAACCACAAATGCACTGGCAGTCGACAGGTTAAATAAATTGGCACCATCACCACCAGTACCGCAGGTATCCACCAAATAATCGACATCGATAGTTACCGGTGTCGCCAATTCGCGCATCACCATTAATGTCCATTGCCTGTTACCTTTTTTGTTAGTTTTGTCCGGTCCAGGAACCGGTCTCTAGAGTTTTATGTCAGGTTGATTCTAAAGTTTATAGGCCGCTACTTTTTTAACAGATGGAACTAGTAAGCTGTTAAGAAATTGCGCAGCATGTCATGACCATGCTCGGTCAAAATAGATTCAGGGTGGAACTGCACGCCCTCTACTGCAAGAGTTTTGTGCTTTACCCCCATAATCTCAGCCATGCTGCCATCTTCATTTTGTGTCCAGGCAGTAATTTCCAAACAATCGGGAATTGATTCTTTTTCAATAACCAGCGAGTGATAACGCGTTGCCTGAAATGGATTTTTTAACCCTTTAAATACGCCGGTGTTGTTGTGATACACCGGTGATGTTTTTCCATGCATCACAAAAGGTGCACGGATAACTTTTCCGCCGAAGGCCTGGCCAATACTTTGATGCCCAAGGCAAACACCAAGCAAGGGAATTTTACCGGCAAAGGTTTTGAGCGTTTCAATGGATACGCCGGCTTCATTCGGTGTGCATGGCCCGGGTGAAATCACGATTTTTTCAGGCGCGAGCGCAGTAATTTGTTCAACAGTAATTTCGTCATTGCGCACTACTTTCATGTCCGCGCCTAACTCACCAAAATATTGCACCAGGTTGTAAGTGAAGGAGTCGTAGTTATCAATCATTAAAATCATTTTGCACCACCTTTAACGGCTGCTTCACCAACCATATCCACTGCTTTAAAAATCGCACGCGCTTTGTTCATGGTTTCTTTCCACTCCAACGCAGGAATAGAATCAGCCACTACACCAGCACCGGCTTGAACGTAAAGCTTGCCGTTTTTAATCACTGCCGTTCGAATGGCAATTGCGGTATCCATATTGCCGTTCCAGGAAATGTAACCTACCGCGCCGCCATAAATTCCACGCTTCTCACTTTCCAATTCGTCGATAATTTCCATGGCGCGAATTTTCGGAGCACCGCTCAAGGTTCCCGCGGGCAATGCAGCACGCAGTACATCCATCGCGCGCAAACCATCATTTAATTTACCGGTGACGTTGGAGGTAATGTGCATCACATGGGAATAACGCTCCACCACCATTTTATCAGTGAGTTTTACGCTACCCACTTTTGCAACACGGCCTACATCATTACGCCCAAGGTCAATTAGCATTAAATGCTCGGCAATCTCCTTGGGATCATTGACCAATTCAATTTCCAGCGCTTTATCTTCTTCCGCAGTACGACCACGGCGACGGGTTCCGGCGATAGGACGCACAGTAACTTCACCGTCTTCCAGGCGAGCAAGAATTTCCGGGCTAGAGCCAACCACGTGATGATCACCCAGATCCATAAAATACATATAAGGAGAGGGATTTAAATTACGCAATGCACGATACACATTGATTGGCTCACCGCTAAAATCAATCGACATACGCTGCGCGACTACGACTTGCATAGTATCGCCCGCAAGGATGTACTCTTTGATTTTGTCCACATAACGATGGAAATTTTCTTCGCCACAATTGGAAATAAACGAAGGCTCGCTATTACCGTTATTGCCCAGGGATAAGCTTGGCGTAGCCGGTGTTTCACCGCGCAATTTTTTCTCCAGCTCATCCAGACGCGCATTGGCTTTGGCAAAGGCATTGTCAATTTCCGGGTTAGCGTGAATCACAAAAATCAATTTTCCCGCAAGATTATCGAACACCAGCACTTCATCGGAAACGCTCAACAAAATATCCGGAGTGCCAATAACATCTTTAGGGGTGCTGGCTTTTAAATGCGGTTCAACATAACGCACGCAATCGTAACCAAAATAGCCAACCAGTCCGCCAGTAAAGCGCGGTAATCCAGGCAATTCTGGTGCGCGATAGCGATCTTTAAACTCTTCAACAAATACCAATGCATCGGCACACTGGTGAGTTTCTACCACCTCACCATCACGCTCTACAGTTATCTTTTCACCAAAGGCTTTTAATACAGTGCGTGCGGGCAAACCGATCATGGAGTAACGGCCCCACTTTTCGCCGCCTTGCACGGATTCAAATAAATAAGAGTATGGACCAGCGGCCAGTTTCAGATAGGAAGACAACGGAGTATCCAGATCAGCCAAAGCTGTTTCATATTTATTGAAATCGGTTCAGGCTCTCGTTGCTAACACGGCTAACTAAAAATCCATAGCGCAACAGAGAAAGGGCGGACTTTGCTCAGAAACCTGGCGGCACCGGCAAAGCAATAGGAACTAGCGACGCCATCGGGCGACGAGGTGGGTAGCGCACTCTGTAGTGGTGAAAGTTGCGTGTGTCACGAGGAGTTTTCCTGTTTGAACTGAGGGCCAGTGTACTGAATTATTCAGCAACTGCCTACCCTCAATTCGGTCCGAGGCCCGGCTTATTCAACCATCGCCAACTGGGCTCGCATCTCGGCAATCACGACCTCATAATCAGGTGCGTTGAAGATGGCTGAGCCAGCTACGAAGGTATCTGCCCCCGCCTCGGCTACCGCGCGAATATTTCCCACCCCCACACCACCATCTACCTCCAGTCGAATAGGAAGGCCACTGGCATCAATCAGGGTGCGCGCTTCACGCAGCTTATCCAGCACATAGGGAATAAACTTTTGGCCACCAAAGCCGGGGTTTACCGACATCAACAAAATCATATCCAGCTTATCCATGACATATTTGATCTGGTCGAGCGATGCGGCCGGGTTAAGCACCAAACCTGCCTTGCAGCCTTTATCCCTAATAAGTTGCAGTGAGCGATCCAGATGGCGAGTCGCCTCCGGATGGAAGGTAATATAAGTCGCACCTGCATCAGCAAACTGGACAATCAGGTCGTCCACTGGCTCAACCATTAAATGCACATCCATAGGCGCGGTAATGCCATAGTTGCGCAACGCCTTGCACACCATTGGCCCGAGCGTCAGGTTGGGGACGTAATGGTTGTCCATTACATCGAAGTGGATGATATCCGCCCCTGCCGCCAGCACTGAATCAACTTCTGCGCCCAAACGCGCAAAATCCGCTGACAGAATGGAAGGTGCAATTTTGTAATCCCGCTTAAAGTTCTGCATAGTTAAAGTTCTTTGTAAATGTCCCGATATTTGTAGTAGCTGGTGCCGGTTGATTGTGGCTGTAGCACCATTTATCTGATCATTTTACGTGATAAGGCTTATAACCAACACCCGATAAGATACGAGAATGCAACCAATCTTGCTTCACACACCAAGAAAACGCCGTAATACCTGCACAAGGTTTTGCCTTTGTCTCTGCCTGGGCCTTCTGTTACATACAACCGTGCAAGCTCAGCAACCCGATGCAGAAGCGCCGTCGAGCGAGGCAAGTGCGAGTGCGCAATCGAGTGCTGCTTCATCGGAAGCGCCGCTCTATGAGTCGCGGGCTATGCGCGATAAAACCCTGATCGCAGAAGCTGCAGGCGAGCAAGCACAGTGGCTGGATACGGAATATGGCAAGTTATTGGTGTTTTATCGCCCAACCGAAGCCAAAAGGACGCGCGGTGTTTTGATACTATTTCATGCGGCGGAAGATCCCCAAACCTGGCCGCCCATACTGGAAAACCTGCGCGCAAACCTGCCCCGCTATGGCTGGGAAACCCTGGCAGTGACCTTACCCCAACAGTACCCGGCACCAGTTCCCGCTCGCCCGAGTTCATCCAGCGCCAGTTCAGAGCCTGCCGCAACTGAACAAACCAATACTGAAAACCCTGCTGCTGTGGCCTCAGCCACATCTGCAGTAAGTAGTGAGGCATCAGCGCCGTCATCCTCTGCAGCGTCCTCCGCTGTCCCACGCGAAACACTAATTCAGGCTTATGTAACAGCGACCTTTGAGTTTCTGCAAAAAAAGGGGCAATTCAATGCGGTACTGCTAGTTGATAACAGTTCAGCCAATCCAGTGCTGGCACAGTTGCTGCCACAGATAAAAGAAAATGTGAGGGACCCAGCCACTATCGATGGCCCAATACAGGCGCTGGTGATGACCAACCTGCAAAGCCAGGAGCCGCTCGCCAGCAGTGAACTAGCGGCCATCTTCACCAACAAGCAGCTGCCAGTTCTGGATGTGTTTTTTACCCCTGATGATGCTGAGCAAACCAAAGCTCGTGAGTTGCACAGGGCTATAGCAATGCGGCAAAAACTGGACAATTACCTCCAAACCTCGCTTGATAGCCAACCTAAAATTGTAGAAACCGACCCGCGCAGCTTTCTTGCTGCGCGTGTACGCGGGTTTATGCAACGACACGCGAGTGGTACTGAAGTAAAAGGCAATGGTGAAAACAAGGGCGAAACATCCAACCCATGACAAACCTAACCCGTAATAATTTCAGCCCATAAAGAAAAACGGGATCAACCTTTCGGCTAATCCCGTTTTATTGATGTGCCCTCGGTGCATCCTGCACAAGCCGGGCAGTCTCCCTCTTGCATGACTTTCAACTTAGAGTGAAGCAAAGAAATTAGGCGCTTCCCTTGACCCTACGTGGTCAACCTACCTTCCCTGACGACCTCCTTGTTAGAAGCCATTTTCAAGGAAAGCCCCTTGCGACGATAGTCGCAAAGTTCGGTTAATTTTGTAGGAAATCGGCCAGTAGCTGTTGCGGTGATCGACTTATAACCTGCGGACACTAGCCATAAAGCCCTAAGCAATAACGACTGCCACTAGAGCAATTGTGCAAGGCGCGCATGCAATTCACCCGGTTGCGGGGGCACACAAGCTCGAGTAGCGAGATAATGCACATTAAACAATTGGAAGTAGTCCCTAAGCACTTCTGCAATTAATGGCTCATTGGCCATTTGCAAACACAATGCAGCAGCTTCGGCGGTGGAAAGATAATGATCCTGATGGGACTTGCGCACGGCATAACCGCGCCCATCTGCTTCCGGCAAAATCACACAGGGATAATTATCCAGCCAGCGACTTAAATGGAACATTCTGCCACTCTGTTTCCAGGTGCCGTCCAGCAACACAAAGGTATTGATCTTGCCATCATCAGGCAATGTAGCCACCAAACCCCGCGAAGTTGCCGCCACTTCATTCGCCTCTTCCGGAAATACGATTAAACAGCGCCGCCGTGGATCGCTCAGCAATGCCAACAAGGCCTCATCGGGTTCAGTGCGACTCCAGCAAAATGCATGGGTGCGCGTGGGCAAGACATCAGCAATCAAACGACCGGTATTTGTAGGCTTTAGCACCTCATCGCGATGCATCAGCAAAATAAATTCACTCTGCGACTCAAGTGTTGGTCGCCAGGAGCAAATGCAGGCGTAAGTGGCTAAGGAACAATCTTTACAGCGAATGACTGATTTGCCGCGCGCAAGGAACTCGCGCGTGGCTTCTGCCAAACGCTTATCGCGCAACACTAGAAACGGGTTAAGGGGGCGAACAGCTGACATAAGCAACAAATTATTTTCACGAAAAAGAGAGCCAGGCATCTTAACACAAGGCTTTAAACGACTTTCCGTACAGAATCCACGCAAACCAAACTGATCAATAAAAATCACCACCCATATGGGTGGGGAAATTACAAAATATGATCATAGATACTGAAGTGTAATCACTTATTTCGATTATTAGGGGCTCAGGAAGAGCCCGCAAGTCATTACTAAATTAAATAACAACACTCATCCGTGTATCTGTAGCAGTTTTTAAGGAGCGAACTCATGAAATCAATCGCTGTATGGGCCATGCCAATTCTCAGTGCCCTGCTTCTCACCTCCTGTTCTGACCATCCCTGCGGCAAAGGTTCCGGCAATGTGCTGGACGAAGCAAAATGTGTAGGAAGAACACCCGAATCACTCAAAGGCGCCGACGAAGATTACTATGCCGATATGGATTACGGCATCACCAAAAATCCAGCCGAATTAGTTCGCCGTTTAACTCCTTATGTGCCCGGAATTACTGAAGCCCAGGCCGTTAAAGCAGCCGCTGAAGGTCGCAACAACTGGATTGTATGGACTGCAGGAAACGATACCCTGTGGGATGAAATTGGTCGCGCCAGCGTAGGCAACTCCGACCTGCTCAAAACTGTTTCCAACCACCCTGCACTCGGTTATTCGCGTGATAACCGCTGGCAGCATCTGGGCGTGGTCAACGAACCCTGCTTCAAAAAAGGGGATAAGCCGAATCCTGATCGTTTCGGTCTTTATCTGGATACCCGCGACCCGAGTTGCGCCGCTGATCCGTTTGAAAATGAACAAAAATACCCCGGCATAGCAATTGGTGCGCGCGGTAAAACCGTACCTGTCGGTTCCTATTATGGTTATGCAACCGGGATCGTCGGCTTGCGTCTCTTCCCCAACCCGGACTTTGACGAAGCAGCCAAAGCGAAATGGGACCCGGAACGCTACTACACAGATCCATCTTATTATCAGGACAAAAACCTGATTCGCCCCTATCGCGTAGGTATGTCGTGCGGATTCTGCCATGTTGGACCAAACCCCACTAACCCGCCGCTAGATCCGGAGAACCCAGCCTGGGCCAACCTGAACTCCAATCCTGGCGCCCAATATTTTTGGGTTGACCGCATCCTGATGTTTGCACCAGATCAAACCAGTTTCCCATCGCAACTATTCCACACTTCTCGCCCGGGTGCGCTGGATACCTCGCTTATTTCCAGCGACTATATCAACAACCCACGCACCATGAATGCAATTTACAACCTGGGTGCGCGTGTTGAGCTGGCAACTAAATTCGGTAAAGAAACCCTCGGCGGCGGCAGCCTGAACAACAAGCAGTTCAATCAACTGCCTGAAGTTCCAAAAGAAAGTCCGCTGAATAATTTCTATAAAGAGCCTGACACAGTGTTTACGCCACGCGTGCTAAAAGATGGCGCAGACTCAGTGGGCGCCCTGGGTGCGTTAAACCGTGTTTATATCAATATCGGTTTATTTAGT
Organism: Gammaproteobacteria bacterium; assembly: GCA_021151625.1. Lineage (GTDB taxonomy): Bacteria > Pseudomonadota > Gammaproteobacteria > Pseudomonadales > Cellvibrionaceae > Cellvibrio. The sequence continues at coordinate 64,132 of JAGKWY010000005.1, read as the reverse complement.
GATGAATGGCTAACCCATTTCCGGCCATTGCTTGGCGGTAAAAAAATTACGCCGTTTGAAATTGAAGTTGCGCGCAAAAACTCCAGCTTCTGGGTAGCTAACGAACATCAAACACCAAATCTGGCTCTGTTCTTCCTTGCCGCATCTACACCTGATCATTTAAAAGATGCTGCTCAAGGTCAAAGCTACTTAACCGCTGACGCTGCTGTAGTGCAGCAAGGTAAAGAAGTTTTCGCGAAAACCTGTGCACGTTGTCATTCCAGTAAACTGCCAGAAAAAGCTTTTAGCCACTTCCCTGATCAAGGTTGCGTAAATGCCACTGGCGATAAAAATTACCTGACCTGCTGGAACGATTATTGGAAATGGACCAAGACTGACGAGTTCAAAACAGCGATGACTGAAATTGTGTTGAAGGATGACTTCCTCGATAACAATTTCCTCTCTACTGATTTGCGTGTGCCAGTTACCCTGCTTGAAACCAACGCCTGTAGTCCTTTGGCCAGCAACGCTATTCGCGGCAATATTTGGGACAACTTCTCTTCCGAGTCCTACAAAAATTTGCCATCCGTAGGCACTATCAATATCCAGGACCCCTACGATTTCAGCGTTAAGCAATTCACCCTGCCCGGCGGTGGTCGCGGATTTACTCGTCCAGCATCATTAGCCAGTGTTTGGTCAACCGCTCCTTTTTTCGTTAATAATGCACTGGGTGATTTTTACTGGACAGGCACAGTGGAAGACCGCATGAAGTCCTTCGACGACTCCATTGAAAAATTACTCTGGCCAGAAAAGCGTAGCGGTAACATGACCGTAGTGACCAAAAATGGACTGACGCACCCAGGCACCATAGATCGCACCACAGCCCCGAGTTATCTGCGCGTGCCTTCAGGCTTCTTACCTGAATTCCTGCAGCCGCTGGAAGGTTGGTTGAGTCGCATCGCACCCTGGGCATTTGGTGATGACGGCGTACAAATCGGCCCAATCCCTGCTGGTACGCCAGTGAACCTCCTGTCCAACATCGATGGATGAGGAAAAACGCGCGCTGATTGAATTTGTGAAAACTTTCTAAGGAGCGACAAAGATGCAATCAGCCTTTGAATACATTGTTGTAGGCTCTGGCGCAGGGGGCGGCACGCTTGCCGCTCGCCTCGCCGAAAATGGTAAAAAAGTATTGGTATTGGAAGCCGGCGGCGACCCCACCCAACTTAAGGGTGGCGACCCACGCGATCCGGAAAAAAATCGTTTGCCAGAGCAGTATCAGGTACCCGTCTTCCACGCACTCTCTACCGAAAACTCGGCGATGCGCTGGGATTATTTCGTGCGTCATTACTCCGATCAAAACCAGCAAGTGCGCGATAGCAAATACACTGAAACCTTTGAAGGCGAAAAGGTAGATGGCGTGCTCTACCCGCGCGCTGGCTGCCTGGGTGGTTGTACCGCACACAATGCGATGATTACCGTTTACCCCCACAACGCGGACTGGGACTATATCGCCGATTTAACCGGCGATAACTCCTGGAATGCCGACACTATGCGCGGCCATTTTCAGACACTGGAAAATTGTAAGCATCGTCCGATTTATCGCTTCCTGAGTAAATTGGGTTACAACCCGACTCGCCATGGTTTTAATGGTTGGCTCAGCACTGAAGCAGCACTTCCGCTGGGTGATATCGCACGCGATGAGCAATTAATTAAAACCGTACTCGAATCCACTGAAGAGATATTTAAAAATCTCGGCGACCCTGTTGAGCGAGTGCAATGGCAAAAACGCGGCCTGGCAGACCCCAATGACTGGCGGCTGGTACAAGACAACGCCTTTGGCCTGCGCTACCCACCGCTGGCAACTAATAATCACAGTCGCAATGGTACACGCGAGCGTCTGTTGGATGTTGCCGCACGCTTTCCTGGCAATCTTTCCATCGAATTGAACGCCACAGTTACGCGTGTATTGTTTGACGATAGCAACCGCGCAATCGGTGTGGAATATTTAAAAGGCGAGCGGCTATACAAAGCCCATTGCTTACCGCGCAATACTCAGGCTGAAACAAAAACCGTTTACGCCAGCAAAGAAATTATCCTTTCTGGTGGAGCATTTAATACACCGCAATTGTTAATGCTTTCTGGCATTGGCGATTCCGCTGAATTGCAACAACACGGCATTCCAGTGCGCGCGCACTTGCCTGGTGTTGGAAAAAACCTGCAGGACAGATACGAAGTCGGTGTTGTAAACCGCATGAAATTTAACAGCTGGGAAGTGCTGGATGGTGCGCGCTACGAAAAAGGCGATCCACAATACGAGAAGTGGGAAAAGGAACGCAAAGGCGTTTACACCACTAATGGTGCGGTACTTGCGGTAATTAAACGCTCGGTAAAAGAGCGTCCATTGCCGGATTTATTCTGCTTCTCACTGCTTGCACTTTTTAAAGGTTATTTCCCCGGTTATTCCAAAGTAATTACCGAGCATCTGAATTATTTCACCTGGGCAGTGTTAAAAGCCCACACCAATAATTCCGCCGGTTATGTTGCTTTGAAATCCGCTGATCCACTGGACACCCCGCACATCAATTTCCGTTATTTTGATGAAGGCAATGACACCAGCGGGCAGGATTTGCAATCAGTTGTCGAAGGCGTGAAATTTGTGCGTGAACTCACCAAGGATTTAATCGCCTCGGGGTTGATAGCAGAAGAGGAACTGCCCGGCAAGCAAGTGCAAAGCGATGCTGAAATTGCACAATTTGTGAAGGATAACGCCTGGGGCCATCACGCCTCCTGTACCTGCCCTATTGGGCCGGATAACGACCCTATGGCCGTGCTGGACAGCAATTTCAAAGTGCGCGGCGTACAAGGTTTGCGTGTGGTGGATGCATCTGTGTTCCCGAAAATTCCCGGCTTCTTTATTGTGAGCGCGGTCTACATGATCGGGGAAAAAGCGGCCGATGCAATACTCAAGGGCAAATAAGCCCTCTGGAGAGTGCCCGACAAGGAAATTACATAGTCGCTTCTGAAACTTTCTTGGGAAGGTAACTATGTCATTCCTTGCTCGACTCTTCAGCTACATAAAAAGCTGTTGCTGTAACTATCCAACAATCAATAGTCACACATTGATTGAACAGGAAAAAAAATCTGTGGAAACGGAGTTTTCCACAGATTTCGATAAAAAATATAAAAATTACCTGGACAATTCCTATCGCTCCCATATCGATAGCGATTACAAAAACTACGTCAGTAACTTTTACAATTACATTGACAAAGATAAACACCCGGCCAAAGAACGTCCGAATTATGGGTTAGCTTTATCTGGTGGTGGTATCCGCTCGGCTGCATTTGGTATTGGCGTTATGCAGGCGCTTTACAACAAAGGCTTTGCTAAAGAAGGCCACCCCACTGTTTTTGAAAAGCTTCAATACTTATCCAGTGTGTCCGGTGGCGGTTACGCCGGCGCCGCCCTATCCTGGTTTATGAAACGCTGGGGCGCGTTCCCTTTCGGCAACCTGGAAAAATTCTGTGGCAGCAAGGCCAACACCGAAATACTGAACGTTCATGAGCACAAGGTCTTTGCGGCGAAAACACAACAAGACAGCACCGCGTCCGCTACAGCATCGGAACAAGATACCGCACAGGAAAACACTCGCACTGAGCATGCCCACGACTCAATCAGTAATGATGCGCACAACGCCAACAAAGTACTTAGCTATATTCGTTTGCACGGCAACTATCTAACTCCGCCGCAACTGCCACTAGTTTCGCTAGTTGGTTTTGCGTTGGGTAGCGCCATACATTCTTTCTTTGCGTATTTATTTTTGTTCAGCCTGGCATTTATGCTGTTGATCTCCGTTGTCTACTCCGGCTTTTTACAATCGCTGGTACAGGATCTTCCTGCACATGACTACATCTATAACTTGCTGGACAGTCTGATTAATTTCGCCATCAATTACGACCAAAAGTACAACTACACCTATACCGATGAACGGATTAATTTCTTTCTGTATTTCACCGGCTTCGCTGGCTTATTAGGTGCGGCATTTCTGCTACTGCAAACGTTTTACGCATTAAGCAGTACATTCACACGTCCTTTCTCAAAATTCTATAAATACCGAATCGAAATACAGTCGTCACTGGGATGGCTACTGACTATGGGTGTCTGTAGTTTGATCCTCGCATTGGTTCCATTGCAATCACTGTTCTTTTCACGACTTGAATTGGATAACCCGGCATTCTGGGGCTCGGGCGGCGCAAGTTTGGCCGCAATTTTTATGGCGATAAACGAATTCCGTAAACGCTTGAAACCCGCACTGGATTCCAATTCACTCTATGCGGATTTATTTAGAAACGTTGTTATTGTCGGCTTTATTTTTATCATTATCAGCGTGGCCTATTGGATGGGAGAAGGTCTCTACCACCTGAGCTTGCAGGCAACCATTAACCGGCCATTTGGATTGAGCGTTAATGTTTATATCGCATTGATGATTATTTTTTTGCTGGCAGTCAATATCAACTATATTTCCCCGCATAAAATGTATCGCGATCGATTGATGGATACCTTCCTGCGCGACCCCAGTGTTTCACCCTATTCAAGCCTGGCGAAGAAAGGTGAAAAAGCTAATGAACTCCGTCTGTCAGAATTAAAAAATAAAGCGGTATGGTCGCCCTATCACCTGATCAATACCAACATCATCCTGAATAAATCCAGGAACCCACAGTACAAAAGCCGGCTGGGCGATAATTTTATTTTATCCCCTGATTATTGCGGCAGCGACGCGACTGGTTATGTAGAGACTCGCCATTTCTCCCTCAACTCCATGACGCTGGCTACTGCCACGGCTATTTCCGGCGCCGCAGCAAACCCGCATGCAGGTGTTGGTGGTGAAGGAAACTCGACCACGCCGCTGGTTTCTTTCCTGATGACCTTTTTTGGTTTGCGCCTGGGTTTTTGGGCTAACAACCCAACGCACTTTCTCACACGTTTTAAATTTATTTTTAAACCCAATTACCTGTTTCCCGGCGCTAACAGCTTGTTTAATCTTGGCCATCAGGAAAACTCACCGCATATAGAACTATCGGACGGTGGGCACTTTGACAACACCGGTATTTATGAATTGATTCGTCGTCGTTTGCCCTGGATTATCCTCTCCGATGGCTCTGCTGATTTGGCAACCACCTTCGAAGACCTGGGCAATGCCATCTCTCGAATTCGCGTTGACTTTGGTGTGACCATTCGCTTCCGCGATGAGCGATTCAATCTCTGTGGACTTATTCCGCGCAGCCAGGACATCACCATTGCCGATAAAAAATTTGAGCTCTCCGAACGTGGCTATGCGATTGGCGATATAGTTTATCCAGACACAGACACCGAAAAAGGTTTTGTCGGTACCTTTGTCTACATCAAAGCCTGTGTAACGCGCGACCTGCCCGCGGATATTTACGCTTACAAAGCACTCAATGCTCAATTTCCCAATCAACCCACTGCTGATCAATTTTTTGATGAACGGCAATTTGAGTCCTATCGCGAATTGGGCTATCAACTCACCAAACAGTTATTGATTAACAAAGACGCCATGGCGCGCTTGCCATAATTTTTAACGTTTACTTTTTATTGTTTACTTAACGCCTATAAGGATTTGACCATGAAAAAACATACTGCAATTAATCGCTCAGCGTTGGCCTCCGCGCTAGCGTTGGCGTTGCTGTGGGGTTCACTCCCCGCACAGGCAGCTGATCACAACGACCCCAACGCCGTAAACTCCATTTACGATGACGTACCACTTAGTCCCGCCGACCTTTATGATATTTTCGGTTATCCCAGCAGCGACACCAGTAATGGCGAAGCCCTGGTTGCGCAATTAACCTTCGCACCACTGCCGTCAACCGGAAAATTTGATCCAGACATGATGTATAAAATTCACCTGGCAGGCGCCAAGCGCGCATCGGATTACAAAGGTGAAGAAACACTGGAAGGCATGCTGACCTATGTGGAGACACTCAAAAAAGGTTTGCTCGATTTCGACAACGGCGAAATTAAAGTGACCTTTAACGGCAAAGATCAAGCGCGCGTTGATTTTTTAAATTTCCCTGAAGGCGATTTCCATCAAATTATCGATACGAATAAAGTAGTCATTATTACCAGCCCCAAAGGTCAAAAAATTAAAGCTTTTGTCGGTGGTCGCGATGATGCTTTCTTTAACAACCTGCCAGGATTTTTCCGCTCTATTAACTACGCCCCGCAATTTTACAAAGTCCCGGTAGAAAAATATAAATCCCTGGCGGAATTACCTATTCCGAAAACTCTGCTGGAGTTGGAAGGTAATGATCTATTTAATTTCAACCCACAAAAACCTGACCTGGGTTGGACTTTAAAAGAGCAATTACCACCCGGCCCCTACGAGTGGAAAGGCAACGCCTATAAAAAAGATGCCAATGGCAATTACCGTTTTGTGTACGACGGTATCGATGCGCAAGCAGGCCGCAACATCAACACCGTTGGTTTTGAAATTCCACTCGCCTTTATCAGCAAAGACCCTGCGACTGATCGCATAGTGCGTATGTGGGGCGGTAGCTATGTACGCAAAGCGTCAAGCCTGGTTAAAGCCTACGCACCCAGCGCCTGGGATAAAACCTGGTTGGGTTTCAAAGGTATGTTCACTCAAGATTTGGAATTTAATACGCGCGACAGCGATTACAATCAGGTAGACCACGACGGCGTTCCCTTCTCCGATGCTGCACTTAGCATGCGCTACGACAGTCACGTAGGTGTTGCCAACCTCAAATACTTGCGCGAATTCACTACGCGCTTTGCACATTTGGGCTGGGGCTTTGGCCCATCGGTGTCCGCGCTCGGTTTACCAACCTGTTTTAATCACGACAACTCACCAATTCCTGTGCACAAAACTTACAAGTTGGCGACCGAGGCTTTCCCGCGCGTGAAGCATTGCTTCTTCCAAAAATTGCGTATGCCAGATAACAGCTGGAATAAGTCAGGAAAAGATATTCCCCTGCGCCGCACCTTTGAAATTTTCGTGCCCAACCTAACTGCTGTAGATATGGATACTACCGGCACCTGGCCTTTTGGCCGTCGCCCGGAAGATCAGGTGGCTACTCGTTTCCTCGCCACTTTTTTGGATATGGATAAAAATTGCGGCAACGCACCCTGCGATGTAGAAACACTTAACCAACCAGCATTGTGGGAAAGCGCACCTATCGAACCCAAAACCGTTCCCAACCCACGCTTTAACGATAAGCCCTTCTTGCCAGAATTCCCATATTTGGCAGAACCCTGGCCAGAAAAACCTCATTACGCACAAAAATAAATATGAAGCGCCCCACGCGGGCGCTTTTTAATTTTTATGGAACAGATCAACATGAATGACGTAATTTACTCCTCTTATTCTGAAAGGCCGAACCCACTTCTGCGCCGGATTTTATTCGCCGTTGGACTTTCACTGTTACTGGCGCTGGTTGTGTTGGCAGCAATTAGCTATTGGCGCGGTGCGCAATTGCCGCAAGGGCCAAGCTATCTGCAAGACTTGCAACAGCTTGAAACAAAGCATCACAGCCTCAGCAAAGAGAATCCGCAATCTGCATTTGTGTTTTATCAATTGGCTAAACACACCGGCAATTTCGCCACCGCCAAAGATGCAGAAATCGCACTCGAATTATTTGCGCAGGACCGCGAGTTAAACCTGATTCGCGCAAAATTATTGCTCTCCATGCACGAAGTGGTGCGTGGCAAAGCGTTATTGGAAACACTGGGTGATTCCCGTCACGATTCGCGCCTGCAAGACTTGCAGCTGGATTTATATTTGCAGCAAGGCGATTACCGCAATGCACTGGCGATGCTGGATAATCGCCTCGCGGAAGCACCGCAATGGAGTGACATCGCACTCTACGCGCACTTGCTGCACAAATTCGGCGACTCCGCACTCGCGGATCAGTTTTATCAAGCCGCGCAATCGCGTTTATCCGTAAAGCAAATAAAAGACTACGCCTGGCTGGAATTGCAGCGTGGCATTATTGATTTGGAAAATGAGCATTATCCTGAGGCCAAGGTTCATTTTGCCCAAGCCAATCAAATTTATCCGGGTCATTGGTTGATAGAAGAACATCTGGCAGAAACACTGGCGCTGCTGGGCAATAACGATGAAGCCATTACGCTTTATGAAGCGGTGATAAAAAAATCCGATAACCCCATGTATTTTTTTGCTTTGGGTAGTTTGCTGGAAAATACCGACCCCGTACGTGCACAACAATTAAAACAGGATGCCGAAACACATTTTGTAAATCGTTATGGGCACTATCCACTGGCAGCAGCAGGCCATTTACTCGATGTATGGATTGAGCAACAACAAGCCCATCCAACTGCAGAAAATCGCGCGCGCTTGCTGGAATTATCGCTGGCAAATGTACAAGCTCGCCCCAATGCCGAAGCGCTTATCCAGCGCATTAAAGTATTGCAGCTTGAACAACAAAATGACGAAGCACAACAGCTTGCACAACAGCTCGCTGCTACCCCCTGGCGCACAGCGGATGTGATTCTAATTGCCAACACTTATGGAATATCACTGGTGCAGCCGGATGTTTTATCCACTGCGCCGCAATTGTTGCAAGAGCTCTCCATGAGGGATTAATCATGCGCAACTCTGGTTTCCTGTGTCTGGTGTTATGTTCGCTACTACTTTGTAGTGGCTGTACACCCAACGCACTGTACCGCAAAAACTTTTCGCTCTGTCAGGCAGACAAGGAAGATTGCAGCAGCAATTCGGTTATCCATTACGCGCAGGGTTCTGCGCGTGAATTTTATTTGGGTTTTACCGAATTTGATGACCAGGGACAAGCCTATACCAGGGAGCAAGCAGAAAACCTTATTCAGACCTACACCGAACTTGCTGGCGATGAAGATATTATTCTTTCCGTATTTATCCATGGCTGGCATCACACCGCCAAAGCAGGTGATAGCAATATTGAGTCTTACCAAAAATTATTGGGTGATATCGCCGCCAATGAAAATGCGATGGCGCCATTACTCAACAGAAAGCCGCGCAAGGTATTGGGAGTTTATCTCGGCTGGCGTGGTGAATCCCTGACAACACCGGTAATTCACCACCTGACATTCTGGGACAGAAAAAAAGTCGCCCACGAAGTGGGTTTGCAAGGTGTCACTGAAGTATTGGTGAAGCTTGAACAAATCGTCAATGTGCAAAACACGCGCACACCACTACACGACAGTCGCATGGTCAGCATCGGTCACAGCTTTGGTGGAGCAGTGCTGTTTACCTCACTGCAACAATTGATGGTGGATCGTTTTTTTGACAGCAGACCCGGCAAGAGTTTTCAAGGCGATGCGCGCGGCTTCGGCGATTTGGTGTTGTTGATTAACCCGGCCTTTGAAGCTATGCGTTATTCAACTTTGTTTGATATAGCCCAGGATCAATGCCGGCGTTATTTTTCCAGTCAAATGCCGCGCCTGTTAATTCTTACATCGGAAGGCGACGATGCAACAGGAACTGCATTTCCGGCGGGGCGTTTTTTTAGCACGCTATTTGAATCGCACAAACATTTATCCCGCTATGAGTGTGCGGACGGTAAAGCCCAGGTACGTAAAATTCGCGAAAGCAGTGCCGATCGAATCGCCGTGGGCCACTTTACGCCGTTTCATTCTCACGTGATGAAACCGCAAGATAAAGCCATAGCGGGCGATACCATGGCACAACTGCTTAAATTACAGTTGCAGTGGCAGGCTCAGGACAACAAAAGTACATTGGATTTTTCTACGGTAAAACTAACTCACCTTGGCAAAACTACGTCATTCAATCCCTATTTAAATGTGTACGTCGATAAAAAAATAATTCCCGACCACAACAACATTTGGGGTGAATCACTCACGCAGTTTATTCAGGAGATGGTGCTGGTCACCACTAACAACGAAGCCACTATGCGCGCGGGACTCACTCCCGCCGCAACACAACCCTAAACAATCGGACATCCTCGCAAACAGCAAATCCCTTTTTTACAAGGACCCAAAAAGGGGATTTGCTCGCAATAACAACAAAATCGCGTAGAATTGGCGCCGAATTTTTTTGACTCCGGATTACACCATGACTTCTGCGCTAACCCCTACCCTGCAACTTGCCACTGACCTGATCCGCTGCCGTTCGGTAACCCCGGAGGACGATGGCTGCCAGGAATTGATGATCAAACGCCTGGAGGCCATAGGCTTTAAAACCGAGCGTTTGCGCTTTGATGAAGTGGATAACTTCTGGGCGATCCGAACCGGAGCTGATGGTGACGCTGGCCCCATTCTGGCCTTTGCCGGCCATACCGATGTGGTTCCCACTGGCCCGGAAGCTAATTGGAATAACCCGCCGTTTGAGCCACAAATTATCGACGGCATGTTGCATGGTCGCGGCGCAGCCGATATGAAAGGCTCGCTCGCCAGCATGGTGATCGCCTGTGAAAATTTTGTTGCCGAGCACCCTAACCACAAAGGCCGCATCGCCTTTTTAATTACCAGCGATGAAGAAGGCCCTTCCATTAACGGTACAGTCAAAGTCGTGGAATGGCTGGAAGCACGCAATACCAAAATGACCTGGTGCATTGTGGGCGAACCCTCCAGCACTAAAGTGGTTGGCGATGTGATTAAAAATGGTCGTCGCGGTTCACTCGGTGCGGTGCTTACCGTAAAAGGTATTCAGGGCCATGTAGCCTACCCACACCTGGCCGATAACCCAATCCATAAATTAGCACCGGCATTAGCAGAGTTAGCGGCGGAACACTGGGACGATGGTAATGAATTTTTCCCTGCTACCAGTTTCCAGGTATCCAACATCAACGGCGGCACCGGTGCAACCAATGTCATTCCCGGCGAAGTCACTGTGGTGTTTAATTTCCGTTTTTCCACGGAACTGACCGAACAGATTCTGCGCGAGCGCACTCACGCCATTCTGGATAAACACGGCGTGAAATACGATTTGCAATGGACCCTGAGTGGCCAACCCTTTTTAACGCCGCGCGGTGATTTGGTAAACGCAGTAGTCACTGCGATTAAAACCGAAACCGGTTTGGATACTGAATTATCTACTTCAGGTGGCACATCAGATGGCCGCTTTATTGCACCAACAGGCGCACAAGTAGTTGAGTTGGGCCCCATCAATGCAACCATTCACAAAGTAAATGAGTGCATCAGCGCTGAGGATTTGAATAAGCTCACAGCTATTTATGAGCGCACATTGGAAGCGCTGCTGGCGAGCTAACCAACCTGAAACCATACCTGAAAAAAAGCCCCGATATTCGGGGCTTTTCTTTTTACGAAAATCAAATGCTCTAGAAAAACAAATCTTCATAGCCCTGCTTATCGAACAAGTCAAACAGATACGCTTTAGTCGCTGCATCTAGCGGATTATTAGAAAAATTCAGTTCGGAATCTTTGCTGAGTTTCTCAATGCCGGTCACACTAGTTAAACTATTATCTGTTATCAACACCCATTTCAACTGGGTATTTTTCGAAAAATCAATACTAGTGAGTTGATTATATGAAGCCGATAGCAATTTCAACTCCGGCAATTGCGCAATAGATAAACTGGTAATTTTATTATCAATTAAATTCAACTCGGAGAGTTTGGTATTACTGAGCAAATCCAGCGCAGTTAATTGATTTTTATAGACATCCAAACGGCTTAGCTGATTCAACATGGATACATCCAATGCGGCGAGTTTATTTTCCATTACCCGCAGGTCAGCCAGTTTGTTATTTTGGGCAAGATTAATCGTACCCAACCCCAAACCCGCCGCATTTAGATAGGCCAACTCGGGCAACATACTGGTATCAACTGCAGTGACTGTATTCCAACCCAGGGTTAAATCAGTCAACAAAATATTCTGGCTGTAATCCACTGCAGAGAGCTGGTTGCGCGACAAATACAATTGGCGCAAATCTTTCAGATGACTGACCATTATTTGCGTAAACAAGTTGGATTCAAGATCCACACTTTCCAATTGGGTATTCGTCAACAAATTGATCTCAGCAATGCGATTATCGGCCAGATTCAGCAATTTGAGTTTGGTTAAATTAGCCAGATCAATTTCTCGCAAATGATTTTTGGCAACATTTAATTCCGTCAAGCGAGTATTGGTCGAAACATTTACCGCATCCAGTTCGTTGTCGTAAAGATTCAAGGATTCCAGCGATTGAAAAAAGCCAAAATCCCAGGTCCCTTTCAAGCGTGTGCCAGTCAATGCCAGGGATGTCAGGTTGGGAAATAATTTCAGCTCGTCCAGCGAGGCAACTGGATCAAACAAACTGCCACAACTCAATGAGGTAATCCCTTCAGCAGTTAAAGGCGTTTTGCTATCGTCCTCCATGGCGGTAATACAGCGAATGAGGCCTCGGTCAGTGAGCTTGAGTTGATCTGCCAGTGACCCTATACGAACAAAGCTCACATTCATAATGCAGCTTGCGTTAACTGGACCAGCAACTATTTGATTGGCCTCCACACGACCATTGCAACCATTTACGCCCGCAAGTTTGTAACCGCTCTCTGCTTGCACACTAAATGTTTTTATTTCGTCTTGCGCTATATCGACAAAACCAAAAGGACTAATCACACCACCTTTATTGTAAAGCGCATTAATAAATAGTTCCGTCGAAATGGACGAAGAGGATTGCGCATTGGATGCAGCTAAAGAAGAATTTAATTGACTGCTGCTGGAGCCAATCGAACTGGAAAAGTTTGTTACGGAGCTGCCACTGCTTTGTGCTGAACTAGCACCACTTGAAGCCACAACACTGGAATTAGCCGTAACGCTGGCAGAAGTTGTAGTAGAGGAGCTTACAGATGCATTGTTACCTGAACTGCCGCCGCAAGCAGCAAGGCTCATTATCAGCATCAGCGCACAACATTCACGCAAACCTGTTAACACTTTTGCTCCACCCATAATATCTCTCCACCAATAACCTAAAAACCATTCACTAAAGTTTACCACCCGTCTCCCTAAGTAGGGGCCACTTCAATGGTATTCAATTGTAAAATAATGTTTTTAGCGACACCCCATATCAAATAACCAATTCTTTATTCAGCATTTAGTTAAATTCCCGCATTTCATCAAAGGTTTTGCTAAACGCCAAAATCATGGCTTATTTTTTACAAGCGTTTTGATTTTTGCAGTAAAGCTGTTGAAATCATTAACAAATCCAGACTTGTCATAGTTCTTGCTCATGCTTGCTTGACTGCCGTGAGTGTCGATTTTTTGGACATTTTTTTCGCGTGCAGTGTCAAGCCGACCTTTTGCTCTTCAAGCAATTTCGTCATTCAGCATTTGAAAGGAAAATGAATATGACCAGCACTTTTTTCAGCGAAGTATTGCGCATCCCCGGAACCAAAACCTTGAGTCGTGAAGAAGCGGCTTTTCAATATGGTGCAGATACAGGTGCGAGCCAACGCCTGCCTGCCGGAGCCATTATCGTCAAAGAGGTCGATGCGGTTGAAGCCGTACTGGCGCTCGCCAACGAATTCAAAGTGCCGCTCTGGCCCATCAGCGGCGGGCGCAATTTTGGATACGGCACTTCGCTGCCGGTTGATACGCGCAGTTTTATTCTGGATTTATCGCAACTGCGCCGTGTGTATATCGATGTTCACTCATCAACGGCGTTGATTGAACCCGGTGTAACCCAAAGTGATTTACACGCGGCAATAAAAAAATCCGGTGCAAATTTATTAGTGCCCACCACCGGCGTTGGCCCCAACGGCAACATCCTCGGCAACGCATTGGATGGCGGATACGGCTTAACTCCCATTGCCGATCACTTTAATGCGATTTGTGAATTGGAAGGTTTTTGGGGTAATGGCACCGAGTTTCGCCATACCTATCAAGATTTAGGTTGCGCCGAAATGGCCAAACGCTGGAATGCGGGTACCGGTTATTCCTGGGCAGGGTTATTGCGGCAAGGCAATTTCGGCATAGTTACCAAAGCCCGTGTGCAACTCGCCCGCGCACCGGAAGCCACACGCATTTTGGTATTTGAATGGAAATCCAATGACGCGTTTATTGCAAGCCAAACGGAGCTGAATAAATTAACTGAGGATATTCCTGGCATAGGCGGCATTATTATGATGAACGATTGCCGCATTCTTTCTACGCAAGTAGATACGCCGTTGGTATCTCCACTCAAAGGTGAAGCACGTGCAAATTACTTACGCGATTTAGCCACACAGCGAAAAATTTCCGCCTGGACAGGCCTGGGAACACTTTATGGTTCGCGCGCTGCTGTAGCTGGTTCAGTAAAAGATATTCGCCGCCGTTTAAAAAATTGTCGTGTATGGAGCTTTAGCCCGGAGCAAATTAAGCAACTGCAAAAAATTCAGGATTATTTACCCAAGTGGGGATTTGCCGCATTGCGTCGTCACTTTGGTGCACTGGTAAATACCTTGGGAACTGTAGAGGGTTATCCGATTGTTGCCTTCCTGAAAATCGCCTACGCGCTTGACCCAACGGCGAAAAAACTCGACCTGAATTCGCACCCGGCAAAAGATGGTGCAGGTATCTTATGGTACGCCCCGTTGGTTCCGTTTATGGCCGATGAAGTGGAACGCTATCGCAGTGTGATGAGTAAATGTCTGACCGATCACGGCTTTGACCCACTGCTTGCAGTGACCTCACGCTCATCGCGCACTTTATCCGGTACTATTCCATTGTTGTTTGATCGCAAAAATCCCGACGATGTTGCGCGTGCAAAAAATTGTTATCGCGCCCTGGTAAAAACCGGTTTGGAAAATGGATGGCCACCCTACCGTTTGGGTGTGGATTATATGGACCTGATCGCCTGCCCCGCCGACTCACCCAGCGCACAAGTACAACAGTTGCTGAAAAACGCGTTGGATGAAAATCAGGTGATTGCTTCAGGCCGCTATGAACACGCAAAACCTGCTGTGCCATTTATTCCTGCTGCACAACCACTGCCGGCAGAAACAAAAGCGACAGAAGCAGAGAGCAATCTGCTAAGCAAGGTATTGGAAAGTAATTTTGATACAACCGGCTACACCAAAATGTTTGCCAAAAACAACAACGGAGAGTCAGTCGAAATTTAAACTTGTAACAGCAGTTACAACTGACTCAGCACACTCACAATAAATTACGTGAGAGGGATTTTTTATGAACAAAATAATGCCACTTTGCATCAGGGACGATGCCTGGTTTTCAATGTATTTAAAAATGTTACGCATCAACCGTAATTTCAACGGCATTGTGCAACCAATGCTCGATGTTGTAATCGACCAACTTTTGTTCCTGGTCATAGCGCCAGCGCAACATTTTCAAACAAGGGTGCCCGTCGCTGCAGCCCAGGGCAATAGCCTGATCAGTCTCCAGGCTACCCACCTGAATATTGCAGGTCTCACTGCCAATAGTGACGCCATAGTGATGACTTTGTAATTCGGTAATGGATTGGCTTAAATCAAATTTTTCAAAATCGGGAAAACGGCGCGTGTCAAAAAATAGATCTTCAATTAACACCGGGCGACCATCCAGGCTGCGCACACGACGCACCGACAACAACTGATGCTTGCCGCTAACTTGCATGGCGTCTTTCAGTTGTGATGAGGCAGGGAATTTTTCAATTTTTAATACCTGGGTCTGCGCAATGCGCCCCTGTTCTTTGGCCATGGTATTGAAATTGACTTTACGTTTTGCATCTATCACAAAACGCGCCGGTGCCACGAACCAGCCGCGGCGATTTTGCCGATAAATAAGCCCTTCAGATTCCAATTTTACCAATGCATCGCGCAAGGTAATGCGCGTGGTGCTGAATTGTTCCACCAGCTCACGTTCAGAAGGTAATTTATCATTGGCTTGCAAACGCCCCATGTGGATAATCGTTTGCAAATGCCGCCGCAGTTGTTGGTAAATTGGTATTGCGTCCATGGTGCCCCCAGGTTGAGGGCACCTAGTGTAAGGGTTGCAAACGGCAATGCCTAGCAAACACCTTATTTTTCAGTTCAGCTTATCAGGTTCAGGGCTTTTCACCACGCGCTAACCGGCGTTCTATATCTGCCAATACATCGGGTAAATCAGCGACCGAATCAATAAAATAATGAGCGCCCGTATGCTCCAGACTGTGATAGGCCTGCTCACGTAAACGCGTACTCGTTTCGGGCGATAATTGTTGCCATTCTGTTTCACCCAATCCGACCGCATTACCACTGATAGCAACGGCCACTGTCCACATACCAGCATTGCGCCCCTCACTAATTCCCGGCGCAGTATCATCCACTTTTACACAGTGTTGCACGGCACTCACGCCCAACTGCACCAGGTTGGCAAGTGCCGCTGTCGCTGCTGGCCGGGTCGCCGGTACTTCGTCCGCCGCAACAATACAATCAGGGACCAAACCCTGCGCTGCCGCAGCACTCACTAAATTATCAATCATGGCACGGCCATAACCTGTGGTTGTTCCCACTTTTAATCCACGCGCACGCACAGCAGCCAGCATCTCCACGGTGCCAGGAATTAATTTGGTGTGTAATCCAATTTGTTCGCGTTGCAAGGGAATCAAACGTTGGTAGAGTGCATCAATTTTCGCACTGGTTGGCAATTGCCCATGATGTTCAACCCAGGCTTGCTGGATGCGCGGCTGCTGTAACAATCGGCAAATATGTTCACGCTTTTCAGTTCCCATAGGTTCGCGTGCTTCTGCCAGCGTAATAGCTACACCCTGCTCTTCAAATAATTCCACGAATGCCTTTAAGGGTGCACGTGAACCAAAATCCACCAGCGTGCCTGCCCAATCAAAAATAACGGCTTCTAACATAACGATAATCCTGTTACTGAATTTTAATGAGATCGAGCGGTTGTTGTTCCGCCAATTGCTGGATGACCAATTCGGTAAAGCCACCGCTGCAGGTCATGCCTTTTCCACCAATACCAGTTACTGCATGAATGCGATTGTGTACGCGTGTTGCTAATACCGAATTTTCGTGCTGGCTGTAATAACCATTCCAGAAGCGATGGATAGGCAATTCTTTTACGCCGAGAATTCGTTGAGCCTCAGTGAGGATAAGCTGGTTGACGCGCTGGTCACTGTGATAGTCCAGTGAATCTACATCCTGCGCGTTGGTGTAGTGATGCGAATCGCCAATAATTAACGAACCATCGGCGCGTTGGGTAAAGAGCAAATGAATTCCTTCAGCTTGCAGTTGCTGTTGATACTCTGTTGCTATCAAGGAAGAATGCGATGGGCAACTGTGAAATGCATCGTAACGGCGAATGGACAAACCCGTTAGCAAATTACAATGCAATTGCACAGATGTGGCAGCCTGAGTATCCATCATTTGCAATTTACAAATACGCATTGCCGGGGTTTGCAACAGCGAGGGAAATAAACGATTGAGTTGATGCCCGCAACAAATCAGCACATCTGTTGCGCGATAGACAGTGTTATCGGTGATGCGCAAATTGCATCCGGCATCCCCCTCTTCCACTGCTTGCACTAACTGCACAGGGCGATAATCACAGCGGCCGGATTGAATAAGAAAGTTGCGCAGCGCAACTAATAGTTTCGGGCTTTCTGTCGTTGCATCATTAGGAAAATATAATCCGCCTTTGGCGTAATCCTGACTGAGCGGCTGCACCAGCTCACTGCATTCGTGAATGCTGAGCAGGCGGCTCTGGTAACCTGTTGCATCATTGAGTTGCTGCATTTCCGCTAACAACTGCAATTCCTGTTCATCCGATGCAACATACAGGGAGCCATTTTTTTTCCAGGGCAGCGCTACCGTTTTATTGATTTCGGTTAAATGATGCAGGGTTCGCTCACCAATAGTGCGCCACCCGTTAAGCGTCATACCCGAAGCGACCAATTGCCCGAAATTGCGTACGCTGGCGCCTTTGGCCTCCGCACCCGATTCCAACAACAATACCGACCAACCGCGCTGCACTGCGTGATAAGCCGCAAAAGTGCCAAGAATACCGGCACCAACAATAGCAAGATCATACTGCTTCATAACAAACCTTCATGGAGGAAGAAGAACGCGCACGCAAACGCCGATTGAAATACACCAGCGATAACGCCATCAGGAACATACCCAGCACGCCAAAGCTGTAACTACCCGCAATGACAAAATCAACCCACTGCAATTGCGGCTGGACAAAATTTTTAAATAACAAAATCACAATGGTGCCTATGTAGCCAAAAGCATCAGCGACATAAATTAAAAAGCCGGCATTGGCGATACTGCCACTGGCGGCCACCAGGCGATCAAACAAAATGCAATTGAACGGGATATAACTCATATACAAACCCGCATTGAGCAACAACATCCACCATAGTCCGTTAATGATTTCAAAATGAAATAACACAGTTGCAATGACGGATAATGCAAAACCGGTAAAAACGACCCAATGCAACAAACACAATGCGCGCAAATTATGGGTAACCCACATGCTCATCCACATAATCGCCAGCACGAATAACGCGATCGGAATACTGGTAGTGATAAAAATTTCCGGCGCATCGCCGTAGCCCAATTCAATCCACAACTCTGCGGCAAAATTGTCCGTGAAAACGCGAAACGCGGTGAGCAACATGTAGGTGAAGATAAGCGCGGTCAGCCCCCAACCAAATGCCTGGTAAAACGCGTGGCGCTGCGTGCGATCCATGGGGCGCCGCTCCTGTCGCTGGGCAATATCCTCGGCGGTAGGTGGCGGTGTTTGTGCAAGCAGCACTATGCAAATAATCGCTAAAGGCAAAAATAATGCGCCGCACACTGCAGGCATCCACAACTCCGTAACGCCCACATCCACCAATAACCAGCGACCAATGGTTTGCACAATGCCTGAACCAAAAATCAGGCTGGTACATAGAATCGCGCCGAGTGCTTCAGTCACGCGGCGACCTTCGAGGTAACTGAATACCAGCCCCCATACCAGACCCAGGGGTAAACCATTGGCGAAGAGCGCGATAATTTTTAAATTCGGCGGCAAGACAGCAAATAGCACCAGCATAATTTGCGCCCAGATCACCAGACCAATAAAACAGGCAACCCGTTTTTGCGCAGTGATTTCCGAGATTACTTTTATGCCGATGAATTTCGACACTGCATAACCCAACACCTGCGCGATAAGTATTGCTGTTTTGAAATCCAGTGACCAATCCCAACCATCGACCTTATCAAAGGTCGCTGCGGTAAACGGTTTGCGAAACGCATACATACTGATGTAAGTCATCATGGCTACGCTGCCGGTAAATAAAATAAATACCGGCGTTGTACAGCGCTGCAAATAGCGGTGAATGGCACTCATGACTTAAAAACCGAACTTGATACCGGCTTGTCCGCGCAGGCCGTAGTATTCAATTTGCTTGGGGCGATCACTGCTGCCGATGTAATAGCTCAATGGTTCATCAGTGAGGTTATTCAATTCAGCGAATACCATCAGCTGATCGGTAATCTGCAATGAGGTACTGAAATCCACACTGGTGTAGTCACCGTAATAATTATCAAAGGTGGCCGATTCACCGTGCTCTTCGATGTACTCACCTTTTTGGTTAACTGCAATACGCGCCGAGAAGCGTCCGTCATCGTAATAAAAAGTCACGTTGTATAATTCATCCGCCTGACGCGGAACAGGCACAGTGTCGCTGCGACCAGCAATGGTCATGGACGAATCCATTACCGTGACATTGGTTTGAATACCCGTGTGCTGTAACAAGCCCGACAGAAAAGTAAATCGTTTATTCAATGCGATTTCAGCACCGTAGAGTTTTGCATCGGCACCATTTTCCGGGCGGAAAAAATTCACTCCGGAGGTTCCATTAAATTCACCAATGCTGCTGCTTTGAAAAATGGGATCGGTAATATCTTTATAAAAAATTCCGCCTGACAACAAACCTATATCGCCAAAATAATGCTCCGCCATCAGGTCGTAGTTCCAGCTGTAGGTTGGATCCAACTGGGAATTGCCACTAAAAAATTCGTTATCGGCTTCGGAATAAGTACCACCAGGATTTAACGAGCCAAAATCCGGGCGAGTAAAACTGCGTGTGATGGAGAAACGCAGGTTGGTATTATCATCAACACTGTATTTCACATGGGCAGACGGCAATACAGACAAGTAATCTTTTTTGCCATTGTTTGCCTGCAAATGGGATTTTCCCGTAGCGGCATCGGTTACCAACACCTGGCCGGATACATCAGTGGTGGTTTGCTCCAGGCGAATACCAGTAATTAGATTCCATTGGTCACTAGCCTGCCAGGTCGCCATGCCATAGGCTGCAGCGTGTTGCTCTTCCACAGTAAAGTTGCGCCCCAATGCAGCGCCGTTGGAAATAAGCGCCGATTCACTTTCTACCAATACTAAATTCTGGCGATTGGCGTTATACCAGGCACTCAGGTCTTTGTTGGCAACCACTTTGGAAAAATCCTGCTGGTATTCTTTGCCAATCGCTAAATCATCCAGATAATCATTGCGCCCCGGTTGATCGATGAGTTGGAAATCGGCCAGAGTTGGTGCAGGCCCGGCGGCTTTATTCCATTCGTAGAATTCATCCGCATAGGTTGCAATGCGTTCCTTCTCGCGGAATTTCGCACCGAATTTCAATGCCAGAGAATCGCTGAAGTCGCTATTGAAATTAAATCCGGCAACAATTTTGTCTTTTTCTTCTACATAAACTTTATAGAGTTCAACCCAGGACAATACTTGCTTGCTCGGGTCCATCGCAAAACCATCAGGCAAATGGTTGCTGATGGCATCAGCAGCATCGGTGCCGCCATCAATACTGTTGTAGGCGTATTTTTTACCGGTGCCGCGATTTTCCAATCCGGTGTAACCCACATTTTTTTGATCGAAGCGAACTACAAAATACGAATTATCATCGCAATTGGGAATGCAACCGTATTTGAATTCATTGGTGTAGCTGGCGAGTGTCCAATCCCAGCGATTGCTGTCATTGAGCAGGTGCTCGCCGCCGAATTGATAACCGGTCATTTCGGTAATTAATTCGTTGTGGATGTTTTGCACTTCCACACGATCCTTATCAAAACGATAGCGATGCTTGTAATGGGTTTCGTCGTCAATCAAAGTGCCGTAGAGCGCGCGTGCAGTAAATTTATGCTCGTCACTGGGGGCAAATTCCATCGCCGCATTTAGCCCGTAGGTTTCGCGCACGCCGGTGTAGTCGCGCAGTTCCAAACGATAAATACCCAGGCCATCGTCGCCGCGCCGCGGTTCGTAATTATCAGTTGCCCAATCGCGCTTCCAGGCAGTGCCATTGACTAAAAAACCAAATTGGCCGTCTTCACTGCGATTGCCGTAGAGCACACTCGCGTTATAGCCGCTGCGATCATCGGCTTTTTCATTAAATGAATCGGCGAGGGAAATATGGAAAGTTTCTTTGTCCGGTGCAGCGCGGGTTACAAAATTTACGCTGCCACCAATCGCATCGCCTTCCAGATCCGCAGTCAGGGTTTTGGAAACTTCGATGCGTTGAATCATTTCCGTTGGGAAAAAATCAAACGCCGTTGCGCGGCTGGTGGTTTCCTCTTCCGCCGTTGGAATGCGGTCGCCGTTGAGACTGGTTGAATTCCATTGCGAAGGCAGGCCGCGCACCGCCACAAAGCGCCCCTCACCCTGATCGCGTTCAATGGATACACCCGGCACCCGCTGCAAAGCTTCGGCCGCGTTGCGATCCGGCAATGTAGCCATATCGGTCGCACTTACCACGCTCATCACACGGTTAGCCTGCTGCTGGATTTCCAGCGCACGCTGCTCGCCGCGCACCAAATGGCCAATCACCTGGACTTCTTCAATAGTGGAGGCATCACCATTTGCCATTAGTGGCGCACTCGCCAGGGCTATGGCTAATGCCAGGGGGTTACGTACAAGTAAGGAATTCATGATCAGTATCCAATTGCATCTGAGTATGGGTTAGCGCCTAATTAATCTGGTCTATACCAAATAATGCACTCACCATAGCCCAACAATATGTCAATCAAATGACGAATTTGAAGACAGCTTACTTTTGTATAAAACCGTTTTATTGGATAAATAAACTTAAAAATAGCGATATTGATCACGCTGGAAAAATAGAGCGGCCGCTGTAACCAAAGCGTCATTGGTTGGTCACATCTTTTCGCAATATTGGACTAGACCAGAAACGGTCGCCAAACTTATCAACTTTTTTACGGAGGATTTTTATGTTGAATTTTCGCTTGTCACACACAGGGCAACTTGCCCTGAAACTCGTATCCGCCTGCGCGCTGATGGTTTGCGCCAGCTGGAGTACCGCTGCCCAAAAAGCCCTATTGGTAGGTATCGATGGCGCGCAGTACGAACGAATCCAGGCCCTCAATACCCCTAACTTTGATCGCCTCATTATCAACCGCGCCTATACCGGTGGTATTGCCGGCGAGTCCAGCCAGCAATCCACTTACAGCGGCCCGGGTTGGTCTACGATCCTCACAGGGAACTGGGTTCACAAACATCAAGTCACATCTAACAGTTCCGGTTTGGCCAACCCGGCTTATCCCAGTATTTTTAAACGCCTCAAACAGGCCAACAGCAATTTGAAAGTGGCCAGTATTGTGAATTGGTCGCCCATCAACACCCAGTTTTTTACCAACGATGTTGCGCTGATTAATACCGTTAAAAGTGGATTGAGCGATGCGAACGTCGTAACCGAAGCAATCGCATTTATGAATGCTGGTGGTGATTTCACCTTCGTGCATCTGGATGGCCCAGATCACGCCGGTCACAGTTATGGCTTTGGCAGTAACTACGATGCGAGTATCCTCACTGCCGATCAACAATTGGGGCAATTACTCAATACTGTTGACCAATTAAAACAAACCACTGGCGATGATTGGCTGGTGCTGGTAACTACCGATCATGGCCGCGAGAGCAGCGGCTTTAATCATGGCAGCCAAACCTTTGGCGAGAAAAGTATTTTTATTGCGAGCAATAAAACGCTCAACCAGGAGTTCAGTCAGCAAGTTACCAATCTTGCCAATACTTCGTTCAATAATATTTACGGTTATGCCGCACAAACTTCCATTACCCCTACCCTGTTGCGTCATATGGGAATAGAACCCCAGGCCAGTTGGCTGTTGGATGGTTTGCCATTAATTGGCAATGTCGGCGTGCGCAAAATTATGGCCGGTACCAATACCGATTTGGCCTGGTACAGCGATAGCAGCGGCACAGTCGATATTTTCCGCAATGGCACTTATGTGGATAGCGTGCTGGCGAGTAGTTTGGGTTGGAATGATCCCGCCGTGGTGCAAGGTGTACCTGATTACACACTGACATTGAACAACACGCCGGTGAGTTATCGCGGCGCGCTACTCAATGTGGATATCACTGCGGTATTGGATTGGAACAGCAGCCGCGCGTATTTTTTCCGCAGCGATAACCGCTACGTGCGCTACAACAAAACCAGCGACCAAAGTGATGCGGGTTACCCGGTGGATGTCACCAACAGCAACTGGCCAGGCCTGGGCAATTACAAACAGTTAATCACCGCCAGCTTCAATGCCGAGAATGGAAAAAGTTATTTCTTTTTAAGCGATGGCAATTACATTCAATACGATAATGCCACTGATAAAGCGGACGCGGGCTACCCTAAACCGACCAACAATACCAACTGGCCCGGCTTGGGAAATTACGCACAGGATATTCGCGCGAGCTTGCGCTGGACTGGCAACAAGGTGTATTTCTTTTTCGCCAACGGGACTTACTCACGCTACGACCTGGTCAACAAAAGTGTGGATAGCGGATACCCGAAACCGGTTAACAACAGCACCTGGCCGGGATTGGGAAATTACGCCACAGAAATTACCGAAGCGGTTAAATGGAATAGCAGCCGTGCTTATTTTTTCCTGAGCGGGCAACGCTATATTCGCTACAGCATCACCAATGATTCAGTTGATGCGGGCTACCCGGCAGCCATAAACAATTCAACCTGGCCGGGCCTATTAAATCCTTAATTTGGATCCTTAATTTGGATCCTTAAGCTGGAATCATTAATCCCCTAACCCCTGAGGATTATCCATCACCCGCACACCAACCAGTGCGGGTGATGCGAACCACAAAAACTGATTAACTATTTAAATCCACAATCAACAAACTGCCGGTAAAACGTTTTGGTTCCAGGCAATACCAGGTCAGCAGTTCATTATCCCAACGCTCGCATTTATCCACCAAATCCAGAAAGGGTTGGCGTCCCGGGTCGGCCAGCACCAGTTTTTTTACCCCGGCATTAGCCGCGCGCTTTAACAGCGAAAACCACTCTTCCGTCAGCTCTGGCCAAAAACAAATATCACCGCCGACAATGACATCGAATTTGGTTAAATCCGCTTTTTTCAACGAATCCATCGCACCCTGGCGGGTTTTAACTTCCACATTGTTCAGGTCAGCTTGCAGCTGCAGAAAGCCAAAGACCTGATCATCAATATCCAAACCCGTTACCTTGTGCCCCTGGTTGGCCAGGTAAATTGAAGTCGGACCCCAGCCGCAACCTACATCCAGCACGCGGCTTTTTTTCTTGAGTGGATTATGGGTGAAATAATCCATTAACAAATAACTGGAGTCCCAGTGGCGATCACCGTGGGCACTGGGCGCTGATTCTTTTTTCACGCGTCTGATGGCCGGGCTTTTTTCCTTGTACAACCAGATACCATAAGCGGGAAAGGTGTTTTTTGCAGGAGGGATAAATAACTCAGGCACAGTGAATCCTCGCTTGTTCCAGTTAGTGATGAAAAACAGATAATGATGAAGAATAGTTACCAATTGATTCTATGACAGAAATACGACACTAATGTGACTATGCATCACAAAGGCGTTTGTGCATAACAAAGATACTTACCGGTTACCAGGGCAACTTTACACAAATAACAAGGTAGCAATGCACTAAAAGGTAACCGGGTTTACCGAAGTGTTTGGTATCGCGCACTATCCTCTGGCACAACAGACAATTGCAACTCCAATAGCCAAATCTACTTTACCAATACATTTTTAAAATTCGTTGACAGACGAAAAAATCGGCGTATTATCGCGCCCAATTTTCACGGCCTCCGAAATATCGGCAGCCTAAGTCCAACCCCGAAAGTTTTGCTCACATTAACTTTCAATGATAAACAACAGGAGTACTCACAATGACTTACGCAGGTTATACCAACGCATAACACCTTCTGAGTACTCGGACTTGGAAGGTTTTTAATTACCTTCCAGGTCAGGCATACAAGCCCTGATCGGGAAACTGATCAGGGCTTTTTGTTTTTGCTGATTGCTGTTGTTGATTGTTTTCAGCTGTTGTTTTCTCGCCGTTTATCTAAAGAGCAAAGCAACAACCTTGCCCATTGATCTTTTCCCCGATCTTAACACCAGGAAGGTTCACTCGAATTTTTCGCGCCTGAACAAGGCGTGCAAGGGATTTTTATGCCTGTAAAAATTGAATTGAACAAAAATGCCAGTAACGGTTTGAAGCCGGTAAAGATTTACACCAGCGATATTGAAAACCAGGCATTAACGCAATTAAAACAAATTGCGCAGCTACCGATTATCCACTCACACATTGCGGCCATGCCGGATGTACATGCGGGAATTGGGGCAACGGTAGGCTCGGTGATTCCCACCCTGAACGCCATTATTCCTGCGGCAGTAGGTGTGGACTTGGGGTGCGGGATGAGTGCCGTGCGTTTATCGGTGAAGTCGTCGCAACTGCCTGACAATCTCGCCGCGATGCGCAGTGCGATTGAACGCGCAGTGCCGGTAGGTTTAGCCGCGCACAAAACCATTAATGTACGCACCAACAGCTGCAACAAACTCGCTTACGGTGTGGAATGGCTTTTTCAAAAACATCCCACAGTGATGAAAATGTTAAAACAACCGCAAACCATTTGGACCAAGCAATTGGGCACCTTGGGGAGTGGCAATCACTTTATCGAAATTTGTGTGGATGACAGCAAGGATGTGTGGGTAATGCTGCACTCGGGGAGCCGTGGAATCGGCAATGCTATCGGCCAATACTTTATCCAACTGGCAAAAAAAGATATGGGTAAACATATCCATAACTTGCCCGACAAAGACCTCGCCTACTTCACCGAAGGTAGCGAATACTTTGTGGATTATGTAACGGCAGTGAACTGGGCCCAGGAATATGCGCGCATTAATCGCGAGGAAATGATGGGCCTGGTATTGCGCGCAATCGCACCCTTCCTGCCCAAGTTCCACGCCGATCGCCACGCGATTAATTGCCACCACAACTACATCAGTCGCGAACAACATTTCGGTGCAGATGTAATTGTGACGCGCAAGGGAGCAATCAGTGCACGCGACGGGGAATTGGGAATTATCCCCGGCAGTATGGGTGCTAAATCCTTCATAGTGCGCGGCAAAGGTAACGCAGATTCATTCTGCTCCTGCGCGCACGGTGCCGGCAGGCGTATGAGCCGCACCGCTGCGCGCAATCTGTTTAGCAAAGAGGATTTAATCGCCCAAACCAAAGGCGTGGAATGCCGTAAAGACAAACAAGTCATCGACGAAATTCCCGCCGCCTACAAGGACATCGATGAAGTAATGGAAAACCAATCAGATTTGGTTGAGGTAGTTCATACGCTCAAACAAGTTTTGTGTATTAAAGGATAAGGAGGAAATAATGGAAGCGGCATTAGTGGATGAAGTAGTGGCTTGCTTGCCAACTAACAGGACTTTGTTTCGTTACAGCAAAGATCAATATGCAACTTATTTGCTGCAACGAATGCTCAACAAAGATGGCCCATTGAGTGTGCAGCAACTAAAACAGTCTTGTTATCGACAATTGATGGAAAAACCGTTTGTAAAGGAAATTATCCGTACTGCAGGAAAGCAAAAGGTAGAGGCATGGCATATGGAAAGTGCCCCTCTGGCGGAGATACACCACTATGTATTAACCCTGGGGAAATGGGGTGATCGTTTTGGTGGGAATCAAACCTCAAGGCCCGGTACCAATCTGGTATTGCAGTTGAATCTACCAGAAAATCTGGATGCTGAATTTCAGCGTATCACCGGCGATGTTATGAACGGCTATACCTGCAGATATCATCCACAAAGCAGCAAACGTACCGCGACTTTGGCATGGGCACGGCTGGATATTGATTTTGCATCGAATGAAGTACTGATTGAAGAAATACAGTCAGATCTTATTCGCGCACTGGATCAATTGAATTGTTCAGCACGCACCAGTAAAAGGGGTGATGATACCTACTTTGTCTGGAGAAATAATTCCATCCATCGCCAGCAGATGATGGATTATTGCGAAAAAGTCACCAGCACCCAGAAAAAAATCTGGGCAGAAGCCATGCTGGCAGCATGTTTATGGTTTATTCATAACGAATTAGGGATGAGCAAGGTGTTTTACAATCGGTTTGAGACGGGCAACCAAATGAAGGAAATTAATTGGGGTTTACCGCCGCGCTCGCTCTATACCGATTTACCCGAAAAATTTTGTTTTAGCCTGACGCAGGAAGCACCGAGTTTTATTCGTGCGAACAGAAAAGTTCAAAAAAGGCTGAACAAAATTCACAACCCACAGTGGTACCTAATGACAATTTAAGAGGAACTTGCAATGAAGAAAGAAAGTCGCAATGGCCATGCATTCCACCCGATTATGCGCAAGGGTGGCGTGCATGAGAAAACCCATAAGGCCAAACGCAAAACTGATCGCCAGCAAATGGCAAAAAAAGTGAATGACTATTTGGCTAAAGGCAAAAAAGCCGCGGAAGATTCCGCGGCTTTTTTTCACTCCTGCATCCCTGCTTTAGCATGAAACACGACGACGAACGAGATATATAGAGATCATCCCCATTACCAATAAGAGCCCAATATTCGGCTCGGGAATTTTGGTATCAGGCTGAGCGGCCAACACAAGATTAGATGTATCAGCCAACTTGCCACAGGCAATAACACCCGCTCCATCCCTGGACATAATCATTTCAATTACGGTATCCAATGTGCCGTGGCGCAACCCTATGTAAAGGCTATTTAGATCCAGCGATTGGTATTGCAAATCTTGAGCATGAGTAGCGCAGGCCGCAATAGAGGCAGGGGCAGGCAGCTGTGAATCATCCAGCGTGCAATTTATAACCCCGGCATGGACCCTTGTCGCGCTCCAAAAAATCAACAAACCAATAATGATAGTGCGCCATAACCTTTGCATAAGCGTTCTCCTGGCCGTAGGGATAAACCCGACACGACAGCGAAGCATCTTTTATACCGGCATCAAAATCATCATTAAAAACAATAGATTGAGCAGTTGGGAAAACCGAATCTACAATGGGAAGCCCCTGTAGTGTCAGTCTTTTCGACTTTCTGGCACATCTAAAAC
Source organism: Gammaproteobacteria bacterium (assembly GCA_021151625.1). Lineage (GTDB taxonomy): Bacteria > Pseudomonadota > Gammaproteobacteria > Pseudomonadales > Cellvibrionaceae > Cellvibrio. The sequence goes on along the minus strand of JAGKWY010000005.1, from coordinate 35,796 downwards.
GTCAAGTAATTGCCGTCTTTAGTAATACCCTGGCCGATCAATGCGTGCAGAGCACCAGCGGGCGTGGTAATTTGCGGGCCAATTTCCCCCTGGTATTCACACCCTTAATGACTATGAAACGCCTGTTTGCTTTTGTGTTCTGGCCTGTTTTTTTTGTATGCCAATTGCTAGCCCTGGCGCTGCTAAGTTGGCATATCGCCGCCCAGGTGCATTTTGCCTATCCCCTTGGCTATAAGCTGCTCGGACTGGAGCAACATATCGCGGAGTTCGCTCCACTTAATCGCCATAAAACCGGTTTTGAATACACCCAACCAGAAGACCACTGGCGCCTGTTTGGCGAGATTAGCGACGCCGTGCAAAGCAGCGGGCGCGGTTTGCAAAACATCAGTTATTCATTGCCTGACGGCAAAACCACCTCACTTATGCATGAGGCAGAAATTATTCATCTGCAGGATGTCGCCAACCTGATCGATGTGTTTTACCGCGTTGGCTTAAGTGGATTAGGGCTCTGGTTACTGCTGACCGCATTGGCCGTTTGGCAAAAGTGGTTGCCGCCCGCGAATAAAAAAATCCTGTCGGGATTTCTCGCCGGCATCACCCTGAGTGCGGTGGGTGTAATTGCCCTTGGTTCCACCAAGGTGTTTTATTGGCTACATGAGCAGGTTTTCCCTGATGGTCATCAGTGGTTTTTTTATTATCAGGATTCCCTCATGACCACACTGATGAAAGCGCCAGATATTTTTGCGTTTATCAGCGTATTTTTATTAGTGATATTAATCCTGCTTTGGTGTTGTGCAGTTTTGTTATTTAAACGGGCAATTAATCATCGTTTAAAAAAATAGCCATAACTTTTTAACTAATAAAATTATTGGAATGCTTTTTAACCTGCACTAAAAAATACTACCTACAAGCTGGTTTTCAGCTCTAGCCCGTTTTGATAGAGTCCCGCCCCAGCGGGATTCTGCCCTGTGAATTCCCTCCTCGCGTTACCCACTTCCTAATAAAAGAGCCAACACCATGAAGATGTACCTGAAACTCTTTGCTGCATTTTTGTTATGCGGCCAATTAATTGCCTGTAGCGCCACCACGAAAACAGCTCCGGCACAAGCACCCGGTCAAAACCACGGCTTTACCGGCGCGCAACAATCCGCCGATGAGTGGTGGAATATTCCCTACCCTCAATCATTTGATGCGAAAAAACTCGAGCGTCAACAAAGCCTGATTAAAGTGCAAGGCAAAGGGTTTGTCACAGAAGATGGCAAGGCATTTATTTTTCGCGGTGTAAATATTGCGGACCCAGGCAAATTGCAACAGCAGGGCCAGTGGAATAAAGCCTTGTTTGAAGAAGTGCAGCGCTGGGGAGGCAACACTATTCGCATTCCTATCCACCCGCTCTCCTGGCGCAAACATGGTAAAGACTGGTTCTTTGAACGTTTAGATGAAGCGGTGCTTTGGGCCAATAGCCTGAATATGTATTTAATTATTGATTGGCACTCCATCGGCAACCTTGAAGCTGAAATGTACCAACACGTGATGTACGAAACCACGCAAAAAGAAACTGCCGATTTTTGGCGCAAAATCGCTTTGCGTTATCGCACTGTACCCACTGTTGCCGTGTACGAAATTTTTAACGAGCCAACGCACAATTACATTGGCACTGGCGATTTTTCGTTGGGCAAAGCGAGCTGGGAAAGCTGGCGTAATTTATTAGAGGATTACATCGATTTAATTCGCCTCTACAACAAAAATGCGATTCCGTTAGTTGCCGGTTACAACTGGGCTTACGATTTATCACCTATCGCCACCGCACCGGTGCGTCGTGACAACATCGCCTACGCAATTCATCCCTATCCACAAAAAGCCAAACCACAGGACCCAACCAAGGCAAACTTTTTTGCCATGTGGGAAAAAAGCTGGGGTTATGTCGCAGATAAATATCCAATGATTGCCACTGAATTGGGCTGGGCCAAAGAAACCGATTACGGCGCCCATGTACCAGTCATTAATAACGATGGCACCTACGGCCCCAACATCGTTGAATACATGGCGAAAAAAGGTGTGTCTTACACTGTGTGGGTATTTGACCCGGATTGGTCACCGGTGATGATTAAAGATTGGAAATTTACCCCTTCCGAACAAGGTGAATTCTTCAAGCAGGAAATGCTGAAAGCGGCGCAATAAAAATGCACAAATAGAGCACTTATGCACCTTTGAAAGCCCCGCACTGCGGGGCTTTCTTTTTATGGGGTCAAGATTTTCGTTTTGTCATATTTTTCATTATTTATAAGCCTATGATTAATTAGATGCACATCAAATTTTGCAGACTTTTTACGGACTCTTAATAAAGATCATTCCCAACGGCAATTAAAATACACCGGTTTTTTTCTTTCATTTGAATTGCATTAGCAATCACGTCTGCCTCTTATCAAGGAATTTGTTTATGCGTAACTATCTCCTGCCACTGGCTGCTGCCAGCCTGGTCGCCCTGCCCTGCGCCGCCGATGAAAACCTGTTTGGCTATATCAAAGGTTCCGAAGTACTACCCAATGGCGCCTGGGAGTTTTATCAGGTGGTGACCCAACGCGCAGATAAAGGTGTGGGCGAATACACCGCTTACAACACTGAAACTGAATTGGAATATGGCGTTAGCGATCGCTTTACTGTTAAAGGTGAAATAAAAGGCCAGTCAATTGATACCTCTGGCTTATTGATTGATGGCTATATGCCCGGTGATGAGAAATACGGTTTGAAATTCCAGGGCGGTGAAATTTCCGGTAAGTACAATTTCTTAAGCCCGGCACTGGATGATTTTGGTGTATCCATGACAATGGGATTGGATTATCTGGTATTGGACCCACATTCAGGTCGCGATAAAGACACCATCAGTATCGATCTGGAATTGCAGCTGCAAAAATATTTCCTCGAAGGCCAGGTGATCTGGGCAGCCAACTTTGGCACCGAAGGCACACGCGCGACGCGCAAACCAATCGATAATTTACCTGAAGATTTTGAATGGCCCACTGAAATGGAAGTGGAAATAGAATTTTGGGCCGGCACCGGTGTGAGTTATCGCTTTGTACCCAACTGGTTTATCGGTGTAGAAACCCTGTACGAAACCGAGTATGAAACCGAAGTCGCTATGGAGCGCAATTCTGTATTTGCCGGACCAACCCTGCATTACGGCGGCGAAGATTACTGGTTCACCCTGACCTATTTTGATCAAATTCGCGGCGGTGGTGAAACCTTTGAAGGTCAACCCAGCGGTTTGCATTTGATTGAAAAAACCGAACAGGAAATTCGCTTGAAAGTGGGCTTAAACTTTTAATTACTTTTTATCGTTTCCTGTTGGTTTTATAAAATTATGGTGCCCGCTTTACTGCGGGTGCTTTACGAGAAAAATTCCATGCGCAACATTCCCGGTTTTATCACCCTACCGCTCGCTATTATTGTTCCTGCTACAGTTGTTAGTAGTGCCCATGCGGAGGATTACTTAACCATTGCCCAGGCGCAAAAGGTCTTGTTTCCAGAGGCAAAAGTTTTTCTGGAGTCAGCCATTAATCTCTCTGACGACCAGCGCGATCAAATTAAAAAAATGGCTGGCGTGCGTCAACGCAGCGAAGTTCAACAAAACTGGCGTGCAGAACAGGACGGAAAATTACTGGGCTATTTTTTAGTGGATGAAGTCATCGGCAAACACGAATTTATTACCTACGCCGCTGCGATTTCCCCCGAGGGAAAAGTCATCGGCATAGAAATTCTTAGCTATCGCGAAACCCATGGTGGGCAAATTCGTAAACCCGAATGGCGCGCCCACTTTGCAGGAAAAACCCTGAGCGATCAGTTTAAATTAAATAAAGATATTCCCAATATCAGCGGCGCCACCCTGTCCTGTCGCAATGTGACCGATGGTGTAAAGCGCCTGCTCGCCATCCACAAAATTGCGCTCAGCCAATAATTACAATGATTAAGCGCCTGCGCCCATTGCTCGGTACCTTTGTTGAAATTGCCCTTGCCGAGAGCGCACACTTGACTGAGTCGCAACAAGAAGCCGCATTCAGTGCGACTTTTTCCTGTATAGAACAAATCCAGCAGCAACTCAGTTTTCACAACCCTGCGAGTGATTTATCACGCTTGAATGCCGCACCTATGGAGTGGCAGCAGTTGCACGCATCCAGCATTAGGTGTTTAAAGCTCGCGCGCGCCTTAACACGTATTAGCAATGGAAAATTTAATTGCACACTTGGAAAAGCAATTGTCGATAAAGGTGCGCTACCTCCTGTTGCTAATGCGCAAACGCCACTAGTTATTGGCACCTGGCAAGACATAGATATTCGCGGCAACTACGCGCGCTTGCGTCGCCCGGTATGGATAACACTGGATGGGATTGCCAAAGGTTTTGCTGTTGACCTGGCGATTAAAACACTCAAGCAGCATGGTGTTGAATCTGCCTGGGTAAATGCTGGCGGTGATATACGCGTTTATGGACCGATTATTATGCCGATCAGCATTCGTGATCATGTGGGGCAGTTGCATCCCATGGGGGGATTGCAAAACGCAGCCGTAGCCACCTCCACCAGTCAATACTCATCTGAAACACCAGGCATATTATTAGATACTGCCGGCAACGAATTAACCGCAGCAACCTGGACGGTAATAGCGCACAGTGCCTGGCGCGCCGATGCCTTGACTAAAGTGGCTGCCAATCTGCCCGAACAGGAGCGTAGCAATTATATTCGTCGTCTCGGCGGGAATTGGGTTCCGTTAACCCGCGCTACATTTTCCCCGCAACAAATGTCAGAATGGCGCCCCGGCAAATCCGTGTAACCAATTAAAAAACATGAAAAAATCACGCATCAGTTTATGGCTTATCCTGCTGGCAACTGCCCTTACCGGTATTGCACTTTACTTGCTCGCCCCTGCCAGCTCCGATGATTTTCCCCACCCACTAAATGGCCTTTTCCGCGAGTTACACGGCGTTAGTGCGATGCTGGGAGTATTTATTTTTGGTTATTTATTTGCAGATCACGTGCAGAAAAAATTGCACCGCAAAAAGCACCATTGGGATGGCTATGCGCATTTAAGCTTGTGGTGTGTTTTAGTTGCCAGCGGTCTATTGCTTTACTATCCGCAAGACCTGCTGGAACCATTAAGCATTGGAGATATTCATTGGTACTCTGGCATTGCGCTCTGTGTATTATTTCCACTGCACTTCTGGCGCAAAGTGATTATTAAAAAATTTCAGTAGCCAGTGGCAGCTAGCCGCTGAAATTTTACTAAATCCAAAAAGGCAGGCTTCCGGCTTACAGGTGCGCTAACACGGCGGCGTTATATTTTTCCAGATTTTGTTCATTCGCGGGCGAGACAAATTCGCGAATTTTTTCGTAGTGTTCAATGGTGTCAAATAATTGTTGCCAGTGAACCAGTGTTTTCGTTCCCTGTGCTTCAAACTCCAGCGTTAAAATAAAGTGATGTCCGGACAGGTGCTCAATCACAATGCGCTTATTTTCGCTCACCTCCAAAAATCGACTTTCATTGTCGTAATCCGCCCCTTCGGGGCCATGCATGGTGTGCAGCCAGCGACCACCCGTGCGAAAATCAAACTCGTGGAATGTATTGCTAAAACCCGCCGGGCCCCACCATTGAGCCAGGCTGGTTGCATCGCGAAAAGTCGCAAAGACTTGTGCTACCGGTGCGTCAATCAAGCGCTGCTTTACATCAGCGCGTAATGCTTCGGGTTCAGAATTATGACTCATCAAAAAATTCTCCAGCTAGTTAGTCTGTTAACAAGTGCGCTCATGTAATTTATCAACGACTAACCGCTCCTGCTCATCAAAAACCCAGACTTCTTCGTAATCCACTTCAAACAGATGGCCGTCGGGATCTTTAAAATAACCGGCAATTCCCCAAGGGGTCCGCGTGGCAGGCTTTACCAGACTTCCGCCTGCCTCTACCGCTTGGGCAAGAATCGCAGGTACTTCTTCCGGGGTTTTTGCCAGATACACAAATGCCACACCATTGAAACTTGCAGCGGCCGTAACCTCCATTAACGCATCGGCGGCCAAACCCGAACGTGAAATCAAACACAGGGCATAGCCGCCCAAGTCAAACTTCACAAATTCATCATGCCCCGTCGGCGATTTTTGCCAGCCCAGGGCTTCATAAAATGCGCGGGATTTTGCAATACTCTCAACCCCCAGCAAAATTAGATGCATACGCTGGCTGGGCGCAATTGACGCTATGCCTGCTAACGGAAATATATGACCAACATTATTTTTTAGCATTATTGTTTCCTTAATCTATCCAATAAAAATTTATTCATTATCTACACAACAACCACAGAATACCCGGATGCTTCGTCATTTTCTGTCAGGATCAAAACAATTTTCATCCTGCGTAACGTCGGAAAAATTAACACCAGTTATTATAGTGGGCTCGCAACCCCATGAAAACGCATCATATTTTATCTGGTGCATTTTTTGCCTCAATGCTTTTGTGTTACCGCTTGTTAGATAAGGAAAGTTGCGGTGGGCTCACAGGTATTATCTTACCTCCAGCACCGCCAAGCTCGTTTGCCACGCAATCAAATTGCTTGAATCATATGGAGCTATCCATGAAATCGATAAAAAATCTGTTAGGGTTCTGCGCGCTTGCCCTACTCCCCTTACAAGCTTCTGCCACCATCATTATTGATAACACTACCCTTGGCCTTTACAACAACGGACTGGGCGACCTGGCCGCTATTGATGGTCCCGGTGGTTTTCTCCCCGGCCCTAATGTTAGTGAAGGTGATCCAACCATTTATTTAAACAGTGATCCACTCCTGCCGTTTACCGCTGCCTTTGGCACTAACTGGTTAGGCGGAAATTACACTGGTGGCACCTGGTCTGCAGGTACAGTTGCCATTCCTGCAACCTGGGCGATTAATAGCGAAACCGCCATTGTCTATAACTTCAACCTGGCCCTTGCCTCCAGCTTGCATATCGATGTAGGTGTGGATAACGGCGTGCTGATGTGGTTAAACGGCAATTTCCTGTTTGGTGCAACAGCACCCGGCGGTGCAAATATTAACGAATATGATTTTGATGTGGCTTCGTTGGGAGCAGGCAATCACGCCTTGCAAATTTTACGTGCGGACCATGGTGGCGGTGCTGACTTTGCTATTTCTGTGGATGCCAAAACTCTGCCCAGACCTGTACCGGAGCCAGGTAGCCTAGTGTTATTTACAATGGTGTTAATGGGATTGGGTTGGGCACGCAATAGAACACTGCGTCACTAATTGTGCCCGTTAAAAAATGCAGGGCACTGAATAATTCCAGGTGATATAGAAACAATTGGTTAAACAGCTCATAAAAAATGGCCCAATTAACATGGGCCATTTTTTTTGGTTATCTAGTTAACGACTTTTATAGACTCCGCCAAAAAACTATTACCCACCACAAAGCCATCGCACTTCACCTGTTTTCCCAGGAATTTCAACAGTTCTTCATCTCCCAGAGCTGGGCCAGTTTTACGACGCAACAATAACCGTTCAGCCGCCGTTTGAATAAACAGGGCCTGATGTGCGCTCTTGCTACCTTTACCATAATCGCCCTGCACAACTTGCCCGCACAAGCCGGTAATTTTTTTCGGCGATGAAGATTTGTTGTCGCTCATAAATAAATCGTAAGACACTAAAAAGTAAATTAACGCTGCTCATAAATGCGATAGCCAACAATTCTGCCATCCAGCTCTTTGGCAACCACAGCGACGGCCCGATTTACTTTATCACTCTTTGCGGTAGCAGGAACCCCCAATGCAACATGATATTTACTCGGTATTGCCGCCGCCTTGATTCCAAGGCTTTTGGCTGCCGCTGGAGTTTTTACCGCATAGGATTGAAACCCCTGGGCTGGTTTTAATCCCGCCAGGCGCGCCAAATTTTCCAATGATTTTTTGGTTTCTGCGGTGAGTTTACTAGCAGATGCTTTTGCCACTACCGGCTTTGTTTTTTCCAGGAATGCAGCAACATCCAGCATTTTGGTACGGCGTTCGGCGCGAGAAAATTGATCGGCATTTTTAGCAAGCACATGGGTAGACTTTTCCTGCTCAGGTTTTAACACTGGATGAATGCTGGGATCGCCCAACAAATAAAACTGCGCAAGCGTTTTTAAATCAACCGGGTCCATTTGCCCCACTTCTGCGACATATTGCTGGCGCGCCATTAACGCCGCACGCCCCAGGGATGCACCACCCATCACATGCAACAGAAAATACTGGCAAATTAAATCAGCCGAACCATTAATATTTGCTGGTCCATAAGCAATCGTTGTACTTCCCAAATAGCCATAGGCGCCCTGGGCAAGGTAGGTTTGGCAAATCGGTAAATCCACTCCCAAAGTCACTGCCTCATAAAGTTCTGCGCCGTAGCAACACTCCACTGCAGCTACAGTGCCCTCTTTAATTTTTCCACTAATTGTTTTTGTAGTTAATGCGATAGGATATGACTTGCCTTTTTGCCCCTGAAATTCCGGGGAAGCCTGTCCGCCATGGCAATTAATAAAATGCATGCGTGAAGCCAACAGCCCGGCCGGGTGGCTTGGGCCATCCACCGGTGAGATGCGTAATTTGGCGATGCTGCCAAAAATATTGGTCAAACTAAGTTGTGTAGATTTTTTCCAACTGAAAGTGGACAGACCAAAATAACCTTCATAATCATCCAGGGCACGGCTTTGATAGTTCATTGCCGTTGCCAGCAAACCCACTAAATAGGCAGGGTCAGTCGCCGCCGGCAGGTCTGGTAGCCGCCCCACTACACGAGCCGGAGCGATAAATTTACGTGCATCACGCGAATATGTCGCTGTGCAGGCATAAGGTAAATCACTCCAGGCAACAAGGTCATCATCTGCCCCAGGCTCATACATGGTGTTATCCAGATTCTGATGGGGAACTACATCACTCGCCCCTAAAATCATTAAGTATGATGGCGTCAGTTTTTTAAAAATGGCATCAATCGCCAATTTATTTTCCTTGGGATTGGCCGCGCTGGTCACCGCTACACCTTTCACTTTTTTCAGCGCTGCTTTGTCATCCAGAAAAATAACTTGCGTATTAAGCCCGCGCTTTTTATCTGCCGCTTTTAGTTTATCCAGGGCTTTATTGATTTTGGCTAAACCTTTGGAACCATACTTGGCAAGTAACACACTACGGTTTGAGACAATGATTTTGCTATCCATACAACCTCCCAATTTAAATGAGCCAGATTAAAACTATCATTGGGAATAACTTTATGAATATCATCCCCCATTCAGGGGGGATTCTTATAAACAGGAGAATTAAATCTGAGAGGAAAAATAAAAAAAGCAATGCAGGACTTACCCGCATTGCTTTTTATCAAGCAAAAAATTATTTTTTAATTACAACTGGTTTTAATATCGTTTAACGGCCCGCGATTCATCCCCGAGCGAGAGGTTAATTCAGCAGGGCAAGCCACCTCTTTATATTTCAACGCCGGATTATCCGCTGCTTCAAACCAATTCGCATACCAGGTACAGGCTTGTTGCAACTCGGTTAAACCGCGTGAACCAAACACGCTGTTGCAGCGATTGGTTAAACAGGTTTTATATTGCGTTAAGCTCGCGTTGTAACCCAGTTCCTGTTTGCACGCTGCGAGGAAACCACCGTACTGTGCGCCCAGTTCCGAATTGGAAACACCCCATTGGGTTGAACAAGCGTTAAACGCACCTACACCGCCACCGGGCACGAGTATATCGAACTGACCACCGCTAACGTCGTAACCGATATTGGTCGCCTGTACGATCATAACCTTGCCAGCCAGCGCGGCAGAGCCAGGGTCACCCGGTGAGTTGTGGGATTGGCCGGTAAATTCCAACTGATAGCAGCGGCCGCATACATCGCCACTGGCCGTTGCAGCATAGCCGTAGGCGAGTTTATCGCTCACTGAAAACGGTGCCATACCCCAACACATATGCGCACTGCCACCGCCGTTATCGCACGCACTCGCGGCACTCACATTGGTTAAGCGCGAATTGTTGCTGCCGCACGCCGGTAAGGCATTTACTACTGAAGGTACATTCGCTGTCCAGCTGCAATGCGCTTTACAACAATCCCAGTAGCGAGTGGCGTAGCCATTGCAGTTTGCGCCCAGGGTAATGCTGCTCACCGAGGAGCTGCTTTGCGTTGCACGCGATGATGAAGAACTGGAGGAAGGCAGAGTAATTACGCTGGAGGAACTGCGGCTGGTGGTCACAACACTTGAAGAGCTGCGGCTGCTGGTGACTGCAGTCGATGAAGTACCAGTATTCACAATACCGTACGGCGCAGGTTGTGCAGCACAGGTGGTGCGACTCACGCAACTTTTACCATTCTCGTAACCCCATCCACTCGTGGTGTTTACACACAACGGAGTAATGGTTCCATACCAGTTACACGCCTGGCCATTAACTGAAACCGACGTTGATGAAGACGAACGCACTACAGAAGAAGGAGTACTTGATGAAGTACGTGGAGCAGAACTTGGTACAGCCGATGAACTGGTGCGCGGCGCACTGGAACTCGCAACTGTAGAAGGAGCACTGGAAGTCACCACTGAGCTACACACCGCGCCGGTAATTGTTGGCACTTGCGCCTTGCTCGCACCATTGCCCCCCTGGATACCAAATTCAATACTCGAATTCACAGCGATATTACTATTCCAGTTTAACGGTGTTGCAGTGTAGGGGTTCGATCCTGAAAGCGTTGCATTCCAACTGCTGGTAACGCGCGAACCATCGCTATAATTCCAGCCAATATTCCAACCGGAAATCGAACTGCTGCCATTGTTGGTAATGCGAATGGTCGCGGTAAAACCACTGCCCCAATCATTGGCCACTATGTATTCACACTTTGCCGCATGGGCAGTTCCTGTTTGTACAGCGGCAATGATCACTGTTGCACTTAATGCCAGTCGTTTTAAAGACCATGTTTTTAAAGAAAGCGTTTTTAAAGAGCTGGGCGTATTTTCTAACATCGATAGTAATTTCATTCTTCGTTCCTCCGCGAGCAACAAAAACAATAAGCAGCAAAAGCCAACCAGGCTAAAAAAGCAGGCAGGTATTTTTTGCGGTGATGTGGATGATCCCCCGGGAAAACTCCGGACAACTAACACGGATACGACAGGGAAACACTAATGGCTGACAACAACTGGAGAGATTTTTTGAGTCTTATTTTTTGTAGCCGTAAGAGTAGCCTAGCGGGTTAAATTTACAAAGCATTAATAATCAATCTGTGACTGGATTAACCTGAATTTTTCATAGTAAAAATTATCTATAAAAACGGCAGCTGAAGCTGCCGTTTTATTTCATCAATAATTTTATTTTCAACTATTTATTAGCGGCTGCGACTTTTATTGGCAGCTACGTACCAGCGCCCAGGCATTGGTCCAGGCCCAACCTACGCCCGGTTCGTAAGGACCACCCACCGTACACCAGCCACCCACAGTGCAGCGGTATTCATTGCCCACATTGCGCACCAGGGCACCGGTTGCATAGTTTGAACCATTAACATAAGCCGGCGATGTACAACTGCCAGTGCTGACGGATGAACTGGAACGCGAGCTGGTTACCGCCGTAGAACTGCGCGAAGAAGCTACTGCCGTGGATGAACCACCGCCGGAACCATTACAGTCACCCAGATCCAACCAATAGTTGTATTGCCCGGACGTCAGTTCAGGATTATTGCCCTGGGTCCAATAGTTGGCCTGGTAGCGCTTGTTGTTGTATTTCACTTGCTGCGGTTTGTTATACACAGTTGCCGCGTCCCAGGTTGGCAAGCCGGCGCAAGTATCACTACCTGTACTGCTGGCCACTGACGCTGTTGATGAAGAACGCGAACTGGTTGCTGCCGAGGAACTGCTAGGTGGTGGTTCATTGCCATAAACCACATCGATACATTGATAAAACCCTTCGGGTGCATCGGCATAATCCCGCTGCCAAATGCTATATACCACGTGGCGCCCGCTACGCGCTGGCAAATTTACCTGATGGCGCGATACCGCTTCCTGCCCGGTGGGTGATGATTGGTGGATCTGCTCCAGATCAGACCATTTCAACGGCTGGTTAGGGTTATAGCCCTGTTTGGTAATGTAATAGCGGAAATACATGCTGCGATGCTGCGCGGTGTTGGTCCACACAAACTCGCGGAACCCCGCTTGCACCTGGGTTGCTGGCCAATCGTTGCGTGCCAAGTCCAGCCCCGCATAACCACTCACACCAGCGCTACACAATTTGCCATCGGGAATAACCGCTTGATGGTTATCGCGCACGCCGCCGATGGCGATACTTTGCGGCGCATAAAAACCCACATTCCCCGCTGCTTTTGCGGCGATACACGCCGGGTGGGTCGGATTTTCAATATTATTTTCCTTACACATAATCACCCGTGCTTTTGGTGATGACACATAACCATGCGCGCTTACCTCAACTGCGCTTAATAACGCAGTTGCAGCAACTACAGCAGAAAAACCAAAACTTCTAACACGGGAAATTGCGGAACGCATCTGAATTGTTTGCACTTTCACTTTCTCCTTAAATGAGCGATGCGCCACGCACACAGCTCTTGTTAGTTGAATAGCTTTTCCTGCCACCAGCAAACCCAAAATGCGGCTTATAGCAGGCAAAAAAATCCTAGAACTGTGGGAAATGAAAGGCGAGTACGAGTTTTGGTTTTCAGGTTCGACTTTGGGAAGGCGCGTCCCGCTTTGTGCGGGACACAGGGAAATAAAGTGCGGATTTATATTTGGGCGACAAAAATCATGTCACAAATTTTTCAAGAAATATAACCTGGGTATTTCCTAAAAAAGCATGGCGGAATTCGGAGTAGCCCCTTTTTTTATAAAGCGCAATGTTCTTAGCACTCCTGGCACCAGTAAACAATTCAAAGCGCCTCGCATCGGGAAACACTGTTTCTAACGCGAGCAAAATACCAGAACCTATCCCCTGCCCCCATAAATCTGGCCGTACGATTATGCGTCCAATATATGCAGTTCCAGTTTCCAGTTTTACCTGGCCACTGCCAACAACCTCGTCATCAGCGACCACTTTCAATATTTCCTTTACCGCAAACTCAGCCTGCAACTGCTCCAGGGTTTGGGTTAGGGGCGGGATAGAAAAATCATTGTTTATTTCAGCTTCTGAGTAATAGGCCAGTTTTTGTAAAGCGAGGATTTTTTCGGAGTCAGCAGTCAACGCACGAACAATATGCATAACCATAATTCCTTTTTATTAAGTTAAATAAGGTAGAAACTCCATCAACATCAGGATAATAGTCTGCAAAAAATAAACGCCGCAATTGCGGCGTTTATTTTTAACACGAATAACATAAAAATCAAATTATTCAGCTCTAACGTAACACTTTCCATCGGAAAATTTAATTACGCGACCAGTATAACCCCAAGTCATAAAGCACTGGTATTCACTCTGCATTGGATACTCCAAAACAGCTGGCGGTTTAGGGGGCAGATTCACAAAAGACCAATTCGCTGAGGTAGTGTAGGTATCAGGAACAAATTTATAAAAGAGATCGCTCTCAAAATAGTTACCATTACCACCTTCTCTTAAGGTTCCCTCTATAAAGAAATTGTGTGGATTGTTTTCAGACGAGCCGTAGTAAGTATGGAAAGGAAGCGCAGCTGTCGCGGTAGCCTTGCCCAAGGCACTATTAGCCGGGATAAAACATGAGTTCTTTTGTAGCGCAACAAAATCGCCATTAGCTGTTAAACCAGCTTCCTTCAGTGTTGGATTAAGGTAGGACGCCAGAAGCTCAGGAATAGGCAAAGTAGAACAAGCCATCAAATCCCAAGCATAGGCTGAAGATGAGCTGACCGCTGGCATATTTGTAAATTCCTTATACCAATCTTTCCCATCGCCAGTTATCGAATCAGAAACATCTTTATACTTCAAACCCGCATTAAACACGTAATGACCGTATGTTGTTTTACTAAAGTCAACGCAAGATGACGAATAGCAACCGGGTGGTGTTGAATATACCGGATAGGGACTGGCTCCCATTACATAAGACTCAATAAAGAGTTCACGAATGGCTGCTCCGTTACCCACGTGATTACTATAAAAATTAAAGTACTTGGGATTGGCTGTCGCCAACACTTTACCTGTTGTAGAGCCATTCACAACTGCGATATTTTTAATAGGCAATGTTAAACCAAGTGGATATCCAAGCTGATTTAACTCACTCAGCAAGGTCGTTGCCAACGGGTCTTTTACATTGGAGCTAAAAATGTTTTGTATCAACAGTTGCTTTACAGCAGGTGATTTTATGCTGTTATTCAACATGGAATCGAGCGCAGAAATAGCTGTATTAGATGCATTATTTGCTGAAGCGACAACAGACTGGAGCCTTAGCAAATCCCCGGCATCAACCAGTTTGAGAAACTTACTCAGGAAGCCTGAAACATCAGAGTTATCTTTCTTGGCTGCTTCAATCGCAGACCGCATAAACAACGGAATACGCTGTATTGAGACGGGAATGTGTGCTCCCTGATGGGGAGAGTCAAACGAAATGTAGTATTTTACTCCGTGAACATAATTTTCCTTTTCCATCGTTGTCAAAGCATATCTTGCCACAACCCCCCCCAAACTCAATCCAACCATGACAGACGATTTGGTAGCACCGCGCAACGCATCAATTTTTTTCATGGCCTCAACAAGTGCGTAGGCCTTTTTTTGCAGATAATCACCCGATGTAGCAGAGAAATCATAATAAGCCACATCAAGACCCATAGATTGCAACCTTTCCACCTGGTATCTGATAGAACTCAGACCCGTACCGCCGCCCAAAACTGTATTTTCATACGGCCCTACAATGTGGACAAGCTTGTTAGGATTTCTAACTCCAAGGGTATTTTTTAATATCTTTACTTTTACCTGACCGCCACCCCCGTTAGTGGCCGGGGCGTATGCTTTAGTTGCAAACACCTCGCAACCTTCCGCCGCATAAAAGTCATCTAGCGACGCGCAAGTTTTTGCGTGAACAGCACTACATAACAAAAACGGCAGGCAAAATAGGCTCTTTGAAAAAAAGTTTTTCATGTAAGGCTCCTTATTAATAACATTCATTCCAATGACTAATCCCTATAGGCTAATCATCCACTTCTTGAACCATACCCCCATAGAGGGAAATATCAGTTCGGAAAGAATATTACTTTAGGTGCCTTCACAGTTAAACGGAGAAACACCTCAAAAAAGCAGTTTCTCTGTAAAAACTTTAATTTTAAATAATTGAAACAAACAAATTAAATTACAAATGAAAAAAAATAATTAATTTTTTCATTTGTAATTTAATTATTAATGAAAAAACTTAACTAACTCTGAGCCGCCATCAATTCTTTAACAAGATCGCTACACGCTTGATGGGTTACCTGGATTTTCAGCAGTTCCATACCAGTAAAATAAAACATGTAGCAAGATTTTTTATCGGAAGCGCCGACCATGCGTTTAATATCCACCGCACTGACAATTTGATAGTCATATTCGTCGTTCGGTGATTGTTTAAGGATATTCAGTTTTACATAGCCTTTACCCAAGGCCTCTACATTTTTGATGGATTCCGGTACACGGCCCGCGAAAGCGGATGTGGAGAACATAAGCACTGACAATAATGCGATAATTTTTTTCATCATCTTTACTCCAGATAAAATATGCGTTGGGGTAGTTGTTAAGCCTGTGCGGGCTAATTTAAAAATGAATCAAGGTTTGTTGTTTTGCACTTTCTTCCGCCGCTAACAAAACTTCTACACCGAGCAGCGATTGTTGTGGCAAAAAGGCCAGCGGGGCTTTGCCGGTAATGGCATCGACAATATTTTGATAATAATGTTCGTAGTAGCCGCGTTGACCGGAAATTATTTTTCGCTGGGCTTCGCCATTGTTATGAGTGTGAAGCACAACGTAATTATCTTCACCCGGTTGGGCCCAGCCGGGCATACCAGGAATGATACCGCGCATCATTTGGCCTTCCTGTACATCCTGCCCGAATTTCAGGAAAGAACCTTTATCACCGTGAATCGCCACTGTTGCACCTTTTTCACTCACGTAAGTGCTGGAGCGTAAAATTACACGCATATCCGCGTAGTGAAAAATCGTGTTGAAATAATCGGTTGAACCTTCGGCGCGACGCAGGCTGCGCATATCGGCATACACAGCATTGGGCTTGCCAAATAAACACAACATGGAATCCACCATGTGAATCCCCAAATCAAACCAGGTGCCGGAACCGGGTAAATTATCTTCTTTCCACTTTTTGTGGGTGATGTTGGTGCGATAGCGATCGTAGTGCCATTCCACTTCCACTATGCGGCCCAGCGCACCGGATTGGATAACTTTCTGCGCATCAAGATGATCGCTTTCCAAACGCTTATTTTGAAATACCGAAAGAATCAGATTTTTTTGTTGCGCCAACGCTATTAATTCATTGCCTTCATCCAGGCTCAGGGTAAATGGTTTTTCGACTACCACATGCTTTCCCGCCAATAATGCCGCTTTGGTCATGGGGTAATGATGTTCATTGGGGGTATTGACAACAACCAGCTGAATATCCGGATTGG
Source organism: Gammaproteobacteria bacterium (assembly GCA_021151625.1). Lineage (GTDB taxonomy): Bacteria > Pseudomonadota > Gammaproteobacteria > Pseudomonadales > Cellvibrionaceae > Cellvibrio. The sequence continues at coordinate 19,205 of JAGKWY010000005.1, read as the reverse complement.
CAATTAATTCTTCAAACGATTTAACAATAGTTGCTTGCGGGTAATCAGCCAATGCCGTGGGTTCATTGCGCTGCAAAATACTGTGCAGTTTTAAACGCGGCTCAGCGGTAATCAGCGGGGCATGGAATACCTTGCCAGACATACCGTAGGAGCAAAGGGCAACATTGAGCATGGTGATGGAGTTTCTCTCGTTAATTTTTGTTGACGTCTTCAAGATCCGGCTCATTGGTTTGCGGATCTTCACTTGTGCGAGCACGCGGTTTTAATTTGATATAAACGCGACGCTTTACCCGCGCAACTAACTGACCATTATCGTCTTTTATTTCCACCAAAAATTCGGGCACGTATTTTTCGCCATTGGCGGTTTTGGCGCGAATATCGGCGAGGGTTTCATCGCTAATAATAAACTGCGCATGGACGTGGGTTTTGCCGGGAGCAATGTAATCTATTTCGGCGTGTTTATCCCACACAAAATAATCGCGCCCCAAGTTGGTCATGATCATCAGCATGTACCAGGGGTCAGTCATGGAAATTAAATTACCTCCGTATTGGGTACCCACATAATTTTTGTTGTACCAACGCAGTTTTAGTGTAACGCGGGTCTCTTTGTAGTCGTCAGAGAGATGCGTGACTTTAATGCCGGAGAAGAACATCGGCGGCCAAAAATTGATGATTGCTTTGAATAATCCGGCTTTCATATTCTTCATCCTGCTAATGGCACATTACATCAAAATTTAAATCACCCGCTTACGCGGGATTATGTTCAAATCACCCGCTTGCGCGGGATTATGACCACCCCATCATCGCGGCAATCAACATAGGCGCTAATGCCATAAACTTGCTGCAAATTTTCAGTGGTAAGCACATCAATTGGTTGACCATCGGCAATTACTTTGCCGTGATGGATTAATACCAGGCGCGAACAAAAACGCGCCGCCAAACTTAAATCGTGCAAGGCGGCAAATACAGATCCGTCCTGCTGCGCATGCTCGGCTAATAACTCCATCATATGCAATTGATGGTAAGGGTCGAGCGCCGCTATAGGTTCATCCGCCAGAATAATTTCTGGCTCACCGGCAAACACACGCGCTAATAAAGAACGCTGCAATTCACCACCGGAAAGTGTAGTCACAATACGGTGACGCAATTGGGTCAGCTCGGTAATTTGTAACGCGCGCTCAATGGCCTGGGCATCGCGTTCGGATTTACCACTCATCGGCTTATGCCAGGGCGCACGCCCGAGACCAACAAGATGCTCCACTTGCAGTGGCCAGGCCGGTGTTTCCTGCTGCGGCAAATAGGCGAGCAATTGGGCGCGCTCGCGATTGGGCAGCTGTTGCAGAGCTATATCAGCATGTTTGCCATTACTGACACAAACACTGCCAGAATCTGCATCACTCAAGCCAGCCAGCACACGCAGCAACGAACTTTTACCCGCACCATTGGGGCCAATCAACCCCACAAATTCACCGGGTGATAATTGCACATCGATGCGATCGATAATCGTGTTGTTGTCGCGAATAACAGAAACAGTTTTGGCTTTCAGTGTGGTTGTCATTATCAAGCCCACCGTGAACGGGTTTTTAAAATTAATAACAGGAAAAACGGCGCACCCACTAATGAGGTAACTACACCGAGTTTTAATTCACGCGCGCTGTCAAACTGGCGCACCAGAATATCGGCCAACACCAATAACAAAGCGCCGCCCAGTGCACTGGCAAACATTAATCGCCCCGGGCGATAGCCCACAAAGGGGCGCAACAAATGCGGAATCACCAAACCGATAAAACCAATTGCGCCGCTGACCGCTACGCAAGCACCAACGCCGATGGAAATGCCCAGTAATAAAATCCAACGCTCACGTTGATTGTTAAAACCAAGTGAGCGCGCACTATCTTCCCCCAAACTAAGTGCATCAAGAAAACGGCTGCGACTTAGCATCATTACCCAACTAATCAGTGCGAGTGGCAAGGCAATACTGACATGATCGAAATGGCGATTCGCTAAAGAACCCAGCATCCAGAACACAATTTCCTGCATCGCATACAAACTGGGTGCAAAATTCAACGCGACCGCAATTAACGCCACCATAATGGCACTCATTGCTGTGCCCGCTAAAATTAACGCGAGCATACTGCTGTGTAAACCAGCGAGCACATACACCATAAACAAAGTGAACAATGCACCGACAATGGCTGCGCCTGGTAACCAATACCAAGCACTGGCGGCAACACCAAAATATAACGTGCAAATTGCACCAAAGGCGGCACCACTGCTCACCCCCAATACGCCCGGGTCAGCCAGTGGGTTGCGCAATAAGCCCTGCATGGCAGCGCCGCTCATGCCGAGCGTTGCACCTATGACAATGGCGAGCAGTAACCGTGGCAAACGAATTTGCCCTACCACATTGGCCGCAAGGCTTTGCTCGCCATTAAAAAAATCCTGCAAGCCGCGCACGACTTCAATATCGGCAAGGCCAGTGTTAAGTGCGATAACCGACGCAAGCGCAATAGCAAGCACCAACAATCCGGTTAACACGGTAAAAGAGATTCGGGTTTGCAAAGGTTCCTACCTGTATTCTGATTAATGTCGCTGATGGACTATTGCGCGAATAATTTATTCCGCTAACGAATTTTTAAGTTGTGTTGCAACATCGCCAATCACCGTTGCTGCACAGCCGGACAAACCTGCCGGCAAAGTCACCACTTTAAAATCTGCATGTTGCAAGGCTGGGTGGGAGAGGTATTCGCGCGCGAGTGAATAGGCATCATCACTGCCCTGCTCCACAATTAAAATTTGCGGTTTGGCACTGAGCAGCAATTCCAAATCGAGCTGATTAAAACCAAACATACCGCGCTCAGCGGCCAGGTTGCGCAAACCTGCCAGTTGCATAAATTCATGCTCGAGTGTGCCATCGCCAATCACGACACCATTGGCGGAATACCAAAAGGCAGTGAGCGGGGTTTTACCCTGCTTGGCGGCTTGTAGCTCAGCAATTTGCGCGTTGATGTTACTCACCATTTGCTCGGCTTTTGGGCGCTCGCCCACCATGTCAGCCAATTGCAAAATCTGTGTATTAATATCGTCCAGCTTGCGTGGCAGTGGTAGGCGCTCGACACGCTTGTTCAATTTTTTTAGCAATTCGATGGCAGTGGCGGCATCAAATTCGCCAGCAAAAATCACATCGGGCTGCAGCGGTACAATTTCTTCAGCTAAACCATGGTTGACCGACATGCCTTTTACCTGCTCGGCAATGGGCGACCAAATTGGATCAGCAGTCAGGTAACTAATCGACACCAAACGCTCATGGGGCACCAGCTCCCATAATAATTGATCGATACAAATATTCAGCGAAGCAATTTTTTTGGGAGTGGACGGTGGTACCGATGGAATATTTTCCGGCGATGCAGTTTGCGCATGAGCAACAAATGAAAATGCAAAAAATAAAAAGCCCATCAAATAAACGATGGGCTTTTTATTGTTCAACATAGTGCGCGCCTTACACAATTGGATTTAACCATGCGGCACCGCGCACGCCGCTGGAATCGCCGTGCACTGCCGGCACAATCGGCGTATCGCACTCGCGCCCAAATACATAATGAGGCAACAACTTGGGTACTTCAGTGTAGATTGCGGCGATATTGGAAGCACCGCCGCCCAACACAATCACATCCGGGTCCATTACATTAATAATGGTCGCCAGGCCGCGCGCGAGTTGATCGAAATAATTGGCTAACACTTCTTTGGCAACAGCATCGCCCTGTTCCGCCAAGGCCACAATTTCATGGCCCTTCAACTTTTCTTCCGTGATTAATTGATAGGAAAGACATAAACCGGTACCGGACAAAAAAGTTTCCTGACAACCGGCTTTGCCGCAATAACAGGGGCGCGCGTTTAAATCCGCTTCGGAAGTCCAGGCTAAAGGATTATGCCCCCACTCACCCGCGACCCCGTTTGGACCAACAATAGGCTTGCCCTGATAGGCAACACCTGCACCACAGCCAGTACCGATAATGCCGGCGAATACCAGATCATATCCACGGCCGGCGCCATCAGTTGCTTCAGACACTGCCAGGCAGTTGGCATCGTTGGTGACTTTAACATCGCGCTTTAAAAACTCGGACAGGTCTTTCTGGAAGGGCTTGCCGTTTAACCAGGTAGAGTTGGCGTTCTTCACAAAACCGGTTTTGCGCGATACTGTACCTGGAATACCAATGCCCACAGGCAAGTTGGTTTGGCCTGCTGCCGCCTCGGCTTGCGCCACTAACCCGGCGATATCGCGCAGGGTCGCGCTATAGTCATCACGCACAGTGGGAATGCGGGTGCGGAATAGCTCCTGGCTGTTGCCGTTGAGCAGGATAACCTCGGTTTTAGTGCCGCCAAGGTCGATGCCGATACGAAAATCTGTCATAGGATTTAGTCTTTTTAGCTGTAGGATCAATGAGATAAAAAACAGCCGGATTATAGGGCTTGGCCGCAACCCCGGCAAACGCGGCAGTGGCGAAAACCGGGCAGTAACACTTTGCTACATATTTGCGCCATGGCGAAACGGCCAGTGCCAGCTACACTGAAGCTCAGACCTTACCTGAAATGATTTACGAATCCGCTATGACCAGTACAAAAAAAACGCAGAGCGCTCAAGAGCGCCGCAAATTCAGCCGAATTCTTTTTGATGCCCACGTCGAATTGGCACAGGGCGATTGCCACTGGCGCGCCAGTCTGTTAGATATTTCGCTCAAGGGCCTATTGATCCAGCAGCAACTACCTGCCGAGGTAAAAAAGGACCTGCCAATACTGGTAAAAATTCTACTATCGGATCAAACCAGCATTGCCATGACCGTGAGTGTTGCCCACCAGCATCACAACCAAACCGGGTTGATGTGCACTACGATTGATATTGATAGTGTCAGTCACTTGCGCCGTTTGATTGAGTTAAACCTGGGCGACGCCAGCGCTGCAGAGCGCGAGCTGAATGAATTGATGAGTGACTATTAACTCAATTACCGAACAACAGCGGAGCGAACAAAAATAATGGCCGAGCAAACCACCAGCGATGACGTATCTCCAGAGGACAAACGCCGCCACCCGCGCTTCCCTCTGCGAGCTGTGGCGGAATTACAGTATTCCACCAAAAGCTGGGAAGCTCATGTTATTGATCTCTCTGAATCCGGTGCTCGCCTGGTTATTTTAAGTGAGCACTTGTTGCAAAAAGGCGACCCATTACGGGTGCATATCAAACTGGATGAATTAAATCTGGTGACTTCCAACAAAAAACTGCTCAACCTGCATGGCCGATTAATCCATGTACGCGAGCAACACCTGGGCTTTGAATTTCAGCCTGACACTCCCGCCGACAGGACTCTGCTTTACGAGCTGCTTACGCTGATAGAAAACGATCACTGATGCTGTAATCACTATGTGTAGAGTTATGCGCGTTGTTTGCGCTTTATTGCTATTGGTTGTTGGCCCATGGTGCCAGGCCCAACCTATACCGCTGGTTATTCCTCCGCCCGGGTCGATGGAGCCTGCGGCTACTGGCATTTATTACGAAAAAGTATTGCAGTTGGCATTAGATAAAAGTGCCGAAACAGCCCAGGAAAAATACCAGATCATTCACCACAACCAGATAGTTGGGCGCGAGCGCTACCGGCTGCTATTGAAGCAGGGCGTAGTCGATATTATTTGGAGCAGCAGTAACAAGACGCGCGAAGAAGAATTGATTCCCGTACGATTTAACTTACTGCGCGGTATCAACGAATACCGTGTGTTATTGATTCGCGCGGATGATCAAGCCAGGTTTAGCGAGGTGCGTAATCTGGCCGATTTACGCCAGTTTAAAATTGGCTCCGGCATTCATTGGAGCGATACCGAAGTCTACAAGTTTAACGGCTTACCAATAGTAACCACCTATTCATTCGATGCCATGTTTCGCATGCTGGCCATTAAGCGTTTTGACTATATGGCGCGCAGCCTGCAAGAAATTGATTACGAACTGGAGAAATATCGGGATCTGGGCCTAATCGCCGAAAAAAATCTGCTTATCCACTACCCGCAACCAATTTATTTTTTCCTGAATAAAAAGCACCCCGAGCTAGCCAAACGCATCGAACAGGGCTTACTGATTGCGCAGCAGGACGGCAGCCTGGATGAACTATTTCAAAGCATTCCCAACTTTCGCGCGGCGGAAGAAAAAATCCGGCATATAGATCGCCGGATTATTGAATTGCGCAGGGAAGATTAATTTACTAATTATCGGTTATCGAGTTCGCTAAAGTGCGTTGAGTGCTTCTTGCAAATTTTTCACTGCCACCACTTCAATTCCCAAATTTTTGTCACGCGGCGCATTGGCGAAGGGGACTATCGCGCGCTTGAAACCATGCTTGGCCGCCTCACGCAAACGTTCATGGCCACTGGGTACCGGGCGAATTTCACCGGACAAACCTACCTCGCCAAAGACAATTAAATCCTGCGGCAAAATACGATCGCGAAAACTGGAAACAATCGCGAGCAAGACGGCAAGGTCAGCACTGGTCTCCATCACCTTCACACCACCAACCACATTCACAAATACATCCTGATCGCCAACCATAATGCCACCGTGGCGATGCAACACGGCGAGCAACATGGCGAGACGGTTTTGATCCATGCCCACTGCAACGCGGCGCGGGTTGCCGAGATGGCTGTCGTCTACCAGGGCCTGGATTTCAATCAGCAATGGCCGTGTGCCTTCCCACATCACCATCACCACCGAACCGGGTGCCGCATCTTCCGCGCGCTGCAAAAAAATAGCCGACGGATTATTTACTTCGCGCATGCCCTGCTCGGTCATGGCAAATACACCCAGCTCATTCACCGCACCGAAACGGTTTTTATTGCCGCGCAAGGTGCGATAGCGCGAATCGTTATCGCCCTCTAATAAAATCGAGCAGTCGATCATATGCTCAAGTACTTTAGGGCCGGCGAGTGAACCATCTTTGGTGACATGCCCGACCAACACCAGCACTGTGCCAGTTTGTTTGGCAAAGCGCGTTAAATAAGCGGCACTTTCGCGCACTTGTGAAACCGAACCGGGAGCGGAAGAAATATCTTCCATGTGCATGACTTGAATGGAGTCGATCACCATCACTTTAGGGGCGACCTGTTGCGCTGTTGCGCAAATAGATTCAACGCTGGTTTCACTCAGCATTTGCAATTGATCAGTGGGTAAACCCAAACGCTGCGCACGCATGGCAACCTGCTGGAGCGATTCTTCGCCGGTGATATAAAGTGCAGGCATTACCCGTGCGAGATTGCACAGGGTTTGCAGCAAGAGCGTTGATTTTCCTGCACCGGGATTACCGCCGATCAACACCACAGAGCCGGGCACAAAACCGCCACCCAGCACGCGATCGAACTCACCCGTTCCACTGCTGAACCGCGGCACATCTGCCAATGCAATTTCGGCGAGGGTTTGAATTTTATTGCCAGTTGCGCCGCCCGCATAGCCTTCGAATTTGGCGGAACGATTGGCAGGTGTTGGGCCGAGGCGCACTTCAGTGACTGAATTCCAGGCTCCGCATTCAGTGCATTGGCCTTGCCATTTTTTATAATCAGCGCCGCATTCATTGCACACAAATGCAGTTTTATTTTTAGTGGACATAAATTATTAACCCCCTCCCAAACTCCCCCTTGGCAGGAGGAGAAACTTGTATCTCGCCACCCCCTCCCAAACTCCCCTTTGGCAGGGGGAGGAGCTTTATATCCCCTCCCTTTTTTAATGGGAGGGTTAGGGAGGGGTTTAATTCGAGAGAGAAATTATTTTTTCTCACTGGTGAGTTTGAGATAAGCACCCAAGCCCACCAACAATGCCACCGCAGCAAACAGCATCAACACCGCAGAATTCAAATGGGTCGCATCACCGAGTAACGATTTAAACATCAACAGCAGGGATTCAATCGATACCGCAATTACAATGGCCGACATAAAGCGCGAAATGGTGCGGCGCGTTGAACCTGTGTGATGAATATCTTTATGCAGCAATACTTCCTCTTCCAGAATCGTTTTACCCAAATCAAAAATGGCCAAGCCAAGGGTTACCAGAATTACCAGATGGAATGCCTGGGTCGCGGTATTGGTGTGCTCATGTACCACGTCAAACAACGAGCTCCCCGCTGAATACAACAGCAAGCCCGCCACCAATACCAACATGCCGCCGATAATACCGTACACCACTTGAAACAGCGGATGCACCGCGCGGCGCAAACTGTCGCCATTTAAAAAGGTGATCAGTTTTTCCAGATTAAAATTAATTACCAGATAGCGCGTGGCGTTATTGGAATCGATAAAACGTTGCACCGCTGAAATCGCTAACTGATGCGTGGCACTGGAAAGATAGGGCTGAGTAACCGTCGCTGTCGCTGCATTATCGCGCGCCTTGCTGTAATAAACGCGGTTGCTGCGATCTGACCCTAACCCCGGTTCGCGACGTTTTGGATCTGGCACTGTTGGTGATACAGCAGATTCAGTGGTTTGAATTCCCTTTTCGTCCAGGCAATAAATTAATTCCACAAAGGGATAGGAGTCGTGCAAGCGCTTTACCACTTCCTTTAACTGATCATTGGAAGTTTCCAATTTATTGGGCGATAGCGAAGTCACGATTGATTCGAGCAAGCGTTCAATCTGTGCTTGATACTCATCGTATTTTTTTAGCAGGTACAAATAATTGCGTGGGGTCATAAGCATCAACTCATCAACTAATCAATACAGCAAGATTTCAAGGCTGCAAAAAAGTGGCGGCAGTTTACCTTATTCATAAGCAGTTATTGCGCCAGCAACGCGTAAATTCTTGTTGTACAAAAAACAAACCCCGGGCTAGCCGGGGTTGTTTTCCATCAAAAAGTATTAACTGCCAGCAAAAAATTTAGTTGCTGGGCAATTCAATATTGCCCGGCGCAGCTCCACCTACAGATACGTTGCCGTTATTCAATACAAAGGTGACTACCTGGGTTTGCAATTCAGCAGTTACTTGCGGCGCACCACCCTCAGGACGCAATAATGAAGAGTGACCACCTGCTGTATGTTTGACATAACCACGACCCAGTTGGGTAGCGCCAAGCCCCAATTGCGTAGCTCCCAACAAACTGGCCATGGCTTTGGTTCCCATCAATGGCGCACCGGTTGCACCATTCGGAATCACGGCATCGTTATTGATTTGCTGTACCAGCGCAGGTACACCCAGCTTCGCCAGAGTCTCCATAAAGTTAACCGGGTCACCGGAGTCCATTGCGGTTTGCGCGGCGTAGAGGAAGCGCTCGTAGTTAGTTGTGCCTACATTAACGCCGCTAGCCCCCAAACCACCATTAATCACTGGTGCAAAGGTCATGGAGTTCACCAATACTTGCGCTACTTGTGTACCTGCTGTACTGGTTACCAGCCCGCGAATAGGTTTCAGGTTTGAAGTGAGGCCCACTTTAGCCTCATTGGCGATAGCAATCTGGTTAACCGTAGTAAATACGCTACCTAAAATACCGCCGAGTGATACACCCACCACATAGACGCGATTCAAATCCAGGCCGGTAGCAACCGACTTGCGCATTTCCGTATCCACGTTACCCAGGCTCGCATTCAGGTTGAGCAAATCCATCACTGCCTGGCGATTGTTATCGCGCGTATTGGCTAAATACCCCAGGTTTATAAATTGCGCACCTGAACCATCCGTTGTACCCGGTGTGGTGAAGTTCATCGGTGCCGGCGCGCCGCCGGAACCTGCCACATTAAAGTGGCGCTCATGGGGAGTATTAGCGCCATAGAGTTGAGCAAAAGGAATGCTTTTACTCTTCTCCACGTTGAGCACATTCACCAGGGCGCTGTTGGCGGGAACACCATGCACCGGTAAATCTATCGCCACTGTTGCTATGCAACGGCTCGCCAGCGTATGGCCCAAGGCAATAACCGAGGCGCGATCACTGGTAATCCCGTGTACATAGATAACTGTGGGATAGCCGGTTGCTGCGTAGATCTGGCCGCAGTTTGCCGCGCCGGCATAACCGGGAACCCAATTGTCTTGCGGCATAGTGACCTGCAAGGGAACTGACTCATCAGCAGTTTTTGCCGCAAAGGGATAGCGATAGGTCACGTTGTAACTGCCATCCACATCCGCCGGAACAGTTACGCCCAGTGCACCCGCCAGGGTGAGGTCCGGTTTCCAGGTACGTTTCAAATACTCACCAAATGCCAGGCCTGTAGCGGCAGTTTGGTAGTAAGGTAATTTGATATAGCCGGTGTAGAGCTTGCCAACACCCACCGCCAACGCACTACTGAAATTATTGAAGTCGATGCCTGTGAATCCGGACACACCCAAATCGCGCGCTTTGGGTGTGGACAACAGTTTAAGCGAATCCAATTGCACGGCATTGGCCACTGCAGTTGTTGCAGGAACACCTGCTGCGATTTGGGTACCGGCAATAGCGGCACGCGGCGCCGCCATAGCAACCAAAGGTGTGAGTGGGTCAGTGGTAGTAAAGGTGTAGGTCAACACCAGCTTTTCTTTGGCCGCTGCTTCAGTGAGCTGGCCACCGCTGGCCGCAGCCAGGAATTTGCTGGCAATGGTTTCCCAGCCAACAATCGCATTACGCACTGGCACCAGCGCAGTCAGGGTTTCATAACCCGGGTCGCGCAGGGCGTTGTAAGTCCAGGAGCGAGTCAGGGCCGCACCGGCACCATCCTTCAAGTCATTGGTCAGCACTACCAGATACTTGCTTTTGGGTTTGAGCGGTTTGGTGGGACGAATACGCACAGTGTTATTGGTGCCACCATCCAGCGATACCACCTGCACATCAAAACTGGCCAGGCCAGTCACACCCACAATATTGGCTGGGTCGAGCGCATCCTTTCCATTTGCGTTCAGCTCCACCAGAAATACAGTTTTACCGGCAATGGCACTGGCAGGAGTCAGGCTGCCACTGATTAATACATCAAAAAATGCTGATGATGAGAAACCATCCATCTGGTTCATAGTTGCGCGCACCGGGTCAGTAGGTGCACCTAAATCCGCTGTACCATCGGTCTCTTTGGCCTTGGCAAAAATCAGGTCAGTATTGAAGGGAAGATCAGATACTATAGGGTCAAAGCGGGGATAAGTACCCACCTGGTAAATATCCGGACCAGTAGGCTCTGGCGCTTTCTCAGCATCGCCCCCGCCGCCGCCGCAGCCATGCAAGGTCAATAGTGCGAGGGATAAGGAAGACAACAGGAACAAATTAGACTTATTTTTCATGATAATTCCCTGAACATTGGATACAAGACTTCAACAAGTTTAGCCAGAATTCGCGCTGGCGCGAGTGGAATTTTGGGAGATTTGCCAAAGAGCCGGATTTAATCACCCAAGTGTTACAAGAATCAACCCGCCAGTGTTTGCGTTATTGTGAACAGATAGAGACAATTCATATTTCCCGTCACCAAACTCATGCAAATTGCAACCTGTGCACTCCGGGACACTTACACTGATTCGATGATCAACAATGAACGATTTATTAAACCGCCCTGCTGATCTCGCACCCGATTACTATCTAAAGAATTTTCAGTTTCTGGTGACTTGGGTGCAAGCGCGTTACGCCGATTTATTGAATGAAGATGAACGCGAATTTCTGCAGCGGTTTAACCAATTGACGCGTGATGCACAATGTTTGCTGGTGCGATTATCCAGCCGCAAAGGTCCATTATTTCGGCGCGACAAACTGGACTACGCCGAAATTGCCAGTATAGATGCGAGTGTACAGCAACTGATTACAGCAGGCTTACTACACCGCAATATTCCAATTGACCTGGGTGAATTAGCTAACGCATTAACTAAACCAGAGCTACTAACCTTATTTAGTACGCAACTCACCGGCCTTAAAAACGCGCGCAAGGAAATTCTGGTTCAACAGCTGCAAATTCAATTTCCCCAAATGCAAACCTGGCAACAGTGGACCGACAGCCAATGTGGCGATGCCTATTATTTGGATAACCAGGCCATAATCCGCACTTTATTGCTTTTGTTTTTTGGCAATAGCCATCAGGATCTTACCGAATTTGTGCTGCAGGACTTGGGATTGTTTCGTTACGAAAGTTACACCATCGACCAGCAACACCGAGTATTTAGCAGTAGGGACGAATTAAACCAATATCAACACCTGGTGCAATTACGCGAGCAGCTTGAAGCGGATACCAGCGCTACAACACTAATTCAAATCGCCGCGCAATTACCTGCTGCAAACACTAACGAAAAATTACAGCGCCGTCGTGCCAAACTGGTTAACTACATTGCCTATGAGCTGGAGCGCGCCGGCGAACATTTGTTAGCCCTGCAACTCTATGAGCAAAGCCACTTACCACCAGCGCGCGAACGGCGGATCCGCCTGCTGGAAAAACAAAGTGATTTTCCCCGTGCCTGGGCCTTGCTAAATGAATTGCTGGACACACCGCAAGATGAACATGAATTACAAGTTGCGCAGCGTATGGCACCAAGGCTTGCTAAAAAACTGGGCATTGGTTTTTCCAAAAAAATTGCTGCAGTTATTGGCGAACAACAACTCACACTTGCCCCTCGGATTGATGAACAAGGTAGCGCGCTACGGGTTGAAGAAGTTGTACGGTTGTCGTTGGATAGCAAGGCAGCGCCCTGCTTTCATGCAGAAAACGCCTTGATCGGCGGATTGTTCGGCCTATGGTTATGGCCGGAAATGTTTCGCGGTATTGAAGGCGCCTTTGCCAACCCTTTTCAAGCCGCACCACTGGATATGTATCAGGAAAATTTTGTCGCCAATCGCCCCGGCATTAATCAATTGCGTGCACTGCTGCATACCAACCAATACCAGGCCCATATCATTTATTACTGGGAAACCAAATATGGTATTGCCAATCACTTTGTGAATTGGTCATTCTTCAGCAGGGAATTACTTGAACTAGCACTGGAATCTATTCCAGCCGCACATCTCAGCGCAATTTTCGAACGTCTACTATTCGATATAAAAAATAATCGCAGCGGCTTTCCTGATTTGATCCAGTTTTTTCCGGATCAAAAAACCTATCGCATGATTGAAGTAAAAGGTCCCGGAGACCGCATTCAGGATAATCAGGCGCGCTGGCTGGATTATTTTTCCAGGCACAATATTCCAGCGGAGGTTTGCTATGTCCGCTGGTCATAAACCTGTAGCTGCCACAAAGAAAATGAAGTCAGTCGCGATTAAAACCCTGGTGGAATTTGCAGCAAAAACTGGCAGTCTGGACCGGCGCTTTACTCCTGCACCCACCGGGCAAGAAGGAATCGAGGGCCATCAAAAAGTAACTGCAACGCGCCCTAAGGACTATCAAACTGAAGTCAGTTTAATTATCACTTATGATTCAATCACCTTTAGGGGGCGCGCCGACGGTTATGATCCCGACGCACATTGTATTGAAGAAATAAAAACCTTTTATGGCGACCTGGATCGCATCCCCGAGAATCATCGCATCATGCATTGGGCACAAGCCAGATGCTATGGCTGGATGTATTGCGCCCAACACCAGTGCGATGAAATAAATTTGTCGCTGATTTATTTTGAGTTAGCTACGGAAACTGAATATCGCCTGGAAGAAACTTGGCAGGCCAGCGAGCTGCAAGATTATTTTGAACAATTAGCGCAAAAATATTGTGCCTGGCAAGCGCAACTCAACCAGCGCCAACAGCAATTACATCAGTGGCTGGAGCACTTGCAATTTCCGTACGGTGAGATGCACGCGTCACAACGCGTTATGGCGGAAGCTGTTTATAAAGCTGCAGCTATGGGTCGGGTAGTTCTGGCCGAGGCTCCCACGGGTACAGGCAAAACACTGGCAGCACTGTTTCCTGCACTTAAATCAATACCGCGTACATCGGTAGATAAAATTTTTTATCTCACAGCAAAAACCACCGGCAAACAACTAGCGCTGGAAAATATCCAGCTCCTTGCCAGTGATGCAGCAACGCCATTGCGCACTCTGGAATTAACGGCCCAAGAAAAATCCTGCCTGGAACCCGATAAAAAATGCCACGGCGATTCCTGCCCCTATGCACTGGATTTTTACAGCAAGCTGGAAACTGCACGGCAAGCTGCTTTTGGAATCCCGTTGCTAGATAAAAAAGTGCTTAACCAGCTTGCGGATCAATTCGAAATCTGTCCGTTTTATTTGAGTATGGAGATGAGCCGCTGGGTGGACATAGTAGTGGCCGATGTTAATTATTTTTTTGATGGCACACCGCTACTGTTAGGACTAACCAATCAATTCGAGTGGAGCCCCTACCTACTGGTGGATGAAAGCCACAATTTAATTGAACGCGGGCGTAGCATGTACAGTGCCGAATTGCGACGCGCTGATTTGCTCGCTGCTAAAAAAGCAGTGCCAACAACACTTAAGAAGCCACTGGAAAAAGTTAATAAAGCCTGGCTTGCGCTATTAAAAACCTTTCCTGAATCAGCCAGCGATTTAGTCCACATAGATATATTGCCGGAAAAACTCGGTCATACCCTGATTGATTTCACCAATAGCTATAGCGAATTTTTGCAACACAACCCCGAACACTCGGTTCAGGAAACAATTGCCCAGGAATTTTTCTTTGCCGCACTTAATTACCAACGTATTGCAGAAATTTTTGACCAGGACTTTTGCGTCGATATGCAAACAACGGGCAATAAAGAGGAAATCCTGACCCTGCGCAACTTGATTCCCGCACGCCAATTGGCGGCACGGCTCAGTTTTGCACACAGTGCCTGCTTTTTTTCAGCCACACTGCACCCGGCACATTATTATCAAACACTATTGGGTTTGCCAGAGGACAGCGTACATATTAAAGTCCCATCGCCTTTTAGCGCCCACCAGCTCGACGTCAAAATTGCCAACAACTTATCTACACGCTACAAAGATCGTCAGGCAGCATTAGATCCGCTGTGCGATATTATCCAGCAACAACTGCAAAAATCGCCCGGCAATGCGTTGGTATTTTTTTCCAGCTATGAATTTCTGCAACAAGCAGAACAGCAGCTACGCAAACGTTTTATCCAGCAGGACATTCAACTCCTTGTGCAATCACGCCGCATGAACGAGCAGGATCGGGAAAATTTCATCGCGCAATTTAACCAGCACAACAATCTCTTGGGACTGGCGGTATTGGGAGGAGTTTTTAGCGAGGGCGTTGACCTGGCCGGCGATGCATTGAAAGGTGCTTTTATTGCAACCCTGGGTTTACCCCAGATCAACCCCGTCAACGAATATTTGCGCAGTGTGATGCAAGAACAATTTGGACAGGGTTATGACTTTACTTACACCTATCCGGGGATTCAAAAAGTTATTCAAGCAGCCGGGAGAGTAATTCGCAACCAATCCGATTCCGGTTATTTGTGGTTGTTGGATCAGCGCTTTGGACAGGCACAAATCCGTCATTTATTACCGGACTGGTGGGAACTTTAATATCTTACCCCCTGTTTCCCCCTACTAACAAGACTATGGGATAATGCGCCCAACTTGTTGCCCCGCCGTGTGAGTTGGCCCGCTAGCAGGCTCTATCCTCCTCGAATATGGCCAAATACATTAACCTCATAGTTAAACAATTGACTCAATGAATACTATAGAACCTACCGATCAGCACACCCCCATGATGCAGCAATACCTGCGCATAAAAGCCCAGCACAAAGATGAGCTGGTGTTTTACCGTATGGGCGACTTTTATGAGCTGTTTTTCGACGATGCTAAAAAGGCGTCTGAACTGCTGGATGTGACCCTGACTGCACGCGGTAAATCCAATGGTGAGCCCATTCCTATGGCAGGAATTCCCTTCCATGCGGCTGATGGCTATTTGGCCAAACTGGTAAAAGCCGGGGTTTCGGTAGCTATCTGCGAGCAAATTGGCGACCCGGCAACCAGTAAAGGGCCGGTTGAGCGCAAAGTGATGCGCATAGTGACGCCAGGTACCGTGAGCGATGAAGCACTGCTCGATTCACGCCGCGATAACCTGCTGGTCGCCCTGCATCAATCCGATGAAACCTTTGGTATTGCCTCATTGGATATGGCCAGCGGCCGCTTTCTGGTACTGGAAGTAGAAGGATTGGAAACTGCACTGGGCGAATTGCAGCGTTTGAGCCCAGCCGAGTTACTGATTAGTGACCACATCACTACGCCTGCACTGGTAGAAAATCGCAAAGGCCTGCGCCGCCGCGGCCCCTGGGAATTTGACCTGGAAACCGCCGAGCGCTTGTTGATCCAGCAATTTGCCACCAAAGACCTCGCCGGTTTCGGTTGCGATCATTTAAAAACAGCGATTTGCGCCGCAGGTTGTTTATTGAGTTACGCGCGTGAAACCCAGCGCACCGCCCTGCCCCACGTGCGCAGCCTCGCCCATGAGAATCGCGATGAAGCGGTGATTATGGATGCAGCCACCCGTCGCAATCTGGAACTGGATATCAACTTAACCGGCGGCGATGAACACACACTCTTTTCAGTGTTGAATCGCGCCGCCACCAGCATGGGCAGCCGCTTGCTGCGCCGCTGGTTGAATCGCCCACTGCGCGACCTGAATCTATTGATTAATCGCCAGGATGCCATTGCAGAACTGCAACAGAATTATGCATTTGAAATTTTTAACGGGATTTTAAAACGTGTTGGCGATATGGAGCGCATTCTGGGCCGCCTTGCTTTGCGCTCGGCGCGTCCGCGCGATTTGTCGCGCTTGCTGATGTCGATTGCCACTTATCCTGAATTGCAAAATGAACTGGCAACAAAAAAATCAGCGCAATTAAAAAATCTCGCACAACAAATTTCTACCTTTCCTGAGTTAGTGGATTTATTGTCGCGTGCAATTATTGAAAACCCGCCAGTGGTGATTCGCGATGGCGGTGTAATTGCGGAAGGTTACGATGCCGAACTGGATGACCTGCGCAACATCAGCACCAATGCAGGCCAATATTTGTTAGACCTGGAAACACGCGAGCGCGAACGCACCGGTATTCCAACCTTGAAAGTCGGCTACAACCGTGTGCATGGTTATTTTATTGAATTAACTTCAGCACAATCAGAAAAAGCACCGGCCGATTATATTCGCCGCCAGACACTGAAAAATGCCGAGCGCTATATCACACCCGAATTAAAAGAATTTGAAGATAAGGCGCTCTCTGCACAAAGCCGCGCACTCGCACGTGAAAAAGCACTCTACGAAGAGTTGATCGATATTTTAAATGCGCAATTAATTCCCTTGCAGGATTCTGCCGCAGCAGTTTCTGAATTGGATGTTATCGGCACACTCGCCGAACGCGCCGACGCACTGGGCTTTTGTAAACCAAACTTATCACTCGCTGCGGGGATTCATATCACCGGCGGCCGTCACCCGGTGGTAGAGCAAGTTACCAGCGCGCCCTTTGTACCTAATGATCTGGAGTTTAATCCGCAGCGCCATATGCTGATCATTACCGGCCCAAATATGGGCGGTAAATCGACTTATATGCGGCAGGCAGCATTAATTACCTTGCTGGCGCACATTGGCAGCTTTGTGCCCGCACAAGCAGCCGACATTGGTATTGTCGATCGTATTTTCACGCGCATAGGCTCATCGGATGATTTGGCCGGTGGCCGCTCTACGTTTATGGTGGAAATGACCGAGACAGCAAACATTTTGCACAACGCCACTGCACGCAGCTTGGTATTGATGGATGAAATTGGCCGCGGCACAAGTACCTTCGATGGCCTCTCACTCGCATGGGCCTGTGCAAAACATCTCGCCGAAAAAGTGCGCGCCTTCACCTTGTTTGCAACGCATTATTTTGAAATCACCACACTGCCCGAAACAGTTCCCGGCATTGTGAATGTGCATTTGAATGCGACCGAACACAAAGACAATATTGTGTTCCTGCATAAAGTGCAGGAAGGCCCGGCCAGTAAAAGTTATGGTTTGCAAGTTGCCAAGCTGGCGGGTATACCCGCCGCAGTGTTGGCCGAAGCACAGCAACAATTACATCTGCTGGAAAATGGCGAGCATCCGCACTCAATTAAATCAGCTGCACCATCGTTGAATGAGCAAACCAATACGCAACCCGCTACGGCAACATCAGTAATAACACCATCTGTAGAAAAACCATCAGTAGTAACGCCACAAAATACTCCAGTCGCTGCTGCACCTGCAGAATCACCTGCTCAATCCGGTTTGTTTGATACGTTACCCAATCCGGCCTTAGCCGCGTTACACAAAATCAATCCGGATAATTTGTCGCCGCGCGAAGCGCTTGAACAGTTGTATCGTTTGAAGGATCTCTACGCACGCGGAAAATAACCGGGACTATCTATTGGCAAACCCGATATGGCTATTGGCAAACCCGATATGGCTATTGGTAAACTCGATATGGTTTATCAATAAAATTTCTATTTAAAAAGAACTATTCTCAATTGTGCTTTTTCACGCGCAATTGAGCGATTTTCCATGCGGATTCAAAGCAAAAAGCCTACCCAAATTGGGCCGGGCTGTTTAGAATGCGCGCTTCTTGCGTATCGCCAGTTCGCGGCGCACACTGATTACTGAATTCTGTTACCTGTGGGAGTCTCCTATGACGTTTGTAGTTGGGGAAAATTGCATCAAATGTAAACACACTGACTGTGTGGAAGTTTGCCCGGTAGATTGCTTCTACGAAGGCCCCAATTTTCTGGTGATTCACCCGGACGAATGTATTGATTGCGCCCTGTGCGAACCTGAATGCCCGGTAGGTGCCATCTTCTCTGAAGACGAGTTGCCTGATGATCAAGCGGTATTCCTTGAATTAAATGCCGAGCTGGCACAGGTATGGCCGAACATCACCGAGATCAAAGATGCACCTGCCGACCACGCCGAGTGGGATGGCGTTCCAGGCAAACTGCAATACCTGGAGCGTTAATCGCGCTGATTATCGAATGCCAATAAAAAACCGTGCACTGCACGGTTTTTTTTCGTCTACCGCTAGTGACGGCCAGACCCGGTTGAGCCTTTCATCCATAAACAATTGTTCTATCGAAAGCGGAAGCGCTTCAATGACGGCTCAACCCCCTGTGCTACACTCAGAAAAGTTTTAAACCAGCCCGGCATCACCAATAACGATCACAACAACCAATAAATTGAGGAACAAGCTATGGGGATTAACGATAAGCCTTACAGCGAAAAGCGCGATTTTATCCGGATGAAAATCGGTGCTCCTTTGAATGCCAAACTGGCAGTT